>NZ_JBITZP010000036.1:0-29234 GCF_044546945.1 Kitasatospora sp. NPDC053057 | reverse complement strand
GGTGCCCCCCCGGTCCATTTTTTCCCCCCCCCACGTGGGCCGCTGCCCCCCCCCGGGCCCCCCCGGCGCGGGCGGGGGGGGGGCGCGCCGCCCCCCCCCCCCGCCCCCCCCCCCCCCCCGCTTCCGCGTCCAGGAGACGTAGCTGCCCCTTGCCACACCGAGTACACGCTTTCCCCGCGCTGACGGAGGAAGCAGGACACCGGGCGCCGCGCTCCAGATCGAACGCTGGGCCGACGAGGACGCCGCCGAACCTGAAGATCCTCCACCCCTGAGCGGCGTGGCGCGGCTCCGGGTCCGCTTCGCACGACGGATCGACGGACGGCGCCGGTGCGCGGGCACCGGCGCCGTCTCCGCGTTCCTCCAGGCTCGGCGCCATGCCCATCTAGGACAGCGAGGAGGTCAGCGAGGAGGTCAGCGAAAGGGGTTGACGGCGCTCACGGGAGCGATAATATCTCTATCGAATCATTCAGAGCTCGAATCATTTGGGGTGTGTTTGATATGGGCGGGACTGCGACGGGCGCGCTGCCGAAGCCGCTGGTGATCGCCAACGCCGCTGCGGCGGCGTTGTCGACGGCCTCTTGCGCGGCCGGTTTGATCAACCCCGGGCTCGGGCTGCCGAAGGAGGAGCCGGTGACCGAGGACGTGCGGTTCTACGCAAAGGCGTACGCCGCCCGGGCGTTGCCGCTGGGGGCGGTACTGCTGCACCAACTGGTACGCGGGCGTGGCGGACCGGCGCTTCTGGCGGTGCTGCTGCTCGCGGGCGCTGTGCAGGCGGGGGATGCCGCGATCGGGGTGCGCACCCGCAACCGGGGGATGGCGCTCGGCGCCGGCGCGCTGGCGCTGCTGCACCTGGAGGCGGCGCGGCGGGTCGCCGGGCGTGTGCGATGACCGGGGTGCTGCGCATGGCCGACGACACGCTCGCCCTCCTGCTCGAACTCGCCGCCTACGCCGCTGCCGTGCGGTTCGGGCTCACCCGGCGGGCGGCCCGGCCAGCCCGCTGGGCGCTCGCCCTCGCCCTGCCGGCCGGGTACGTCGTGGTCTGGGCGCTGTTCGGCGCGCCGGGTGCGACGGTGCCGCTGCACGGGGTGGGCCGGGTGGTGCTGGACCTGCTCTGGTTCGGCAGTGCGGCCGTACTGATCTGGGCAACGGGCCTGCGCCGAACGGCGGTTGTCTTCGCGGTGGCCTACCTGCTGACCACGGCGGTGCACCTGATGCTGTGACAGGACGGACCGCTGCCCGATCCTGGACGTCCCCCTCGGCAACTTCACCAACGGAACGGCTCCGGAGCCCACTACCAGGGGACGGTCCGGCCGAAGCGGTCCAGGTACGCCAGGCCGGGGGTGCCCAGGCGGGAGAGCAGGACGTCCACCAGCAAGGGGACGGTCTCCTCGATGGTGAACGGCGCGTCCGGACCACCGAGGGCAGTGCGGATCCAGCCCGGTGCCAGGAGCACGAAGGCGCGCTGCGTGTCGCTCTGCCGGGCCGCGAAGCTCCGCAGGAACATGTTCAGGGCTGCTTTGCTCCCCCGGTAGACCTCTCGGCTGCCGGTCGTGTTGTTGGTGATGCTGCCCTGCCCGGAGGACATCGCCCCGATGAGTCCCGCCGGGGTCACCAGGTCTTCGAGGGCTTCGATGACGCGCATGGGGCTGAGCGCGTTGGTGACCATCACGTCGACGAAGTCGGCTGTCGTGACCGCCCCGATGGGCGTCTGCTCGTTGCTGGTGATGCCCGCGTTGACGAAGAGCACGTCGAGCCGGCGTTGCGCCAGGCGTTCGTGCAGCTGGGGCAGGCGGCCGGGGTCGTTGATGTCGAGGTGCTCGACGGCTACCCGCCCGTCGGCGTGGTCCGCGAGATCGTGCAGCGGCGTGCGGGCCGTGGTGTCGCGAACCGTGCCGACGACGTTCCACCCCCTGTCGAGGAACTCCGCCGCCATCGCGTGGCCGAGGCCGCGCGAGGCCCCGACGATGAGGGCGGTCGGTGGGTGCTGTTCGGTGCCAGTCGATGACATCCGGCGTCATCTCCGTTCTTCGAGCGTCGTACCCCGTGCGGGCATCGCCTCGAGTGTTCCGTCCGCACCGCACCCCGGGCGAGCCACGAGCGCTCGTTCGTAGGATTGCCGACATGACGAGGGGTCTCATGGCGGAATCCGCTGCAATACAGCCCGACGATGTGCGAATCATCCGGGCGCTGCAGATCGCTCCGCGGGCTTCGTTCGCCGCGATCGCGACCGCCCTCGGCCTGACCGAGGGGGCCGTCAACCGTCGGTACCGCCGCCTGCGCGCCGACGGTGTCATCCGCGTGGCCGGCGTGGTCAACCCGGGCGCCCTGGGGCAGAGCAGGTGGCTGGTGCGACTGCGCTGCCGCCCCGGCAGCGGCCCGGCGATCGCCGACGCGCTGGCCAAGCGTGACGACGTCAACTGGGTGGCCCTGAGCGCGGCGGGCTGCGAGATCACCTGCGCGACGCAGTCCCGGACGCGGGAACAGCGCGAGGACCTCCTGGAGCAGCGGCTTCCCCGTACGGCCGCGGTGATCGACATCAACGCCTTCGCCATGCTCCGTCAGTTCCTCGGCGGCCGTGGCCACTACTGGTCCGCCCTGCAGGGCACGCTCTCCTCGGAGGAGGAAGCGGCGCTGGGCAGCGGCGGGCCCCCTTTCACCGAGTCCCCGGTCGTCACCCGCGAGCCGCTGCGCCTCACCCCCGAGGACGAGAAGCTGCTCGATGCGCTCGCCGCGGACGGCCGCGCCGGTCTCGTCGACCTCGCCACCGCCGCCGGTCTCACTCCGGGACGCGTCTCGCGACGCCTCGACGCCCTGCTCCGGCACCGCGTCGTTCACATCGACGTCGAGATCGCCGCAGCGGCCCTGGGCTATCACGCTCGCGCGAACCTGTGGCTGCGCGTGCACCCGTCGGCGGTGAAGAGCGCGGGCCGCACGCTCGCGCAGGAACCCGAGATCGCCTTCGCCGCGGCCATCTCCGGGCCCTGGAACATCCACGCCGTCGCACACTGCCGGGACCTCGACGAACTGTTCGAGTTCACTTCGGACCGCATCGGATCCCTCGCCGGGCTGCAGAGCATGGAGGTCTCACCCGTGCTGAGGCACGTCAAGCAGGCCGGCACCCGGCTCCTCGGCGATCGCCTGGTCGAGCCGTCCGGCGCTCGCGCGCGACGCTGAGAGGCGAGCGCGCCGGCGACCTCGCGCGGCCCGGCGACGGCTGGGGTCTCCACCCTGGAGGCTGTTTGAGTGACTGGAGAGTCACGTTCTGTACGCAGACGCGCAGCGTGTGATGCGATGCCCACGTGAAATCCGAGGGTCGGACTCGGAAGCGACGCCCGCCCTGGATCCGTGGACGATCGAAGGGAAGCCCATGGTGCTCCGCGTGCTGGCCGCGACTGGTGTCGCTACGTCATTGTTCGGCTCGTCAGCCTTCGGCGGCAGCCCGTCCCCACCCCCGCCCCCGCCGCAGGACCGGATCGTCATCGACAGCGTGGCGGCCAGCGGTACCGGCTGCCCGGCCGGGACGGCCGCCGTGGCCGTGTCCCCTGACAGCACCGCCTTCACCGTCACGTACAGTAACTACCTCGCCCAGGTGGGGCCCGGGGCGGCGCCGACCGACTCCCAGAAGGACTGTCAGCTCAACCTGCGCGTGCACGTCCCGGGCGGCTTCACCTACGCGGTCGTGTCCGCCGGCTACAGGGGCTTCGCGTCGCTCGCGCCCGGTGCGTCCGCGACCCAGCGGGCCAGTTACCACTTCCAGGGCAACCCCCGCACCACCAAGTCGGCCCATCACTTCAAGGGCGGGTTCAACAACGACTGGCAGACGACCGACACCGTGGACGTCGCCGCCCTGGTCTTCGCCCCCTGCGGGGAGGAGCGCAGCCTCGACATCGACACCGAACTGCAGGTCGAGCGCGGCACGTCGAGCCCGAACGCCACCAGCTTCATGGAGATGGATTCGACGGACGGCAGGATCAACACCGTGTACCGCCTGGTCTTGCAGCAGTGCCAGTGATCTCCTGTCGCTGTGTCGGGGGTTTGACGTACGTTCGCCTGTCGACCACCAGGACGGGGATCCGGGTGCCGGCCTCATCGATCTCACCGGTGATCGCGCCGTCCCCGGTGACCTTCACGTCCCAGCCGGGCGTGCCTGCGGTGGGGGCACCCCTGTAGTTCACGACCGGGTCGGTGAACAGGCTCTGCACGGCGCGGTAGAACGGCGCCCGCTGCGCGGGGGGTATCTCCGGCTCCGGCGACGGCCAGGCCAGGTAGCCCGCGACGACGGCGAGGACGAGCGTGAGCAGTCCTGCCACCGGGAGCCACCGTCGCCGCCACCAGCTGCGGGGCGCGGGTCCGGGTGCGGGCGTGGGTGCGGGCGGACCGGCGGTGTACTGCCACGGATTGCTGTCGTTGATGCCGCTCACGGCTCATGTACCTCCGCGCATGGGCGTGCCGCCGCGGTGCACGCGGCCGACGTCATGTCAACTGCACTGTTCCACAGTGGACATGACGAAATCCGGCGATCGCGGAAGAGGAGCCCGTGCGTCAGCTCCCGGCGGCCGTCCCCCGGTGGCGGGCGAGCGGGGGGCGAGCCTGCTGGACGTGCTCCTTCTAGGGCGTCGGCGCTAGGGCGTCGGCGCTAGGGCGTCGGCGCTAGGGCGTCGGCGCTGTGAGGTAGCGCTGGATCGTGGGCCCGAGCCAGTCCACGATCTCCTCGCGGCCGAGCGCCACGCTCGCCGGGAACCGCAGCACGTAGCGCGTCAGCGCGAGCCCGAGCACGGTCGAGGCGCACAGCGCCGCCCGCGCCGGCGCCTGCTCCGGCTCGGGGCCCACCCGGCGGGCCAGCGGGATCAACTGCTCGCGCAGCACGCTCTGCATGCGCTCGGCGGCGGTCGGGTCGGTGGCGCCCACCCGCATCAGCGCGGTGAGCTCCTCGTTCTCCTCCCACAGGGTGAGGAAGTGGCGCACCAGCGTGCGGCCGATCTCCTCGCGCGCCTCGACCGGCAGGCCGGGCAGCCCGGGGTCGATCGAGACGGCCGCCGCGAAGAGGCCCGCCTTGTTGCCGTAGTAGCGCATCACCATCGACGGGTCGATCTTCGCGTCGCGCGCGATGGCCCTGATGGTCGCCTTCTCGTAGCCGTCCGCCGCGAACCGCTCGCGGGCCGCGGCGAGGATCGTGGCGCGGGTGGCGTCGGAACGCCGGGCGGCCTGCTGGTTCTCCGTGCTGCCGGTCATGCCAACAAATGTAGGCCAACACCTGTTGACAGTCCAGCGCCGACGGCTCTACTTTTGCCAACAAGCGTTGACCAACAAGCGTTGGCAAGGTCGCGGTCGTTGGAGGCCTGGTGCCACCGGCGATGGCCCTTGGGCGTCCGTCAGATCTCCTCGTGCCACAGGTGGTGAGCGTCGTGAGCGTCGCCGGATCCAGTACGGCGGTGCCGGCCTCAGTGCCGTGGGACGACCGACAGCGAGAGGAAGTACCGAGGATGGCCAAGCTGCAGAACCTGGACCCGAACACGCCGATGTTCGCGCAGTTCAAGGAAAAGACCGGGCCCATCGTCCTGGCCAACACCTTCGTCGTCCCGAAGGAGAGGGCAGAAGCGTTCCTGGCCCTCTTCCGGAGGCAGGCGGAGTTCATGAAGGCTCAGCCGGGATTCGTCTCCCTGCAGATGCACAAGGGAACGGCGGACAGCCGGCTTCTGATGAACGTCGCGGTCTGGGAGTCGACCGAGGCGCTCGCCACGGCGTTCGGCAGCCCGGAGTTCCAGCGCCTGGCGGCCGAGTCCCCCGACGACATCGTGTCGTACCCGCACATCTTCGAGCAGATCGACGTATGACACGGCGGCTGTAGCCGAGGGGGAGGGCAGCCGGAGAAGCCCTGCCCTCCCCCGGGGCACGCACCCGTGCACCAGCACCCCACGCCGGGTCACCGAACCCACCGAGCACCTCACCACGCGCAGCCCCGCACCTGAAGAGGAGTCACCATGCCCGTGGAACTGAACCACACCATCGTCCCCGCCCGTGACCCGCAGGCCTCGGCGCAGTTCCTGGCCGAGATCCTCGGTCTGAGCGTCGATCCGCCGGTGGCGCACTTCACGCCGGTCATGCTGGCCAACCAGGTCAGCCTGGACTTCGACCGGCTGGACGACTTCGAGCCGCACCACTACGCGTTCATGGTCGGCGAGCAGGAGTTCGACGCCGCCCTCGCCCGCATCCAGCACGGCGGGATCGCCCACTACGGCGATCCCGCATGCCAGCAGATCGGGCAGATCTACCACAGCAAGGGCACCGAAGGCCGCAGGGGCGTCTACTTCCACGACCCCGACGGACATCTCATGGAAATCCTCACCCCGGGCGGCGCCGGGTCGTGAGGCCGATGGCGGCCCGTCGGATCACGACTTCCAGGGCCTGCCTCCAATCGGTGCGGATCCAGATCTTCACCGCGGTCGCAGTCACGGCCGCCCGGCAGAACCGGGCGGCCGTGTCATACGCGCGCCGAGGCCACGCTGACCAGGCCCCATGGGGCTCACCAGGCTCACCAGTCTCACCAAGCTCACGAAACTCGCAAGGAGAAGAACGATGTCGCTGAAGAAGATCAACACCGTCCTGGCCGCCGCCTTCATCCTCTTCATCCTCTGGTTCGGGATGGAGTTCATCCTGAGCCCGGAGACGACGGCGCCGGGCTTCGGCCTGCCGAGCCGGCCGTCGGGCGACGGCGGCGGCTTCCTGATCATCAAGGGAATCCGCGACGTCGTCCTGGCCCTGGTCCTGGGCGTCCTGCTGGTGACGGGCCACCGCCGGGCGCTGGGCTGGGCGCTGCTGGTGGAGGCCCTCGCCGCGTACGGCGACATGACCACCGTGCTGGCCCACCACGGCTCCGTGGCCACCGCACTCGGCGTCCACTGCCTGACCGCGACGCTGATGGTGGTCAACGGCCTGCTGATGCTGCACGAGACCCGCGAGGTCGCGGCCGCTGCGGCGGCGCCCGCCCCGCGGCCCGCCTGATCCCGGATGTGGATGACCGGCGGCGGGCCTGCGGGTGATCTGTGTCGAGGGCGGGGCGGTCCGGCCGGTGACCGCGGGAAATCTGCGGTCATCGGCCGGGGGAGGCCCAGGTGCCTGCCGACCGCCGCCGCGAGAGGGTGATCGGTCGAGGGCACCGCCCAGTCCCGGCCATGGGTGTCGATGAGCGAGTCGCCGCCGGTCGCGGGTCGCTCGATCAGCCGATCGGTGGTGCGAGGTACTCCAGCGCATAGCCGTCGCCGGAGGGGACGACGCGGGCGATGCCGGGTGAGTCGAGGTGGGCGCCGGCTACGAAGTGGTGTGGTTGGGTCAGTTGTTCGAGGAGGGCCGCGCGCGCGGCGCGGGCCTGGGGCTGGTTGCCGTCGAGCTCCCAGGACACGTTCGGCTGATCGAACTGGAGCGCGGGAACGTGAACGGTGTCGCCCCAGACGAGAAGGTGGCCGGAGCCGCTCCTGACGTCGTAGACGGTGTGACCGGGAGTGTGGCCCGGTGTCGGGATCGCGGTGGTCCAGTCGTTGATCGCGACCTTCTCCGACACGGGTACGACCCGGTCGCGGATCGGTTCGAGCCGCCCCGTGAACACCGAGGTGTCGCCCGCGCCGATCCACACGCGTTCGAGTTTGGTGAACGCCTCTGAACCGTCCGGCGCGATCAGGCCGCTCACGTGGTCCTCGTGCTTGTGGGTGATGGCCACATCGGTGATGTGCGCGGGGTCGATTCCCGCTTCGTCGAGCGCGTCGTAGATCAGTCCCATGGTGGGGTCGTGCCAGGCGTTGGACGCGCCGGTGTCGATGAGGACCGACTGCGTGCCGTCGGTGACGAAGAAGGCGTTGACCGACAGCCGCAAGTTGTCGCCGGCCAGCGGGACGGCGGCCGGCAGCACATCGAGCGTGCGCCCGTCCTCGTCGCGGAGCCGGGTCGGCGGCATGTCGATGTATCCGTCTCGCAACGAGATCACCTGCAGGTCGCCGAATTCGAACGTGGCATGGTGCCGGCCACTCGAGATCAAACGCATGGAACCTCCGTCGTGTTGGGCGCGTTGGGGTCGTAGATCACCAGGTGAGAGGCGTGCAGCAGCACCAGGACTCGCTTGCCGACCAGACGGACCGGCACCGAGCAGCGGTTGGTGCGGACCGCGATCCGGCCGTAGCGGTCGACCCTCGGCGTGAACACCCGCCCGGTTTCGAACGGGTCCTCCGGCAGCGAGCGCCTGCGGCATGACCAGGCCTTTCACCAGGAGCACCCCCGATGCTGACCTGGCAAGTACCTCGCTGACGTCGAAACTCGTGAACATCACCCGTTCGTGGCTCGGGGTGGCTCCCACACTCGTGAACAACTGACGGGTCCCGGTCTGCACCGGCGAGCGCGTGATGGAGGAAGGCGACGAAGCGCATGTTGTCCTTCGTCCACCGAGATCGAGCGCCACCAAGCGCCGCACGACCTCACGTGGAGCCCGCACCGACGGAACTGGAAGGGCCTGGTCTTCTACCGGCCGTCCAGGACCACCGAGTACGTGCACATCGACGCCCTGTTCGGCGAGCCGGGCAAGAACACGATCGCGTACGACCCGAAGCTCGACGTCGACTTCACCCTGCTGCGCGAAGGGGATCTGAACGTCCTCGGCTTGGACCAGGCCGTGTGATGCCGGGTGCGGCCAGGAGCGGTGAGGCGGCGAGCAGCCCGGTGTGCGCGGGCCGGTGTCCGTACCGCGCCGGGTGCGCCCGCGGCGACGACGCGGGCGCCGAGCCGTCAGGCGGGCTGGACGGTGACGGTGCAGAGGCGCTTGGTGGCCCGGGTCAGGGCTACGTACAAGTCCCTTTCCCCACCCGGGCGGGCCGTGATGATTTCGTCGGGGTTCATGACGACGACCCCGTCGAATTCCAGGCCGCGTGCTTCGGACGCCGGCACGATGCGTGCGTGGTGAGCGATGCCCCGGGCCGTCAGCTCGCTCACCCTGGTGTCCGCGCAGATGACTCCCAGAAGCTCGCCCGGGTGCGCGGTGCTCTGGGCGCGGAGTTCCCGAACGACGGCGGTGACCAACCCGTCCGGAGGCGTGGTCACGGTGCGAGGGCTCTCACCGCTTCGCAGTGACCGTGTGGGCTTCTGGTCCGGAGCGATCCGCGTGAGCAGGTCCCGGACGCTCTCCAGGATCTCCTGCGTTGTGCGGTAGCTGACGGTCAGGTTGTGCAGTTTGAACCGCGGTCCGACGTGGGGGCTCAGCGCTTCCTTCCAGTCGCGTGCTGTCGCGACCGGGCCTGCCTGGGCGAAGTCACCCACCAGTGTCATCGCCCTTGCCGGGCAGCGGCGGACGATCATCCGCCACTGCATGGCGGTCAGTTCCTGCGCCTCGTCGACGACGACGTGCCCGTACGTCCGCTCGGGGGGGCCGTCGACCAGGCTCGCCGCCTCGTCCAGCAACGGCACATCGGCATCGGTCCACGGGTCGTCCGGACCGCGCAGCAGAAGGGACCGCTCCTGCGCGGTCAGGCGGGGCAGGCGCTCGGCGAGAGCGTCGGCGTTCGTCAGGAGCGCCTTCACGAGGTCACCGGGTACCAGCCGCGGCCACAACACCTCGACCGCTCGGTCGACGCCGGCGTCGTCGAGGAGATCGGCTCGGATGGCGTCCAGGTCCAGCTCGTGGACCGGCCCCGAGTCGGCCGCACCCTCGGCACGGCGCTGGTCGGCTCCCGTGAACCGGTCGAGGTCGATGCCCGTCATCCTTTCGGCATCGGCGTCGATCTGCTCCAGGAGGTCGCCCATGTCTCGTTGCATCGCGTCGGTGACGGCGTCGACCAGGAGCTCTTTGAACACCTGGCGCGCGGGGTTGTGCCCCGGCGCGGCTGCCCGGGCGGCGTCGCGTGCCGTGGCGACTTCCTCGCCGGAGAGGTGAACCCGTTCCTGTCCGACCCGCATGGTGAAGTCGCCGGCGGGGGCTTGGTGGACGCGCAGCAGGCCGGCCAAGGCGTCGGCGAGGTCGGAGCTGCCCTTGAGACGCGCCGTCTCGAACGGGTCCACCGTCTCCGCGGACACTCCGGCCAGTTCCCGGCAGGTCGCCAGAACGACGTCGTTCTCTCCGAGCGAGGGAAGGACCTGGGAGATGTAGTCGAGGAACCGGGCGTTCGGGCCCACCACCAGGACACCCTCCTCCGCGGCGCGCGGGAACGCGTACAGGACATAGGCCGCCCGGTGCAGGGCGACCACCGTCTTGCCGGTGCCGGGCCCGCCCTGCACCACGGTCACCCCGCGGTGGCCGGAGCGGACGATCTCGTCCTGCTCGGCCTGCAGCGTCGCGACGGCCGCGTGCATCCTGCCCGTACGCCGTGCCGACAGAGCCTCGGTCAACGGGCCGTCCCCCACGACGTCCTCGTCGGTCGGGGCGGTCCCGTCCAGCAGTTCGTCGCTCACCGAGATGACCGTGCGCTCCTCGAGGCGCAGGTGCCGGCGCCGCCGCAGGTTCATCGGGTGGACCGGTGTCGCCTCGTAGAAGGGCCGCGCCGCGTTCGCGCGCCAGTCCACGAGCAGAGGCAGGTCATCCTCCTCCCTCTGCAGTCCGATCCGCCCGATGCGCAGGGCCGTGCCATCCGTCCAGTCGATGCGCCCGAAGACCAGCCCCTTTTCGGCGCCCTCCAGCCGGCCGATTTCCTTGGCCAGACGCTCGGCGGCGATTTCTCTCTCGTATGCCTCACCGGCGCTTTCCGCCGGGGCCTTCAGCAAACTCGCTCGGTGTACTCGCGCCTCGGAAAGCCGCTCGGTGAGCAGCTCATACAAGGAGGACACATAATCCCGCTCCGAGTCAACCGCACGCACAGCGGGATCATTCATTTTCGACACAGGGGGCTCCTTCGATTCGAGCCACACCATACGGTCATAGTTCCCTGAAGATAAGTCTTGACTTACTTGGTGAAGCTATGGCCCCGCGACTGGATCCATGACGAGACGGCTGACCGTATGGCGCATCATGCATTCGGCCGTTCCGTATATCGCTGATTGCGCTCCCGAGGCCCGCCTGCCTTATGGGCGAGCCCGCCCTTGGATGCCGGCGATGTTTTGCCGCGTTTGGAAAAAGGGGGAAGATCCGGCGAGGCGACCGGCGTCATCGAATTCACTGCGAGGGAGCATCCGGTCGCTTCGTCCGGCGACCGGACCGAGGAGACGAGCACAGAATGCGTTAAGCCCTTCACCGAGGGTGACAGATAGCTGTGGCGGGCCGGCTGGCACCTCGTTGCGTGCTGGTTCAGGGCTGCTTGCGGGCCCAGCCATCCTCACCTTGCATCTGGCCAGCTCGATGTGAGGTTGGAATCTCTCAGGCCCTGGGGGGCGGCGCTTGCTCGTCGTGCGCGCCGTGACCGGCTGCGTGAGAATGAGAGGGCGTGAACGTTTGTTCGTCCTGCGTAGAGACTTGACACTTCTCGAAGGCAGCCGGCATGGACTTCTTCGATGCCGTGGTGGTCGGGTCGGGTTTCGGCGGCTCGGTCATGACGTCAAGATTGACGCAAGCAGGTTTGCATGTCTGCCTGCTCGAACGGGGCAAGGCGTACGCGCCGGGCACCTTTCCGCGCGGGCCGCACGTCACCGCCTCAAACTTCTGGGCCCCGGACCACGGGCTGTACGGCATGTTCGACGTGTGGAGCTTCTCGGAACTCGACGCCGTCGTATGCAGCGGACTCGGTGGCGGGTCACTGATCTATGCCAATGTCCTGCTGCGCAAACCCGAGAGCTGGTTCGCTCGCGACGACTCGGCAGCTGGAAGCGGTGAGTACTGGCCGATCAGCTACGAGGAGCTGGTTCCGCACTACGAGCGGGTCGAGAGGGCGCTGGTGGCCCAGCCCTACCCGGACAAGTACGAGCCCTACCGGAGCACGCCAAAAACCGTGGCGATGCGCGAGGCGGCGCAACGACTGGGCCTGGAGTGGGAGTTGCCCAACCTGGCCGTGACCTTCCACAACCCGGATCAGGATCCGGTGCCCGGGGTGCCCATTGAAGGCGGGGAGAAGAATCGGTACGGAGTTCCGCGCTACACCTGCCGGCTCGTCGGCGAGTGCGACCTCGGGTGCAATTTCGGCAGCAAGAACACGCTGGACCTGACGTACCTCAGCTCCCTGGAGCAGTATGACGCGGTGGTTCGCACCGGCTGTGAGGTGAAGTCGTTCGCGCCCACGCCCGGCGGGTTCGTGATCAATTATCTCGACCGGCGGGACGGGGAAACGGGGGTGACGGATCGCGCGGTACGGCGCGTCGTGCGGGCACGACGGCTGATTCTCGCGGCCGGAGCGCTCGGCACCCCCTATCTGCTGTTGCGGAACCGAAGCCAGTTTCCGGACCTCAGCCCGGCGCTCGGCACCCGCTTCTCGGGCAACGGTGACTTCCTGGGGTTCGTCTTCAACGCGCGGGAGAGGCATGGGGGTTGGGCGACGCCCCGACTGCTGAATCCCAGTTTCGGTCCGGTCATCACCAGCGCGATGCGCATGCCGGACCAGCTCGACGGTGGCAGTGGGCGCGGGTTCTTCATCGAGGACGCGGGATATCCGGACTTCGTCAACTGGCTGGTGGAGCAGAACGCCCTCACCGCCTCCACACACATGCTGCGCTTTCTGCTGCGCAGAGGCTGGTCCCGTCTGACCCGCAGCCCCAGGAGTGAGGTCGGCCGTCAACTGTCCGGCGCCGTGAGCAAGGGACTGTTCACCGCCACGTCGCTACCGCTGCTGGGCATGGGGCGGGACGTGCCGACCGGCAGGATGCGGCTGCGGGACGGGTACCTGGACCTGGACTGGGACACCGCCGCCTCGGACGCCTACTTCGGCCGGATGAACCGGACCATGCGCGAACTGTCCTCGGCATTGGGCGGATGCTACGCCTCCGATCCCCTGGCGTATCTCAACCGGCTCATCACTGTGCACCCGCTCGGTGGGGCTCCGATGGGCCGCACCCCGCAGGAGGGCGTGGTCAACTCCTACGGAGAGGTCTACGGCTGTCCGGGCCTGTCGATCGTCGACGGATCGATCATGCCCGGTCCGGTGGGCGCCAACCCCTCGCTGACCATCGCGGCGATCGCCGACCGCGCGGCCGACCACATCATCGACGGCTTCTTCGCCCGGAAGCGACGACCCCAAGGCGGTGACTGACGCATGACAGAGGGCCAAGGCGGCGATGACACCCGCCGGGCGTTGATCCTCGCCGGTGGCGGGCTCAAGGTCGCCTTCCAGGCGGGTGTGCTCCAGGTGTGGCTCGACGAAGCGGGCCTGCGCTTCGACCATGCGGACGGTGCGAGCGGGGGAACGTTCAATCTGGCCATGTACTGCCAAGGCATGAGCGGGCGCCGGATCGCCGACAACTGGCGGAACATACGCCCTCTGAAGGGAGTGACTCCGAACTGGCCACAGTATCTGAAGGGTCCGTACGGCGCTTCGTTGTTCACGCTGGACGGCTACCGGCGGAACGTCTTCCCCGATTGGGGGCTCGACTGGGAGAAGATCCGGGCGACCGACCGGGTCGCCACGTTCAACCTCTACGACTTCTCCCGCAACGAGCTGGAGATGCTGACCGCCGACCGGATGGACGAGGAGCGGCTCGCCGCCGCGGTGTCACTGCCGATGTGGTTTCCGCCGGTCACCATCGATGGCAGGACGCACATCGACGCCGTCTACGTCACCGATGCCAACATCGGTGAGGCAATCCGCCGGGGCTGCGACGAGCTGTGGATCATTTGGACGGTCAGTCAGCGGCAGCGCTGGCACGACGGTTTCGTGGCGGAGTACTTCCAGATCATCGAGACGGCGGCCAACAGCCGGTTGCGGGAGTGGCAGCGGAGGATCGATGCGAGCAACGCCGCCATCCGCGAGGGCGGCCGGGGCGAGTTCGAGCGCCCGATCGCAGTCAGGATGCTGCAGTGCGAGGTACCGCTCAACTATCTGATCAACTTGAGCCGGGATCGCTTCCGGCAGGCTGTGGAACTCGGTGTGCACAAGGCCCGGGCCTGGTGCGCGGAGCAGGGGATACCGCTGTCCGCCCCGCTCCCCTGCCCCACGGCCGGCGGCACCAGCCTGCGATTCAGCGAACGGATGACCGGTGCGATCGCTTTCGGTTCCGCGGCGCGCGGCGCCCCTGCCGTGTCCAAGGACCGGCCGGCCCCGGAGCGACTGTCGTTGCGTCTGACCGTTCACATCGACGAGCTGGATCGTTTCCTCGTGGTCCCCGAGCACCCGGCGACGATTTCGGGGCAGATCCACTGCGATGCGCTCGGTGGCCGGTGTGAGGTGGAATCGGGCAGCTTCAACCTGTTCGTGGAGGAGGGGGACCCGGAGCATCTTCGCATGCGCTACCGCCTGCTCTTCACCGACAGGGCCGGACACCCGCTCACACTCAGCGGTGACAAGACCGTGGACGAGGATTCCGGCCAAGGGCTGTGGGCCGCCACCACGACCTTGTACACCCGGATATTGCGCGGCCATGTTGCGGCCGGTGGAGAGACGGACGCCGAGGTGGTGGCCACCGGCGTCGTACGGCTTCGGCTGCCGGACTTCATCTGCGAGCTCGCGAGCTTCCGGGTGAGGTCGGACACGGCACGGAGTCGGCTGGCCGCACTGGGCAGATTCGGCCAGTTCTTCGCCGGTCGTCTCTGGGACGTGTACCTCCAGGAGGTTCTCGCCTGGTCTCCGGTCTGACGGACACCTGCGGAGCGGAGGCCCTCCAAGGGACGACGGGCCCGCCGGCCAGGCGACCTCCAGCCGGGCCGCATCAACCGTCTCAAGCGACTGCAGTACCGCTCCGACATCCTCGACGGCTTCCTCACCGGAAACGGACTCTCTCTCGACCTCCCACCGCCATCACCTTGAAGCGCCGAGGTCAGTATCAACAATCCATCAAAAATTCTTAGCGAGTCGCCCGGTGCGAGGGTTTCTGCCGAGGATCCCCCTGGCCCATTTGGCGGGTTACGAGCAGCTGGCGCACCATCTGTTGCAAGGACACCACAGCTGTCACCGGCGGAAGCCCCGCGACCACGGCCTCAGGCATCGTGCTGGGCGTGTCGACGATACACAGGAGACTGGCGATACCTGCGAACACCAGGATGACCGTCCAGGAATTCGCCACCTTGCGCCCTCCCAGAGCGGCCCGCAGAACGGAGAGGGAAGCGGCCATCCACGGCCCGTAGACGATGACTGGCCAGTACCGGGACAGACCTCTCGGCAGCTGGGAAAGGGCCACGTTCTGCAGAGGGTGATAGGAGATTACCCATCCGAGGATGCACACCACGGTGACGATCGTTGCGGTCAGGAATCCGATGACCGATCCCATGATGTCGGACCGGCGGCGCGCCGGCCGTGCGTGACGCTCCCGGCGGTTGGCGACCAACCGGGGCCGGAAGCCCAGGGCCTGCAGACCGGCTTCCTCTTCGAGCACTTCCGCATCCGAAGGGTACGACTGCGGGCCCGGGTCGGCCCACCCGTTGGCGACCGGATAAGACAGGTCGGCGGCCAGCTGCCCGGCGGGTGGCCAGAGGGCGTGGTTGTGTATCGCTCCGTCATTGGGGATGAATCCGGCTCCGTAGTAGGGGTTGTAATCGGTGCTCGTCGACTCGTGCAAAGCAGCCTCCCGTTCGCGTCATTGTGGATCTCGGCCGGCGGTCTCGATCAGTCAGTCTCCGATCGATACAGCCGCATCGCGAACTCGAACTCGAGCCGACGCAGGATGCGGAATAGTTCGGCCAGCTGGCGCGAGCAGTGCTTCAGCACGACGCGTTCGCCATTCTTTACGAGATAACCATTTTCCAGATCGCCCACGGCATTCCTCCGACCTGGAACGAATAGCCAGTTATCACCGGCACTGCAGATCCCGTCTCGCTCCAGCAGCAGCGGAACAGGCGGCTTGGCTGTTGGACTCATGCCCCGACAACGATGGGCTAATCACCGAGAAATGTACGGCATCCGGGTGTCCTGAAATATGCTCACGCTGCCCGCGCTCAGAGCTTTTACTCACGTCGCCGAGCTCCTCGCCGGAGCGCGCACCGGTCATGCGGCTGGCCGTGGAGAGGAGCGGCCGAAGCGAGCGTCACCTTCTCCGCTCGCCAGACTTCCCCACTTTCCAGGCACAGTGGCCACGAAGGGTGCCAGATACTCTGCAATTCTCCCCACCGTGGCGCGCCGGCGCGCGGAGCCGAAGGGTGACCAGGTTTCGGGCGGAGGCACTCGCTGCGGCCCTTGCCGTTCAGTCAGCCGATTAACGGAAGCTCAGGTTGTCTGAGCGGGAGGTCGGTTGTGTCTCCCATTCGAGTGACCGATGACAGGATTGTTTGATGCCGCGCCATGCCCGTCGGCATGAGTCGTAGTGGCGATCGACCCGGCTGCACTCCACTTGGCGATCAACTGGCAGCCTTCATGTGGGCCCGTGGATGACTGGCGAGGGCGTCCCGTCGCGGCCGCGGAATCTTCGGCCGGCCATGGGTTTCTACCCTCCCGCCCGAAACCTTCCCCGGCGACGGGAACGGGGAAGCGTTCGAGCCGTCCGTCGGCCGAGTCGAACGAACTTTCCCGCAAGCAGGTGCGGGGACCCCGAAGGTGAGTCGTGTACGAGAGTATTCACACTCTGTTATGGACCGGGTACTCTTGGTCAAGCCATGGCCCAGTCATGGATCGGCCGCCCGGACTCTGGCAGGTCCGGACGGCTCCAGGGGGCAGTCGGCGCGACATCGCTGTTCCAGATCACCCCTCAGGCATCTGCACGCAAACCGCGCCTGGCAGAAGCGACCGCTCATGATCGCTTCTCATTGTTCGTTCGGCCTTCTTCAACCACCCTGTTCCCCTACGGGGAGGTCTTGACATGACCTAGCAACAACAGACGGCCCGGTCCGCACCACCGGACCTTCGCCGTCTTTGCGCCAAGCACATGCCTCGGCGTCTGAACGCTTTGCTTCCGCCGTCACTGAGCCACGCCCGAGTCGACGACGGAATCAACCGCTGCCTCGGCCCATCTGCACACCCGGGATCCTGCAAGAACCTGTGTCCTGACGGGCTGTCGCCTCCTCACACGTTCGTAAGTAGGCCATGCCATTTTGCATCACCGAATCAAAATCTGCCAGCTAGCGCTTGCCCGTGTCCTGGGTCGTCGCTCCATCCGGCTAGGAGGAGGGCACAGGGTCCTCAATGAGCCAAACCTCCAAGGACCTCCGCAAGCAGGCTCTCAAGCACGAGTGATCACCGCTCAAATGGAGCCGACCGCGGAAAAAGTCGTCTCGGCGACTTTCGGACGGTCGGTGCATCGCTCCTCGACCAATCGCGGTGTCGATGGGCGGCCGGCCGGGCCGGCCAGGGAAGCGGGCGAGCGTCGGGCTTTCGGCGGTGCTCCGTGAGTCCGCGACACTCGGGTGCCGTGCACACGGAACCGGTCGCGGGGCCCGGGCCTGCTCACCGGCAGGCACGTGCGACCGAGCAAGGTCGCCTGCCCGCTACCCGGTTCCCAGCGGCGTGGCTCAGCGACAGGGACTTGACCGGTGATCTGATCCGGGTCGTGACGCTGGTGCAGGACTACGGCTGGAAGTCAGGATCGTGCTTCGCCGCTGACGAGACGATCGGGAGACAGCTGGGGCTGTCCCGGGGCGGTGTGAACCGCCTAATCGCCAAGGCAAAGGCCAAGAATCTGGTCCGCGCGTCTCGGAATCCTGCCACCCGAACCATGAACCGGCGTGTTCGCCCACTGGCCGACGATGAGCTGGCCGTGTGCGTCGGCTCATATGCTCGGGCGCATCTGGCCGGTACTCGGTTCAAGGTTTATGCGTTGCTCTCCCTGCGGCAGCAGTTCACCGAATCGACTTCCGTCGCACGAATCGCACGCGAGTGCCAGATGAAGGAGGACACGGCCCGCGAAGCGGTGGCCGAACTCCTGGTCCAGGGCTGGGTGAGCAGAAGACAGGGTGAGAAGAGGGCATACAGATACGTCGTCCATCCCATGCCCGTCCGCGGGCCGAGCGGGCCGAGCGGGCCTCTCCAGCACGGGCCCGTGACCGCACTGCGATCCGCGGACGGGCCCGCAGGCGGCGGTGTCGAGGTCTTCGACTCCGGACCGGATTCCCATCGTGGCGCCTCGCTCGGCGTGCGCCGGGAGGCCCCCGGTTCGGTGACAGCCGACTCCCCCGCTCCGGTGACACCGAGCCCCCCCGGTCCGGTGACAGAAACACGATCCCCCCAACATGACGTGCTGAACATGTCCGCCGTCGTGGGTGGTCATTCGTCCCGCGAACCGGAAAGCGCGCGCCCGCGCGCGCGAGGACACGCGGCGGGAGCCACAGGGGGCGGAACAAGACCGGCAGGGCACGGCAGATGGCAAGCCGACCAGAAGATGATCCGGTCGATGACCGACGAGCAGAGGCGATGGGGACAGCAGGCCGCGTCATCGGCTCTTGGGCGCCTGCCGAGGCAACTCGCGGACCGGATGACCGAGCGACAGCTCGACCTCCTCGCTCAGCACATTGTCGCAACATTCGCCGACTACAGCAGATCCCCTGAGGTCCATGGCGCCGTGATCCTCGAAGCTCTCGAGTCGGCGTGCGAGTTCGCGCGACGCAGGGAGCCGGTCGGCGCTGTGCCGTGGTCTTCGGTGCTCTACCCGCTCCCCTGGCTGATCAGGGTCGTCGACCAGGCGAGTGAGACGGTCACAGGGACCAGGCCGGTGCGAAGCCCCGAGTGCGCACTGTGTCGCGAGCCCCTGGTCGTCCGCGACGCCGAGGACCCGGAAACCTGCCGGTCCTGCGGTCCCGCCGCCGCCGCTGCCGCCTGCCGTCGGCTTCGGGAGCAGTGGGCGCTATCCGGTCACCAGTGGGACGCGCCACCCCCAAGAGGCCCGCTCACGGCGCGGCCCGCGCCAGCCCACCGACGGAGTACGCCAACAGCCGCCCCGAGCGGACTCCCTGACCTGATGGCGACGGCAGGCGACGAGTCGGAAGGAACCGTCCTTCGCCGGCGGCTTGCCGCTCGCCGACTTGAGCGGGAACGAACCCGCGCCCGAGCCGGCGAGGATCTGGCGGTGGCCCGCACCGCCTTCACCGGTCAGCGTCGGCAGGGCACCACCGAAGCCGCCCGCCAGGAGGGCACCGGTCGAGGAAGTGCCGACCAGGCGCGCGGGCGCGGCAGCGGGCTTCGCGACGTGCCCCGGGAGACCGTCGCGGTGCCTGAGCCTGCTCCACGGCGGAACGGCCGACCTGATGCGGGGAAGACCCACGTGGTCGCCCCAGCGCGACCCGAGCCTACGCGACGCCACCGTCGAACCTCTCGTCATGTCCGCCTTCCCGGCGGTCCGCCAGTTGCCTTGCCGGTGCCAAGGGCCGGCCGGCCGCGGGGACTTGCGCGGGCGCCCCCGCGACCGGACCGGAGACCGCCTGGGCAGACCGCCGTGGCCATCGCCGGTTGCAGGCCCGTCGTCGCGGGCGCCGTCCCAGGTGTGCCACGAGCGGCGGCCGCCTGCGTTTGTCTGGAAGTCAGTGCGTTCACCGTCAACATTCGGCTTTGCCGAAGACTGGTCACAACCTGGTCGTACCGGCGCAGAGCAGGCCAAACGTACGCGGGGGCTGAGAATCTAGGCATTATTCCCGAATAATCTCAAGTCCCCTCGCTTCACCGATTTATTCGCGCCCGGAGGGATAGCGCGGCTCTCTTGCGAGAGCCGCCCGCTCCGGTGCTGTCCGAGCCTGTGGCCATGGTTTCCGGGCGATCAAGTGGTGGCCGGGTTCCGCGCTAGGTGGCGCTCTTCATCCGGCTTCCTGTCAGGCACCGGGCCGGCGTGCGCAAGGCCCGCGCCGGTGCTCCGGGATCACACTGGCGATCAGCGACCGCACGGCGAAGTCGTTCTCGACGATGCGCATGCCCTCCCCGACGGATCGCTGCAGGATCTTCGTTGCCGACGTGGACGACGTCGTCCGCGGCAACAAGACGGTCGATCCGATGGGCTGGCGCCCCTTCCCCGCCTCATCCAGCGGCTTCTGTGCGGCGAAGCCCTGGCATGTGCCGGAGTCGCCCCCGGTGCAAGTCCGCAGGCGGCACGGACGTCCACGGACAGGAGCCGGCTCGCCGCCGTTTCGCGAGCCGGGTTCTCGGGCACCGACACGCACAAGCGGAACGGCCGATTTCGGCCAGGTCGATGCGGAATTCCATGAGCGGGTCGCCGGTCACCCTCGGATACCTGCAGGAATGCTCGCCCAAATGACTCTATCGAGGGCCGGAATCAATGGCCCCGACCATCCATTCGTCGCGAAACCCGGACTTGAGTGAACAGAACAAGCCAAGTTCATTCCGTCAGATCCCCAGCGGCGCGAACGACTCTTCTTACCGTCACACTAGGCGCCTGCATTACATAAACACGCCCCCTTTTTTGGAACGGATCGCTCTCCGTGGATAAACTATTTCTGATTTACTTCGACCAGTCCGGCGCCCGTTCGGCCAGCTGCTCCCGTCCTCCGATGGGAGAGGAGCCCTGGACGGACCGAGGAGCCTTCCCCGGCGAAACGTGCGCCACGAGCCGTGGAGAACGCATGAGCCGGCGTCGAGCGAACAGGGACCCGCCTGCTCGCCGGAGGGAATGGTCGTCGTGCACCGGGCGCGGCCTGAGCCCCGAAGGCGCGAGCAGTCGTACCGGCAGCCGCTTTCGGCTCGTGAGCCGAGAAGCGACCCCGCCGTTCACCGAGGAGGAGCTTCCACTGACCACCGCAGAGATCAATGGACGGCCGACGGGAGATCTCGCCGAGGATGTCCTGAGTCACTGGGTCAAGGGCCGTCCGCTGTCCTTCAGGCTGCCATCTCTCGGCCGCGCGGTGCCGATCTCCCGGCGGCTGGCAAGGCTGTGGCTGGACGCCGAGGACGTTCGGGCCGACCATGCCCGGGACGCGGTCTTGCTCGTGCTCTCCGAACTGGTCACCAATGCCGTCGAACACTCCAACAGTGCACACATCACCGGTTGGTTGAGCCGGACCACGGACCGGATCCTGCTGGAGGTCCGTGATCAAGGAAGGACTTCCGCGGTGCCGCGGTTGCACCGCGCCACGCCGGACGAGGACCACGGCAGAGGCCTGGCGCTCGTTGCGGGCTACTCGCAGGAGTGGGGGGTGCGGCTGAGCATGGACGGCGGCTGCGCGGTGTGGGCCGTCGTCCCGCTGTCCAGTCGGGGCACTGCCGCGTGGTGACCGTTCAGGGGTGGTCGCCAGCCACACACCGCAGGCCGGACGGCGCATCGAGCGTCGAGCCCCAATCATCCACCGCGCACATCGTCAGGAGAACCCATGCCCAGCTCAAGCATCGAGAGCCGTGAAATCGTCAACAGCGTCATCAACTCCGTGACTCAGCTCGACCGCGACGCCCTGCGTCGCCTCGATCCTGAACGGCTCAGCGCGCAGTTCGACGCGCGGCTGGAACTCGAGGACTACTTCCACGCGCTGTGGGAGCATTTGAAGGCCTGCGGTGAGCGCCCGGCCACCCGCACGGAATATCAGCCGCTTGCCGCTGTCATCGACCTCCTCACGGGGTTGAGCGAAAATGCCATGTTCGTAGACAGCGTGAAACAGCGGGATCTGCACGGCTTGCTCCAGCGGTGACAGTCTTGTCCGGAGGCAGCTGTCTGTAAGGGGCTTCCCCCGGAAGGCGCCGCCGTCCGTGGCCGGTCGTCCGGCCCGGCTGCCTTCGGGGGCGTCATCGCGCCTTTTCGGCCGGAGACCGGTGGGGCAGACCCCGATGAGACGAGTCATCCGGCCCGAAGATGGCTGTGGAACGTCGCGGGCGTTGCCGGCCCGGCTGCAAACGTCCGCCTGGTCAACCGCGTGGGAGCACGGATCTACCTCGACGTCGGTCCCGGGGGCGAGCCGTCGTCCGACTTCCGGATCGATGAGCTGAAGCCCGCGCGCGTCCGACGGCACGCCGAAACCGGTGGCCAAGGTCCACAACACCGGCAGGCGTGCCCTCGACCTGACCGGATCGCATCGGCAGGGGGCGGCGGCGTCAGCTTCCCGCCGGAGATGTCATGCCGATGGTGACGACGTACGTGCCGGGATCGAGGGTGAGCGTGCCGGCCAGGGACGAGATGGTGGAGTAGACCCCCGGACGGCTTCGCCCCGCGGTTCGGCCACCGAGAGCGCACACCCGAGCAGGTCGACAACGAGCACCCGTGTGCCGCGAGACCTCACACCTCGGTGTACCGGACGACCTCCAGGGCGTCCGTCAACTCGGCCTCCACGGCGTCCTCGCTGTTCAGGGCAGCGGCGGAATCTCCGATCGCGTTGGACATCGCCGCATGGATGCTGTCGGTTCCCGCGGTGATGATGTCCGCGTGAACGCGGGCCAGCTGGCAGGAACAGGTGAGCCCCGCTCTGGCCAGAATGACGAGGGTGCGGAGGTTGTAGGTGCGGGCGTCGGCGGTGTCGCCGACGGAGTCGGCGTCGATGGCGGCCGCGTTGCTGTCGAGCGCAGCCGTGAGATCGGCGGCACACCTCGACACCTGGAGCCTGGGAGCTTCCGCTGCCTGCGCCGCGGGGGCGAGGACGAGGGCAGCACCGGATGCGACGGCGGCGACGACGCCGGTGGCGAGACGAGAACGGGCCATCCGAATCCCCTCCGAAAAGAAGCGTTTCCTGCTGGTGGGACGCCAGCAGGAACAAAACGTAATTCACCGCCGAGGGCGGGCGGAAGGGCGCGCAGACCGGCAGAGTGGTGCGAAGAATTGACCGTCCGGCAATCGAAGGCGAAGTCAGTAGTCTTCGTACAACTTGGCGCTACTCCATTCGAGTCACTGTGGGGAAGACCGGCGTCCGCGGCCCGGAAGGGCTGGATGGGGAATTCGGTTAGCAATTTCCGGCGTTTCACTTGTCGCTGGTCTGTGAAACTACCCGGCTCCAGTCAGCCGCTGCCGACCACACCCAGGACGGGGCACCCCACGCGTCTACGGGCCCCACCCGCTGAGCTCGCGCTGGGCATGCTCATGCCCAGCACAGGACGCAGGTCATCCGGTGCGCGCGTCGGCTCCCCTCGGGTGGTTCGTGCCGGTTCCGTGATGTCCGGTCCAGGTGCCTCGCCAGGTCGGTGCGGCTTCGCCGGCAGGGCGTCCCGGTCATGTCATCGACGCACGGCGGGGCGGGTCACCGTCTCTGAACGGACGAGTTCGTTGCCCCCGGTCGTTCCTTCCGGATCCGATCGAGAACGCCCCGCCAGGATCGGCCGGGGCGCCCCGGCGAAGCGCCAGCCTGTCGACCGGGCTCTAATCCGTCCTCCTGACAGGCGTCCTGTCGGAGCGCTCGGGCCGCCGCGAGCGCTTCGGCGGACGGCGGAGTGTACATCTTGCTGTGGCAAGCCGGCCTCGGTGCCGGGATCGGGCGTTCGAGGCTGATCCCGTTCCGGCGGCCGATAACCGACAGGCTGGCACCGTCGGGCGCCAGTGAATGCTGAACGATCACCCTTCCGCGAGGAGTAGCGATCGTCAGAAGGGGATCACCGAGCCTTCGGCGCACTTCCACGGTGTGGCCGTGCAGATGCCGTGGAACCGCGTACACGTTGCCGCGGTAGGACACCATGCCGTTGGCCGAGACCGCGCGAGCCACGCTGATCTTGGCGGGGTACGGGTCGTGGGGAAGGTCGAGCAGGACCGCTTCAGCGGGCACGGTGTACCCGTCGTGGCCGCCGCTTGCCGCGGCCCGGCGAGCGTCCATGAGCCTGGGCAACCTGCCGAGGCTCTCCTGCGCCTCCAGCAGGCTGGTGTCCGCGCCAATGGTCTGCCACCACAGAACGAGTGCTTGCCCGATCGCCTCGTGGTCGGCGTCCGGCCGCGGAGGACTGAGATCCGCGACAACACCATAGTGCTTCGCGACCTTGCCCAGTGCCGCGGTCAGTTTTCCACCTCCCGGGCAGTGGATCGGCTGCGCCCGGTCGAAGCGCCAGCGCCAGCCGGTTCCGCCGAACTGGCGCAGGATCCAGTCGACGGATTCGACCAGGTGGCCGAGATCGATCTGCTCCGTGAGTGCCGCGCTCCAGCGCTGGGAGCGGGTCAGGCGTCCCACCAGGACACAGACATGGGTGCTGCCCCAGTCCGCAGGGGGGTCGGAGAGGACGAACCAGCGGAACTCCACTTCCTCCGCGTTGTCCGGCCGGCCGGGGCGGGTGCGGGGTGGACGCTGGCACAGCGGGCATCTGGGACGCAGCTGACGGGTCCGCAGAGCGCGGGTGAAGGTCGAGTAACCGCCGCCGTAGCCCAGATCGATGAGTTCGGCGAACAGCGTCGACGCCTGCAAGTGGGCATCGTCCTGCAACCGCCGGCGGCAGTAGGGGACGAACCGCTCGAACTCGTCCCTGCCGGAGCTGCGGACCCCGACCGTGCGCTTCCCGCTCAGATAGGAGCTCACGGTCTTGCGGTCGCGGCCGAGGAGGTGGGCGATTGCGGCGATGGACAGCCCTCGGGATCGAAGGGCACAGATGTTGATGTATTCCTCTCCGGTCAGCATTCCACTCCTAGCAGGCTTCGACATGGCATACGACTTCCCTATGGGACCCACGGGAAGCCAGGAAATATACACGAAGCCCGGCAGTGCGAGAAGAAAGGTTTTTGCAGGACATTGCCGATTGCTGTGCAATTTGAGTGAGCGAATAGCCCGGCAATCAATTAGCAAAGACCCCAGGCGTGCCATGTCAAGCCACCTGCGGAGATCGGCCAAACAGTGGCCAGATCCCAGCCGTTGAGCGCTTAACAATTCTCGCAAAGCTTGCTACGCAGGGCAAGTGGCATAGACCTTTACTGGGGCGAGTGTGCTCGCGGTTCTCCCCGGAATTCCAGGCCCAACACGCGTCTGGCCGCCCGTCGCAAACCGTGCTCAGCCTGTCGGGGTTCACATGGCCACGGATCCCCGGACGGTCGCCCTGTCGGTGCCACCGCTCAACGGATGTCGCAGGCATATGCCGATGTACATGCTCACCCGCGCGCCCCCTGTCTGCTCCCATGCTCGGCGCCGACCAGGCCTGGCGTCAACGACGGTTGACACTTCGTGGGGTTCCGCGCCGCACACCAGAAGCGCACGCGGCCGCCAGGGGCCAACCATTGGACGGCCCCGCCGGTGTCGCCGGGAGGGGCGCGCCCTGCGGTCCTGCCTGCCGGCTGCGCATCGGCCGCGTACGGCTCGACCACACTCCCGTGCAGCCGTATCCGGGCGAGGTCCGCAATCGGCGGGCGCGGCCGACGGCCTCGGCGGGGAACCCCACTCCCCGCGCCAGGGCCGTCCGCGGGACGGCCCTGGGTCGGTCCACGACGCTGACGCGGGCTCCGAGGTTCCGTCACCACCGGCGTCGTGCGGACCGGCGTAACCGACTGGGAGGGCGCCCTGGCATCACCACGAGAAGCGAGATCGATCGCCGGAGACGGGCCACGCTCCCCCGGCAGCACGTGCCGCCAATCGGGTGATCCGGCGTCAAGCTCCTTGCGTATTTGTCCTCTCAATGGACTACTAGGAACGTCCAATCCGGTGGGTCGCCCACCCTCTCCGGGGGAGTGGGGCGTCGGCCTGCCGTATGGCCGGTCACTACTGGTGGCGCCGTGGGCTCTCCTGGCAGGGGCGTGAACGATCCGCCCGCCACCGCGACCGGCGACAGTCATCCAGGGCCGTCTCGCCCTCACGCCCGGAAAGCGGTCCGGCCACACCTGTGGACCGGCCCGCCGGTGCCCGGTTCACCGCCTCGGCCATCCGTTTCGCCCTCGCCGGGGCCTGGTCCGAACCGCACCGTGGCGTGGCCTGCGACTCTTCCTGGGCACGCACGGTGCGCGGTTCACCTCACCCATTCAAGGAGGCAGTCGTGCCCATCTCCCCCGACCAGGGATCGACCAGCGGCGGACAGACCGTCGTCATCACCGGCAGCAACCTCGGTGGGGCCACGGCCGTGCACTTCGGCTCCAAGCTGGCCACCATCACCGCCAACACGGCCACCTCGGTCACCGTCACCACCCCCTCCGGCAGCGGGGTGGTCGAGGTGACCGTGACCACCCCGGGCGGCACCAGCAACCCGCTGAACTTCTACTACGTCGGTGCGCCGTTCAAGGCCGCGCTCAGCGACACCTCCGGCCCGCTGGCGGGCGGCAACGTCGTCACCATCACGGGTACGGGACTGTCGACCGCCACCGCGGTGCACTTCGGGGCCAACACCGCCACGCCGACCGTCGTCAGCGACAGCGTCATCACCGTCCCCGTGCCCGCGGGCGCGGCGGTCGGATCCGTCGGGGTGAGCGTGACCACTGCGGGCGGAACCAACAACGGCTTCACCTACACCTACGTGGACGTGCCGACCGTGACCGCTTTTGCTCCCACAACGGGCCCGACCTCCGGCGGCACCGCGGTGACCATCACGGGCACCTCCCTGAGCACCACCCAGTCGGTCACCTTCGGTGGCCAGTCGGCCCCGTTCGTCGTCATCAGCGACACCACCATCACCGCCGTCACGCCGCCCACCCTCGACGGTGCCCCCGGGCCGGCCAACGTCACGGTCACCAACGCGGCCGGCAGCGCGACCGCCGCGACCCCGTTCCAGTACACCGCGTCCCCGGGGATCTGAGTCGGGGGTCAGGCACTGACCCCCGAACCCGTGGCCGACGAGGCGCTCTGCCCGGGTGGGACCGAGGACGGTCCCGCCCGGGCAGAGGCCGTCCCACCGCACCTGGTGCCGGTTCCTCGGCGGCCCCGGAAGAACGGGGTGGTCGCCTGATCGCACGACAGGACCGGCGCGATCGCAGGGCAGACCTTCGTCGCGGCCCGGAAGCGATCCGGTACGTCGACCGTACCGGCGTCCCAGGCGCCGGGGGCGTTCGCCCAAGCTCGACGGCCCTTCGAGGCGCGTGGCACGAGAACGGCCGTGATCCCGAGCCGGGCGCCCGTGCGCTGGCCAGTGGCCGCGCACGGCGTCCACGGCTGCGGCGCACGGACGACGCCGCCCGCGTCGGGATCACGGATCGGCCTTTGAACATTCGCTGGTGACCGGTCCTTATGAGCGGCTGTCGCTGACCGCGCCGGCGTACGGGCGAACTCGCTTTTAGGCGCCGTCAGGAAGTGCTTCACGCATTCCGGCTCTGTCCCCTCTGTCCACTCCTCTTCCGGTCCGCCCGCGGGAGATCCCGTGATGGAGGGGAAAGAGGCGGAGGAAAGAAGCAGACGGATGAGGAGAAGAAGAGTCAGGCGCGCCTCGCCCCGGTCCACAGAGCATCCGACGGTACCGCCGATCCGAGCCCCGCTCCCGGACGGTCCGGGGAAAGCGGCGAACCCGCCGCCGAGTACGCCAGGTGCAGCGGGTCGCCGTGATCCGGATCCCGCGCGCAAGGCCGTCGGCTTCGGTCCACACCGCCGAGCGACAGCACTGCGGGACTTCACTGCGGCAGCGACACCGTCGGTGCGGCCGGGTCAGCCGGTGAACTGGCTTGTGATGGTCGTGACTTGGATGGGAACCGAGCAGCCGTCCCGGCGTCCGCCACGGGGGGCGCGACTCCAGAGATTCACTTCCACGAGAGTGGCGACGGTGTCCACTCGGGCGTCGATCGGGCCCGGCCGCCGAGCCCCGGCCGCACGCTTCGCGCGGTGCGTCCGGGCTGGGACTGAGCACTTCCGAACGGCAGAAGGTGGGGAATTCCGTCCATCCGTGGCCGAGCCGTCTCTTGGGCCGCGGGCAGGGAAGTCGCGATCCTGCCGGGTGAGGAATAAGCACGCAAATCCCGCGCAGACAGGCCTGTTTTCGCTGATCAGCCTCAGCCGCGACGCTATGGCGCCGGCCATTTTCCCGGATTGCGGGAGATGGCCGGACATTACGCCAAGCGGGTGAAAGCAGGTCGGAAGGCTTGTCACCGATTTCACCGCTCTGGATTACTTTTCTGTATCCAACCGGCGGGCCGCCCACCCCTCCCGGGGGAACGTGCAGCCGGCGCCCGCTGTGCTTCAGGCGGCGGTGACGTGCGGCTCGCGATGGGCGCCCCCGTGGAGGATCTGGATCCATCTGCCGGCGCCGTCTCGGCGGTGCCGGCAGATGCGGCGGCTTACATACGCCAGGAGGCGTCATGCAAGCAATCCGAAGGTTCCGAAGCGTGCTGGCCCGTGCGGCGACCGGATGGTCTGCCGGCTCCTTTTCCTCGTACCGTCGAACGACGACTTCAGCGCTGTGGGGCTGGGGGCTTCTGATGCGGTGGTACGTGCCCACGGTGTTGGCGGGAAGTCGGTCCGCGCGCGAGCCGTCGGCGGCGGAACGCGTGACTCCAGCGACCCACGGCCAGGTCTTCGAGCGGGACTCCAGCAGGATGCGCTCGGCCCAGTCCGTCCGTGGAAAGCACAGGCGGCGCCGAGGGCGGATCGGCGGAGAACGGAGTTGCGGCCGCACGGACGAGCGTCCCGACGACGGCGACCCGGGCAAATGCCGGTGAGCTCCTTCATGGGGACGAACAGGCCATTTCGTGTCGGCCCATGTTGGTCAACGGCAACCGGGCCACATGTCATGGCGTCAGACCACGTGGTACCGCGACTGCCCATGAGTCGGACAACGAGCTCGCCGCTCGGCCAGGCGTCGTCGTGCCGATCACTTTGGGGCCCGACCTCGGGGCCCGCGACATTCACCACCGATGGGACCCAGGCGAGCGCCTCACCCGCGTCTCGCCGCCCGGACTCGGATGACCGGCGGCCCGCGCCCGCGCTCGACGCGGCGGTCGGGAGTCGGCACGAGCCCCGGCTCACCACCTCTGACGAGCCCCGGTCGACGTTCCCTCCGTCGACCGGGGCTCCCCGCCTCGGCGCCCGTCGCGTCCCCGGATGGATAGCCGACGCTTCGGGCGCCTCGCACACGCACGACATTCGTCAACTCGTGGACTACAACCCATGGGGGTAAGTCATGGACTATCACAATATTCCGGTGATCGATTCGATCAGTCCTGCGTCGGGGGCGGCGGGGTCGGTGGTGACGCTGACGGGCTGTGGGTTCTCGGCGGTGACGGCGGTGCGGTTCGGTGCCGTTGCCGCCTCGTCGTTCACGGTGGTGTCGGACACGCAGATCACCGCGACGGTGCCGGCGGGCTCGGGCACGGTGCAGGTGACCGTTGTGGCGTGGTGGTGGGGGGCGACCAGTAACAGTGTCCCGTTCACGTACACGGTCGCCGTTCCGGTGATCGGCTCGGTCAGTCCGGCGTCGGGGGCGGCGGGGTCGGTGGTGACGCTGACGGGCAGTGGGTTCTCGGGGGCGACGGCGGTG
>NZ_JBITZP010000035.1:0-83989 GCF_044546945.1 Kitasatospora sp. NPDC053057 | reverse complement strand
CTCCTGCGGGGGGGGTCCTTCGGGTTCCCCCGCGGCCCCCGCGGATCCCCCCGGGCCCCCCAATTTACCCCCTCCCCCGCGGGGGGGGGGGCCGGGCGGGGGGGGGGGGGGCCGCCCCCCCCCCCCCCCGCCGTCCGACGCGTTTCCGCGGCACCCGCACAGCGCCTGACACGACGAAAACGCTCGCCGCCCCCGCGAACGAACGGGGGCGGCGAGCGTTTCGGCCTACTGCGCTACCGGGCGGTGGCCAGTCGGACCGCGTTCAGGCGCAGCGTGTCGGGTGCCGGCCTCGGTACCGGTGTGAGGTGCAGTCGTTGCGTCCCCCCGCCGTCCGGGGGCGGCAGTTCCGCGAGGCACCCACAGCGCTCGTCGGTGAACCCGGCGAACCGGTAGGCGACTTCCATGATCCGGTTGCGTGAGGTCGGCCGGAAGTCCGCGACCAGATGGGCTCCGGCCGTCGCCGCCTCGTCGATCAGCCAGTTGAGCACGGTGGCACCGGCACCGAACGAGACGACCCGGCACGAGGTGGCCAGGAGCTTCAGGTGCCACACCGCCGGACCGGTCCGCACGAGCGCGACACCGACCGCGCCGTGCGACCCGAAGCGGTCGCTCATCGTCACCGCGAGGACCTCGTGGCGTTCGTCGTCCAGGAGCGCGCGCAGGTCGGCGTCGGAGTAGTGGACACCGGTCGCGTTCATCTGGCTCGTGCGCAGGGTCAGCTCCTCCATCCGGGACAGGTCCCCGGCGGTGGCGCGACCGATCTCCATCACGAGGTCCAGCGAGCGCAGGAACTCCTCCGACGGCCCGTCGTAGGACTCCTGCTCGGCCTGGCGCCGCACGTTCGCCTGGTACATCTGGCGGCGGCGGCGGGAGTCGACCGTCACCGTCGCCGGGGTGAACTCGGGCAGCGTCAGCAGTTCCGTCGCCGACTCGGCCGGGTAGCAGCGCACCTGCGGCAGGTGGAACTCCACCTCCGCGCGTTCGGCGGGCTGGTCGTCGACGAAGGCGATCGTGTGGTGGGCGAACTTCAGCTCGTCGGCGATCTCGCGCACCGACGCCGACTTCGGGCCCCATCCGATCCTGGCCGCCACGAAGTACTCGGCGACGCCGAGTTCCTCCAGGCGCTGCCAGGCGGGGCCGTGGTCGTTCTTGCTGGCGACGGCCTGGAGGATGCCGCGGGAGTCGAGACCCACGACGGTCTCGTGGACCCGGTCGTCGATGACGACGTCGTCGCCTTCGAGCAGGGTGCCCTTCCACAGCGTGTTGTCCAGGTCCCAGACGACGCATTTGACGGTGGTGACCGGTTCGCTCGGCGGCAATGGTCCGCTCACCTTTGACCTCCCAGGATGCCCCGGCCTTCAGGCCGGGGACGAATGGGTCCTTGGACCGGAGCCGCGAAGCGGCGGAGCGATCTTCGGAGGTTCTGGCGGGAGCCTTTGTCAGTGGCCTTCGGTAGGTTGATCTCGTGCACCTTCGGTACTCCTATCGCATCTACCCGACGGTAAGTCAGCGTGCTGCGCTCGCCCGGACATTCGGGTGTGCGCGGGTGGTGTACAACGACGCTCTCGCGGTACGGAAGGAAGCCCGGAGGAACGGGCTTGCGTACCCCAGGGGCACGGATCTGCAGAAGCTGGTGATCACGGCGGCGAAGAAGACGGCTGAGCGGGCATGGCTTGCTTCGGTCGGTGTGGACCCGCTGATCCAGTCCCTTCGGGACCTGGACACCGCCTACCGGAACTTCTTCGACTCCGTCTCAGGCAAGCGGGCCGGACGGCCGGTGGGGCTTCCCCGGTTCAAGTCCCGCAAGGACAACCGGCAGTCGCTGCGGTTCACCCGCAACGGATTCCGGATCCAGGGAAACAGGAAACTGAACCTGGCGAAGATCGGTGATGTGCGGGTGAAGTGGTCCCGCGCTCTTCCCGCGGACCCGTCGTCCGTGACGATCGTGCTCGACCCCGCAGGCCGATACCACGCCTCCTTCGTGGTGGACGTAGAGCCCGAGCACCTGCCCGAGGTACCGGCCGAGATCGGCATCGACCTCGGCCTGACCACCTACGCCGTCCTGTCGACCGGCGAAGTGATCGACAATCCGCGCTTCCTCCGCACGGCGGAGAAGAAGCTCAAGGCCGCGCAGCGGGAGCTGTCCCGCAAGGCCAAGGGCAGCAGGAACCGGGCCAAGGCCCGGCGCAAGGTCGCCAAGGCGCACGCCAAGGTGGCCGACACCCGCATGGACTGGCTGCACAAGCAGACCACCAGGCTTCTCGGCGAGAACCAAGTCGTCTACCTGGAGGATCTGAACGTGCGCGGCCTCGCCCGAGGCCGCCTGGCCAAGTCCGTCCACGACGCCGGATGGGCCACCTTCCGGCGACTGCTCGAAGAAAAAGCAGCCCGCTACGGGCGCACCGTCCACGTCGTCCACCGCGCGTTCCCGTCCTCCCAACTCTGCTCGGACTGCGGACACCGCGACGGATCCAAACCCCTCGCAGTGCGCGAATGGGCCTGTGGCGCATGCGGTGTGCTCCATGACCGTGACCTCAACGCTGCTCGCAACATCCTGGCCGCCGGGCAGGCGGACAGGCTAAACGCCCCTGGAGGGCCGGTCAGACCTGGCGTGGCAATCCCACGCCAGGCACGGCCCGTTGAACGGGGAACCCACCTCGGCGACCTGCGCCCCACGGATGTCCGTGCCGCAGACGCGGGAGGAATCCCCCGGCTATAGCCGGGGGAGGATGTCAATGCGCCTCCTCCTGCCACACGGTGCCGTGACCGGTCGCCAGGGCGTGTCTGGCGAGTTCGAGCTGGCAGATCTCGCTGCTGCCCTCGATGATCTCCATCAACTTCGCGTCCCGGTAGGCGCGGGCGACCACGTGGCCGTCCGACGCGCCGGCCGAGGCCATGATCTGCAGGGCCGACGCCGCCCCGCGCACGGCCTCGGTCGCGCCGACGTGCTTGGCGAGCACGGTGGCGATCACCTGGTCCGGCGAACCGGACTCCCAGCTCTCGCTAGCCTGCCGGCACACCGCGGTGGCGGCCCGCTCCGCGACGTAGAGCTCGGCGATCCTGCGGGCGACCAGCTGGTGCTCCGCGATCGGTTTGCCGAACTGCCGCCGCGATCTGGCGTGTTCGGTCACCGCGCCGAGACAGCCGCGCAGGATGCCGACGCAGCCCCACGCCACCGACATCCGGCCGTAGGCCAGGGCCGTCGTCACCAGGAACGGCAGCGACAGCCCGGCGCCGCCCAGGACGTTCGCGGCCGGCAGGCGTACGCCGTCCAGCCGCACCTGCGCGTGGCCTGCCGCCCGGCAGCCCATCGGGTGCGGGACCTTCTCGATCCGGACCCCTTCGGCGTCCGTCGGCACGACGACCGCCGCCGCGCTGTCGCCCACCTTGCCGATGACCACGATCAGGTCGGCATAGGCCGCCGCGGTGATCCACGTCTTGCCGCCGTCCACGGTCACCGTGTCACCGTCGAGGCGCAGTTCGGTGGTCATCGCGCCGAGGTCGCTGCCGGCGTCCGGCTCGCTGAAGGCGACGGCCGCGAGCCGGCCGCTGGTCAGCTGCGGCAGGAATGCGGTCCGCTGCTCGCGGGTGCCGAGGCGTTGTATCGTCCACGCCGCCATGCCCTGTGAGGTCATCACGCTGCGCAGCGAACTGCACAGGCTTCCGACATGAGCGGTGAGCTTCCCGCTCTCCTGGCTGCCCAGGCCGAGTCCGCCGTGTTCCTTCCGCACTTCGGCGCAGAGCACGCCGGCCGCACCGAGTTCGCTCAGGACGGTTCGTGGGATCTCGCCGGCGATGTCCCATCCGCCGGCGTTGTCCCTCACGAAACGCCAGGTGCCCTCGTGCTCCGGGAAGAGCCCGTCAGACATCGCTGTCTGCGGCAGACTCTGCCTGGAGTCGGCCGACGAGCGTGGCCATGCTCTTGACCGTGCAGAAGTTGGACAGTTGCAGGTCCGGTCCGGCGACCGTCACGGAGTAGGCCTGCTCCAGGAACACGACCAGCTGCATGGCGAACATGGAGTTGGCGACCCCGGTGGAGAAGAGATCCTGGTCCACCTCGGGGGTGGTCCTGGTCTGCTCGGCCACGAACCTGGTGATCTCGTCGATGACGGCGTCCATGTCGAAGGGCGCCTTTTCGGTGTGCTGTTCCGGGGTCATGACTGTGCCTCACTGTAGTTGTAGAAGCCACGGCCGCTCTTTCGGCCGAGTTCGCCTCGCCTGACCTTTTCGAGGAGGAGCTCACTGGGACGGCACCGCTCGTCTCCGGTCCGGGCGTACAGCGCCTCCAGAGCGTCGACGAGGTTGTCGATGCCGATCAGGTCCGCGGTGCGCAGCGGGCCCGTCGGGTGGCCGAGGCAGCCCTGCATCAGGGTGTCCACGTCCTCGACGGTGGCGGTGCCGGCCCGGACCACCTGTGCGGCGTCGTTGATCATCGGGTGCAGGAGCCGGCTGGTCACGAAGCCGGGCGCGTCGTGGACCACCACCGCGTGCCGGCCGATCCGGGTCAGCAGCGAGAGCACCGCCTCGACGGTCTTGTCGGCGGTCTGCGGGCCGCGGATCACCTCGACCATCGAGATCAGGTACGCGGGGTTCATGAAGTGTGTTCCGATGAGGTCGTCGGGGCTCTTGACCCACGCTGCCATCTCGTCGATGGGTATGCCGGAGGTGTTGGAGATCAGGGGGGTTCCGGGCCGGACCAGTGCCGATACGTCGGCGAGTACTTCCGCCTTCTTCTCGGGCAGTTCGGTGACCGCCTCGATGACCACGTCCGCGTCCGCGGCGTCGTTCAGCGAGAGTGTGGTGCGCAGTTCGCCCGGGGTGTGCCCGGCCGGCAGCGCGCCTGTCAGCTGTGCGTGTCGCAGGCCGGTGGCGATCGCCGCGGTGGCGCGCTCCAGCACGCCCTGGTCGACGTCCACCAGTACGACGGGCAGTCCGGCTCCGACGACGAGCGTCGAGATCCCGGTGCCCATGACACCTGCTCCTACGATGGCTATGAGCGGCTCGTCCATGAGGCCTCCTCCAAACCCAGTGGTTCATAGCTGCCGGAGTCGGGGCCGATCCAGTACCGGCTCCGCTGGAACGGGTAGCCCGGCAGGGACACTCGCCGCGGTCGCGACGTGCCGCGGAAGGCTTCCCAGTCGATGTCCACGGTGGACCGCCACAGGGTGCCGACGGCGTCGAGCAGGGCGGCGTGGTCGGATCGGTTCCCGTCCGCGGGTGGCAGCGATGGCAGCGCCACCGGCTGCTTCGCCGTGTCCTGTCGTGCGACGGTGTCGGTCGGTGTGCTGCCCGGTCCCATCTCCAGGAGGATCCGGCCGGGCTCGCCGGCCAGTTCCCGCAGGCCCTCGGCGAGCCGGGACGGCTCGCGCAGGCGGCGGGCCCAGTGGGCCGGCTCGACGGCGTCCTCGGGGCCGGTCCAGGTTCCGGTCGCCGCGCAGATGTAGGGCACCTGCGGCGGCTTGAGCGCGTGGCGCGCCACCTTGGCGGCGAATTCGGCCGCGTGCGTGTCGAGCACTCCGTGTGCCCCGGCGCGGGCGCGGATGTCGGCGCCGGCGATCGTGACGTCGAGGGCGTCCGCCAGGTCGATCACGCCGGCCAGGCAGGCCGCCACGTACTCGCCGTCGCCCTCGCCGATCATCGCGGCGGGGCGCACCCCCCAGGACTGCCACAGCTGGGCGAGGGACCACTGCAGGATGAAGGCCGCGGCCGCCGTGCCGCGCGGGTCGTGGTGGCTCGGCTGCGGGCCGTCCCAGGTGGACGGGAAGAGCAGAGCGCGCGGGTCGTACCCGAGCAGTGGCCGTGCCAGTTCGGCGCAGCGGTCGATCTCTTGGGCGAAGGCCGGTTCGCTGCGGTGGATCGCGGCGGCGTCCGGCCGGTGGGTGGTGCTGCCGGGGAACATGAAGACCACCTGGCGGGCGGTCACGTCGCCGGTGGTGTCCACGGCGCCGGGCTGTGCCAGGGCCCGGAGGGCGGCGATCGCCTCGGTCCGGTCGCGGCACACCAGGTGCCGGCGGTGCGGGAAGGCGCGCCGGCCGACCTGCAGGGTGTGGGCGACGTCGGCGAGGTCGAGGTCGTCCTGGCGCTCCAGGCGGTCGGCGAGGTTGGTGGCCGCGTCCGCCAGGGCCTTGCCGGTGCGGGCGGACAGGACGAGCAGTTGCCGGTCGCGTGTGTGCGGCTCGGCGGCTCGCGGTGCCGGTGCCGGTGCCTCTTGGAGCACCACGTGGGCGTTGGTGCCGCCGACGGCGAAGGCGCTGACGCCGGCGCGTCGCGGTGTCGCGCCGCGGGGCCAGGGGCGGGCGGTGGTGGGGACGTAGAACGGTGTGCGGTCCAGCAGCAGTGCGGGGTTGGGTGCGTCGTAGTTGATGCTCGGCGGGATCTCGCCGTGTTCGAGCGCGAGTACGGCCCTGGCGAGGCCCGCGGCTCCTGCGGCGGCGTCCAGGTGGCCGATGTTGGCCTTGGTCGAGCCGATCGCGCAGTAGCCGCGCTCTTTGGTGTTGAAGGCCTTGGTGAGTCCGGCGAGTTCGATCGGGTCGCCGAGCGGGGTGCCGGTGCCGTGGGCCTCGATGTAGCCGATGGTCTCCGACGGCACGCCGGCGACCGCGTGCGCGGTGGCGATGACCTCGGCCTGTGCCTGCATGCTCGGTGCGTTGAAGCCGAACTTGGCCGAGCCGTCGTTGTTGAGCGCGCTGCCGAGGATCAGGGCGCGGATGTTGTCGTTGTCCGCGAGTGCGTCGCTCAGCCTGCGCAGGGCCACGACGGTGACGCCGTAGCCGGGAACGGTTCCGCTGGAGGCGGCGTCGAAGGGCCGGCAGTGGCCGTCACGTGCGAAGATGCCGCCCGCGACGACCGGGTAGCCGCCGATCAGCGGGACGGGCAGTGCCACTCCTCCCGCCAGTGCCATGTCGCACTCGTGCCCGAGCAGCGCCTGGCAGGCGAGGTGGATGGCGACGAGTGACGTGGAGCATGCCGACTGCACGGTCATCGCGGGGCCGCGGAGGTCGCACAGGTAGGCCGCCCTGGTCGCGAGGAAGTCCTTGTCGTTGTAGGGGCGTGCGGAGAAGGCCGACAGGGATCCGCGGAAGCGGGCGTTCGCGAGGAGGTTCAGTGGCAGGTACTTGTTGGCGAACTGGCCGGCGTAGACGCCCACGGCGCCGTCGAAGCGCGCCGGGTCGTGGCCGGTGTCCTCCAGCGCGTGCCAGACGGTCTCGGCGAAGATCCGCTGCTGCGGGTCGCTGATCTCGGCCTGTTCCCGGCTGTATCCGAAGAACTCCGCGTCGAAGTGGTCGGCGTCCTCGATGACCGCGGCGGCGGGTACGTAGTCGGGGTGGGCCACCATGTCCGCCGGCCAGCCGGCGTCGGCCAGCTGTTGGGGGCTGAACCTGGTGACCGACTCGACGCCGTCGCGCTGGTTGCGCCAGAACTGCTCGATGGTGGCGGCTCCCGGCAGTCGTCCGGCGATCCCGACGACCGCGATCGGCTCCATTCCGTCTTCCGTCTCGGTACTCACCCAAGGCCCCCAACGGCTCGATGCCGTGTCGAATTGTTCGTTGGCACTCTCACGCCCCCGTCCTGCCGGCACGCCGCGCGGCGGCCTGTCCGGCGACGCGGCGGGCGGCTCCTCGTGCGGCGGCCGCGCCGACCGCCTCGTCGGGTCCTTCGGTCGGTTTGCGGTCGATGGCCTCGGCGAGTGCCCGTGCGGACGGGTACCGGAACATGTCCACCAACGAGAGCCCGCTGTCCCGGTGTTCGAGCAGCCGGGCCCTGGCCACCACCACGAGCAGCGAGTTCCCGCCGAGGTCGAAGAAGCTGTCGTCCAGGCCCACCCGTTCCACGCCGAGTACCTCGCGCCACACGTCGGTGACCAGCCGTTCGGTCTCGTTCGTCGGCGGGGCGTACGTCGCCGTGTTCTCGGGTCGCGTGTCCGACAGGTCGGGCAGCGCCCTGCGGTCGACCTTTCCGTTCGGGGTCAACGGCACCGCGTCGACGGGGTGGTAGGCGCTGGGCACCATGTAGCCGGGCAGCCGCGTGGCGAGGAAGGCACGCAGTTCGGTGCCGGCCGTCGACCGGCCGTCGGCGGGAACGTAGTAGCCGATGATCCGTTGTTCCGCGCCGGTGCCCCGGATGACGGCGACCGCGGAGCGGACCCCCGCGTGTGCGGCGAGCGCCGTCTCGATCTCGCCGAGTTCGATCCGGTGGCCGTGCAGCTTCACCTGGTCGTCGAGCCGGCCGAGGAACTCCAGTTCGCCGCCGGGCGCCCAGCGGGCCAGGTCGCCCGTTCGGTAGACCCGTGCGCCCGGCCGGCCGGCGAAGGGATCGGGCTGGAAGCGTTCGGCGGTCACCTCGCTGCGGTTGAGGTAGCCGCGGACCACGCCGCTTCCGCCGAGCAGCAGCTCTCCGGGTACGCCCGTGGGGCACTGCCGCATGTCGCGGTCGACCACGTAGGCCCGTACGTTCGCCAGCGGCCGCCCGATGGACACCGGGCCGCCGCCGGGCGGGACCTGGGACGTCGTCGCCCAGACCGCGGCCTCGGTCGGCCCGTACATGTTGTGCACCGTGCCGGCGACGGCGTCGGCGAGTTCGCGGGCCAGGTCGGCGGGGAGCGCCTCGCCGCCCACCAGCAGCCGGCTGAGCCGGGGCAGTTCGGCACGCGTGTCCTGGTCCGCCAGCAGGGCGCGGGCCAGTGACGGCGTGCACTGCAGGTGCGTCACGGCGTGCTCGCGCATCTGGTCGGCGATCGGCTCCTCGGCCTTGGCCAGGGCGGCTTGCCTGCGCTCGTCGCTGATCTCCCGGACGGCCGTCAGGTGGGTCAGGGCGTCGAGCGCCGCCTTCTCGTCGACGCCGAAGTCGATCAGGCAGGCGACCTCGTCGACGCCGGCGGCCTTCATCCGGTCCACCATGTCGGCGCAGACCTGCGGGGTGCCGAGCAGGCTGGCGGTGGCGAAGAACCGTTCGAAGGCCCGGTCGACGAGCTCCCGCAGTTCCTCGGGCGGCAGCGCCTTGAAGTCCGCGGCGCTTCCGGTGGTGGCGCCGAGCGAGGCGATCAGGTCGAAGGAGGTTTCCAGGTACCGGCTCATCGGCTCCCGGACGAGCTCCCTGACCTCGTCGAGGTCCGGGCCGACGAAGGTGTGGACCATGACCGCCACATGGCCGTCCCCGGGGTGCCCGTGCTCGCGCCAGGTCCTGCGGTACAGCGCGATCTTCTCGGCCAGCTCCTCCAGGCTGTGCCCGAGGAGGTGGGTGAGCACCCCGGTGCCGGCCTCGCCGGCCATCCGGAAGGTTTCCGGATGCTTGGCGCTGGTCAGCCACACCGGCAGCTCCGGCTGGACGGGCCGGGGGAACACCCCGACCTCGATCTCGGCGCCGACACCGTTGTGCCGCGGCACCTTCTCGCCGCGCCACAGCTTCCGGACCTCCGCGAGGCCGTCCATCATCAGCTGCTTGCGCTTGTCGTACCGCTCCGGTGCGAGCGCGAAGTCGTTGGCGTGCCAACCGGAGGCGAGGGAGATGCCGACCCGGCCGGCCGAGATGTTGTCCACGGCGGACCATTCCTCGGCCACCCGCAACGGGTCGTGCAGGGGCATCACCACGCTGCCCGCGCGCACCTGGACCCGCTCGGTGATCGCGGCGACGGCCGCCGCCATCACCGAGGGGTTCGGGTACAGCCCGCCGAACCGGTGGAAGTGGCGCTCGGGAGTCCACACGGCCGTGAAGCCGTTGCGGTCGGCGAACTTCGCGCCGTCGAGCAGCAGCCGGTAGCGGTCGTCGGAGCTGGCTTCGGAGTCGCTGCCGAAGTAGAGCAGGCTGAAGTCGATGTCGCGGGCCCGGGCCTCGGCCACCGCGACCGACTCCGCGGCGGCCGAGGCCGACGACAGGGGCGGTTCACCGCGCAGCACGATCCGGTGGCCGTGCTTCAGCGCCCACAGCAGCTCGACCACGGAGATGTCGAAGGAGACGCTCGTGACCGCGAGCCAGGTGCTGGGCTCGTCGGCACCGAAGACGTCGTCCATCCCGGCGAAGAGGTTGGCCACGTTGCGGTGGGTGACCATGACACCCTTCGGCTGTCCGGTGGACCCGGACGTGTAGATCACGTACGCCAGGTTGTCGGGAGTGACGGCCGAGGGGGAATCGTCGGTCGGGCCTGCCCCGGTGAGGTCGGGGACCACGACCTGGGCGGCGCCGAGCCGCCCGGCGGCCGCGGCGGACCCGGCGTCCGCCACGATCAGCCGAACGCCTGCGTCGCCGACCATGAAGGCCAGCCGGTCGCGCGGGTAGCCGGGGTCCAGCGGGAGGTACGCCGCACCCGCCTTGAGGATCCCCAGCAGGGTGACCATCAGCAGGGACGTGCGGCGCAGGTGGACGCCGACCGGCTCGTCCGGCGCCACGCCGAGCCGGCGCAGCTGGGCGGCGAACCGGTCGGCGAGCCGGTCGAGTTCGCGATAGGTCAAGGTGGCGTCGGCGGCGACCACGGCGACCGCGTCGGGCGTCGCGGCCACCCGCCGCGCGAGCAGCTGGTGCACCAGGGCGGCGTCGGGGATGGCGGCCCGGGTGCCGGCCTGCCAGTCGGCCAGGGTGGCGAGCTCGCCCTCGGGCAGCACCGCCAGCTCGTCGACGGGCCGGTCCGGGGCGTGCGCGGCGGCGGTCACGACCTTGACGTACCGCTCGGCGATCCGCTCGGCGGTCGTGGCCTCGAACAGGTCCGTGCTGTACTCCAGCCGGCCGGTCACCCCGGCCGGGGTCCGCGTCAGGCTCAGCGTGAGGTCGAAGCGCGCCGCACCGGTGTCGCCCAGCACCTGCTGCACCTGGCAGCCGTCCAGGCGCAGCCCCGCTCCCTCCTCTTCGTAGCGGTAGCTGAACAGCACCTGGAACAGCGGGTTCTGGGCGAGGTCGCGGTCGGGGTGCAGCTCTTCGACGAGCTTCTCGAACGGCAGGTCCTGGTGGGCCAGCGCTCCCTTGACCTCCTCCCACAGCCGCTGGATCAGCTCACGGAACGTCGGGCCGGAGCCGAGGTCGCAGCGCAGCACCAGGGTGTTGGTGAAGAACCCGATGAGACGGGCCAGTTCGGGCCGTTCCCGCCCGGAGACCGGGGTGCCGACCACGACTTCGTCCTGGCCGACGTGCGCCCGTAGCAGCACCGCGAAAGCGGCGAGCAGGACGCTGTAGAGCGTGACGCCCTCCGCCCGGCCCAGCTCCTCGAGCCGCTGGACCGATGCCGACGGCAGCTCGAAGGTGAGCGCGGCGCCGCGGTAGCTCTGCACCGGCGGGCGGGCGTGGTCGGTGGGCAACTGCTGGGCGGGCATGCCGGCCAGCCTGTCCGTCCAGTACGCCAGCAGCCGGTCGAGTTCGGGCCCGGCCAGCGTGCTCTGCTGCCAGTCGGCGAAGTCGGCGTACTGCATGGGCAGGTCGGGCTCGCGCCGTTCCCGGCCGTTCAGGGCGGCCAGGTACTGGACTTCGAGCTCCTTGCCGAGCGTGCCGACCGACGGGGCGTCACAGGCGAGGTGGTGCACGGTGAGCAGCAGGCGGTGCCGCTGCTCGCCCAGGCGCAGCAGGCGGGCCCGGATGACCCGGCCGGCCACCAGGTCGAACGGGGCGCCGGCTTCCTCGTCCGCGAGCCGTGCCACCTCGTCCGCCGACCGGCCGGGTGCGGTCAGGTCGACGACGGGGATGGACACGGGGGCGGGCGGCAGGACCACCTGGTGCGGTGTCCCTGCGGTCGAGCGGAAGGCGGTGCGCAGGATCTCGTGGCGCCGTACGACTTCGGTCAGCGCCTGTTCGAGCGCGGTGTGGTGCAACGGGCCGGTGATGTCGTAGCCGAGCGGGACGTTGTAGACCGAGCTGCCCGGCTGCAGCTGGTCGAGGAACCACAGTCGCTGTTGCGCGTACGACAGCGGTGCCGAGTTGTCCTCTTCCCGGGTTGCGGGTTCGGTGGCCGCGCTCACTGCTGCACCTCGGTTCCGGTGCGGCGGGTGCGCGGCCTGATCGGGGCCGGCTTCGGTGCTTGGGCCGCGCCGGTCACGGCGTCCGCCAGGGCGGCCACCGTGGGCCGCTGGAGGAACGTCGCGATCGGCACCTCGACGCCGAAGGCCTCGTTGACCTGGGCCACCAGGCGGGCCGCCAGGAGGGAGTGGCCGCCGGCGCGGAAGAAGTCGTCGGTACGCCCCATCGGCTGGTCCTGGAGCAGCGCCGACGCGAGCTGCGCGACGCGTTCCTCCGTGGGTGTGCGCGGTGCCTGCTGCGCCTCGGGTTCGGCCGGGGTGCTCGGCGTCAGGGCGACCAGCGCGTCGTGGTCCACCTTGCCGTGTTCGGTGAGCGGCAGGGTGGCGAGCACCACGACCTTGTCGGGCACCATGTACACGGGCAGCCGGTCCCGCAGGAACGCCAGCAGCTTCTCCTCGGCGAGGGATTCGTTCTGGCCGTCGGCGCAGGCGTACGCCACGAGCGAGGCCTCGGCCCCCGGCGCGAAGGCGCGGGCGACGACCACGGCGTCCCGCACGTCCGGGTGCTCCCTGAGCGTCGCCGCGATCTCTCCGGGCTCGATCCGGAAGCCCCGGATCTTCACCTGCTCGTCCGCGCGGCCGAGGAACTCCAGCTGTCCGTCGGGACGCCAGCGGACCAGGTCGCCGGTGCGGTAGAGGCGTGCGCCGGGTTGGCCGGCGAAGGGGTCGGCGGGGAAGCTCTCGGCGGTGAGCGCCGGGCGGTTCACGTAGCCGCGGGCCACCGCCGTGCCGCCGAGGTACAGCTCGCCGCGGACACCGGTGGGCACGGGCTGTCCTTCGGCGTCCAGCACGTGGGCGTCGATCCCGCTGATCGGCCTGCCGATGGGCGGGCGCATTCCTTGCGGGTCCGGCGGTACCGGGCCGGCCGTGGCCACCACGGTGTTCTCGGTCGGTCCGTAGTGGTTGAACAGCCGGAACGGCAGCCCGGCGGCGGGCGCGGCCGGCAGCACGTCGCCACCGGTGAGCAGCGTACGGAACGCGGTGTCGGCCGGCCACGGTTCGGCCAGTACGGCCGCGGCGATGGGGGTCGGCAGGAATGCCGCGGTGATCCGCTCCTCGCCGAGCCAGCGCACCAGTTCGGCCGGCGCGGCCCGCAGGTGCGGCGGGACGACGCTCAGGGTGGCGCCGGCCGCGAGGGTGGGCCAGATCTCCCACGTCGACGCGTCGAACCCGGGGCTGGCGAACAGCGTGGTCCGGTCGTCCGGGCCGAGCGCGTACTCGTCCGTGTGCCAGGCGACCAGGTTGGCGAGCCCGCGGTGGGCCAGTGCCACGCCCTTGGGCCGGCCGGTCGATCCCGACGTGTAGATGAGGTACGCCAGCCGCTCCGGGGTGACCTGCTCCGCGTGGACCGGCTCGTGCGTGGTGTCGCAGGCCAGGTCGAAGACCTGGAGGCTCTTCGTGGACGTCGGCAGCTGCGGCCGCGTGCGGGGTGTGACGAGGACCTTCCGTACGCCGGCGTCCTGCAGGATGTAGGCGGTTCGCTCGGCCGGGTAGCTCGGGTCCACGGGCAGGTAGCACCCGCCGGCCAGGAGCACCGCGAGTTCGCCGATCACCAGCTCGACGCAACGGTCGGCGTACACCGCGACCGGTTCCTCGGCGGTGAGGCCGGACTCGCGGAGCCGGTGGGCCAGTGCGCCGGCGCGTCGCCACAGCTGTGCGTAGCTGAGCTGTCCTTCCGGCCAGCGCACCGCGACGGCGTCCGGTCGCGTCTTCGCCTGGCGTGCGATCAGCTCGGTCACCGGCTGGGCGTCGGCCGCGGCGGGCCCGCGGGTCCAGCGGTCGAGCTGGTCCGCCTCCTCCTCCGGGAGCAGGCTCAGCGCCCCGACGCGCGTTCCCGGCTTGGCCACCGCGTCGGCGAGCAGGGTCAGGTAGTGCGTGACCATCCGCTCCATGGTGGCTTCGTCGAACAGGTCGGACGAGTGCTCCCAGATCATGTAGAGGTCGTCGTCCTCGGGGCGGGCCTCCCGGCCGAGGCGCTGCTCGGCCCGCGGGATCACGATCACGTTGAGGTCGGCCTTGGCCGTGCGGTTGGAGCGTTCGGTGACCCTGCCGGTGAGGCCGCCGAAGTCGACGTCGGGCACCGCGGAGTCGTGGAAGCTGAACATGACCTGGAACAGCGGGGTGCGTGAGGGGTCACGGACCGGGTCGATGGCGTCGATCACCGAGTCCACCGGGGTGTCGGACCAGGCCAGCGTCTCGGCGACGCTGCGGCGCACCTGTGCCAGCAGCTCGCTGAACGACTGGTCGGCCGACACCTTCGTGCGCAGGACCAGCGTGTTGACGAGCATGCCGAGCAGCGGCTCCAGCTCGGGGATGTTGCGGTTCGCCGCGCCGGTGCCGACGAGCATGTCCTGCTGTCCGGTGTAGCGGTAGAGCAGGGCCGCGAAGCCCGCGTACATGGTGGAGAACAGCGACACCCGGTTCTCGCGGCTGAAGGCCCGTAGTTCCCGGGCCAGTTCGGCCGGGATCAGGATGCGCGGTGCCCGGCCGCGGAAGGTCATCACCGGCGGGCGCGGCCGGTCGGCGGGCAGCTCCAGGATGTGCGGGGCGCCGGCCAGTCGGGCGGTCCAGTGGTCGACGTGCGCGCGCAGCACGTCGCCCCGCATCCAGTCGCGCTGCCAGATCGCGTAGTCCGCGTACTGGACGGGCAGTTCGGGCAGCGGCGAGGGCTGCCCGGCGGCGAAGGCCGGGTAGATGGCGCGGAACTCGGACAGGAACACCGAGAGCGACCAGCCGTCGTGGACGAAGTGGTGTTCCACGTGGAGGAAGGTGTTCTGCCCGTTCCCGTGCCGCAGCAGGACCCAGCGGGCCAGCGGCGGCTTGGTCAGGTCGAAGGGCTCGCGCAGTTCCGCGGCGACCACCTCGTCGGCCTGCTCGGCGGGGACGTCGAGCACCTTCAGGGAGGCCTTGGCCTGCGCCAGCGGACGCTGGTAGCCCACTCCTTCGACCGAGACGAAGACGGTCCGCAGGACCTCGTGCCGGCGGACGATCTCGTCCAGCGTCGCGCGCATGGCGTCGACGTCCACCTCGCCCTGCAGGGACACCGTGGCCTGGAAGTTGTAGGCCAGGTTGCCGGGCGACAGCTGCTCGAAGAAGAAGACCCGTTCCTGCGGCAGGGACAGCGGGATGGGCCGGTTCCGGTCGGCTCGGCGCACCGGCGGAGCGATCGGTGCGATCGCCGGGGCGACGGCCTGACGGCCGCTGCCCTCGGTCACGGCGGCGCGCTGGTCGATGATCGCCGCGAGACCGGCGACGGTGGGCGCGTCGAACAGCTCGGGCACGGTCACCACGGTGTGCAGTTCCGCCGCGATGCGGCCCGCCAGCCCCGCGACGAGCAGCGAGTTCCCGCCCAGCGCGAAGAAGTCGTCGTGCACGCCGACCTCCGCGTCGCCGAGCAGCGCGGCCACGATCCTCGCCAGCGCCGCCTCGGTCGGGGTGCGGGGCTGCGCGGCGACGTCGGCCAGGCCGGCCGCTGTCCGGTCGGGGGCGGGCAGTGCGGCGCGGTCGACCTTGCCGTTGGGGGTCAGCGGCAGCGCGGGCAGTACGACGACCGCGGCCGGCACCATGTAGGCGGGCAGCCGGGCCGCGACGAACTCGATCAGCTCGGCCGTCGGGACGCCGGTGACCACGTAGCCGACCAGGCGCGCGTCCGGGCGACCCGAGTGTTCGACCGCCACGAAGGCGTCCCGGACGCCGGGGTGCTGCTTGAGCACCGTGGCCACCTCGCCGGGTTCGATCCGGAACCCGCGGATCTTGGCCTGGTCGTCGTACCGGCCGATGTACTCGAAGACCCCGTCCGGCCGGCGGCGGACCTTGTCGCCGGTCCGGTACATCCGCTGCCCGGGGGCGCCGATGTCCGGCACGAACGCGGCCGCCGTGCTCACCGGGTCGTCCAGGTATCCGCGCGCCACGCACGCGCCGGCCAGGCACAGCTCGCCGGCTTCGCCGTCGGGCACCGGGTCGAGCCCGTCGAGCACGTAGCAGCGCACGCCGTCGACGGGCACCCCGATCGGCGGCGGCACCGGCCCTCCCGGCAGCACCTCGCCGGCCGTCACCTTCACGGTGCCTTCGGTCGGCCCGTAGAGGTTGATCACGGAGAACGGCAGCCCGTCCGGCACACCGCGCTGCATCGCCGAGCCGCCGGTGTGCAGGAACCGGAGCACCGTGTGCTCCGGCCAGGTCTCGTCGAGGATGGCCTCGGCCAGCGGTGTGGGCAGGAAGGTCACGGTGATCTGCTCGTCGGCCAGCCAGGCGGCGAGCGCGGGCGGCGAGGTGCGCACCTCGACGGGCGGCACCACCAGCGTGGCGCCGGCGGTCAGGGTGAACCAGACGTCCTGGACGGACACGTCGAATCCGGGACCGGCCAGCAGGGTCGACCGGTCCTCCCGCCGTGTCCGGTAGGTCCTGTGGTGCCAGTGCATCAGGTTGGCCAGGCTCGCGTGGCTCACCGCGACGCCCTTCGGCCGGCCGGTGGAGCCCGACGTGTAGATCACGTACGCCAGTGCGGCGCCGTTCAGCCGGGGCGGTGCCAGGACGGCCGCGTCGGACGGTTCCCCGGTCAGATCGACCACCAGGACGTCGTCGCCCAGCGGTGCCCCACCGGACACCAGCGGCTCGGTGCTGAGGACCGCGGCGGCGCCGGAGAGCTCCAGCAGCTGGCGGATCCGCGCGGCCGGGTGGGCCGGGTCCAGCGGCAGGTAGGCCGCGCCCGCCAGCAGGACGGCCAGCTCGGCGACCACCAACTCCGCCGACCGGTTGGCGTAGACGGCCACGACGCCGTCCTGGCCCACCCCCCGCTCGGTGAGCTTGGTCGCCAGAGCGGACGCGTGCGCGGCAAGGCTCCGGTAGGTCAGCCTGAGGTCACCGTCCTGCACCGCGACCGCATCCGGTGCCTCGGCCACCCGGGAGTAGAATTCATCAAGCACCATCGCGCACGTATCCTTCACTGCTGAGAGTGGGCGACTAAACCGGCGTCCTCCACGGCTCCGCGCAGACTCAGCGGGCGCATGTCCGTCCAGACCTCGCCGATGTGGGCCAGGCATTCCGCCTTGGAACCGCTCACGCCGGCGCCGCGCCAGCCGAGCGGCAGGTCGCGGCCGGCGGGCCAGATCGAGTACTGCTCCTCGTCGTTGAGCACGACCACATAGGACTGGGTGTCGCCGTCCATGGGTTCCTCCGGTTCGGCGGGATACGGGTTGATCTGCTGCTGGTCGTGCCCCTGCGGCCGTCATGTCGGGCGTCGCGGCCATGGACGCGGGGATGACGGGCACGGCGAACGCTGCGGGACGTCGCGAGGAAAAGGTGCGTTCGCAGCCTCGCGGGCGAGTTCTCCTTCGAGTACGGCTCAGAAACGGCCGGCCACTTCGGCACCATCAAGCCAACCGGACCACACCCGATGACCCGAGAAGCACCGGCCGCGTGCGGCCCCCCGAGACCCATGGCTGTCGGAGAACTACCACCCCCCATGCGTTCCACTCCAACAGCATGGGTCGCATCGGTTCCCGGCAATAGAGTATGGAAATTACTCCGGTAGTCCGTTAGTTCAAGGATTAGGTGGATAGGCGGTGTTCGTTGGCCGGCGAAGTGGGTCGGTGATGACCGAGGCGAAGCCGCCTTCGGCCGCGCCGGGGCCGTTGGCCTCGATCGCGCCGCGGGGCGTCGGGTTCGGTGGAGGGTGCGCCGGCGGGCGTGGGCGGGCGCGGGCGGCGTCGGGGTCGGAGGCGATCGTCGCGGCCAGTACCCGGGCCGCGTCGAGCTGACGGGACTTCAAGGTTCGCAGGCCCGGGCCGACTTGCCCGACGGCTTTCACGCGGACCTCGACCTCGGCGTGGTCACGTCTCGACGAACGCGAGGCCGATACCGCGGTGACCACCAGCGGGAGTCACCGGCACTCGTCCCCGCGAACGCGCGGCCGAAACCATCGACGTCGGCCCATCGACGTCGGCGTGGAGTTCGAGCGCCGCACAGGCTGCGGCAGGGCCCCCGCAGCGGCCCTGACCCGTGCCTCCCGCTCGCGCGGGCTCGTTGACGGGACATGCGAACGATCACAGCAGCCGCACACACCCGGCGCGACCTGCTCACCACGGCGGCCGGCGCGTCCTGGACGACGCGGACCTGTACACCTGGTTCATCGACCCGGCCGTCACCGGCCTCGGCGGCCCGGCCCCGGCCAACCGCGAGCAGCTGCTCATCCACCCGGCGGGCACGTTGTACAACCGCCCGACCGCGGCGACTGCCGTACCCAACCTCTTCCTGGCCGGCGACTACGTCGCCACCGACATCGACCTGGCCACCATGGAGGGCGCCAACGAATCCGCCCGCCGAGCGGTCAACGCCCTGCTCGACGCCGACGGTTCACCGGCCCCGCGCTGCACGGTGTGGCCGCTGTACCGGCCGCCGGAACTGGCCGCCCTCCAGCAGCAGGACGAGGCCCGCTACCGGCGGGGCCTGCCGAACGCCCTCGACCTGGGCTGACGGCGCGGCGATCGCCTGTCTCGACGCCCCCGAGCGCCTCGCCGACGAACAGCCGCCGGGCCCCGGGAGGCCAGTGAAGCCGGCCTCCCGGGGCGGTTCTCAGCCCGCGTGCGTGCAGAGGTAGAGCCGCTGGCCGCTGACACCGCCGTCATCGGCCCGCCCTCCGCCGGCGGCCGGCGCCCCGGACCGCCTGCAGGCTGCCCGTCTGCGCCGCGCTCATCCCCAGCGAGGTCGGGCTGCTGGCCGACCGGGGCAGCCGGGCGCTCGGGCTGGCGGTGGCGCAGCTGCTCGGCGTGCCGGCGGCTCCGTACCAGCCGGGTACTCCGGGTGTGCTGGTGGTCGCGTACGACCTGAACGAGTGCGATCCCGACGTGGTGGCGCAGCTGCATGAGCGGGTGGAGGGCCAGCTGCTCTTCGAGCACGCCACCTGCTGGACCGACCCGCCCGCCGTGACGGCCGACGTCTCCACCCTGCTGGGGCAGATCGTGAACGCCCCTTGGGAGCCCGGGCTGCGGTTCGGCGAGGACGGCGAACCGCAGGAGGCCGAGCCCGACCAGCGCTCGGCCGAGGAACTCGCCGAGGCGATCCTGGCCGCCGCCCCGGCCACCCCGGAGGGCGACGGCCGGACCCCGCCCGACGCGGACGAGACCCTCACGGCCTTCGCCACCCGCGCGGTCGGCTGGCCCGCCGCGGGCCCGCGCGACCGCATCCGCTCCGCCAGCCCGGTCCGGAGCTCCCGCTTCGCTTGACGATCCGTTTCGGGATCCGGTTTTCGCGCTACCGGGCAGCAACCCGGCTGCGCAGGAGCTTCTTGTCGGGCTTTCCCGCGTCGGTGAGCGGCAGTTCGGTGAGGAAGGTGACGTGGGCGGGCTCGTGCAGCGGGCCGCGGCGGGTGCGGACCAAGGTGCGCAGCTCCTGCGGGTCGGGGCGGGTGCCGGGGACGGGGACGACGACGGCGTGGATCCGTTCGGTCCGGTCGGCGTCGGGGGCGCCGAAGACCGCGCTCTGGTGCACCTGGGGGTGGGAGTTGAGCAGGTCCTCCACCTCGGAGGTGTAGACGTGGCCGGCGCCGGTGTTGATCAGGTCCTTCAGCCGGTCGACGATGTAGAGGTAGCCCTCGTCATCCTGGTAGCCGACGTCGCCGCTGTGCAGCCAGCCGTCCTTGAGGGTGGCTGCGGTCAGTTCGGGCTGCTTCCAGTAGCCCTGCATCAGGCTGTCCGAGGCGATGCACACCTCGCCGTGCCGGCCGGCGGGCAGGTCGTGGCCCTGTTCGTCGCGGATGGCGACCCGGTAGCCGGCGGCGATCCGGCCGACCGAGTGGAGCAGGTGCGGGCGGGCCGGGTCGTGGTCGCCGGTGTCGAGGACGCTGACGATGCCCGCCTCGTGCTGTCCGTAGAGCTGGACGAGGACCGGGCCGAAGCGGCGGAGCGCGTCGGTGAGACGGGCCGGTGAGGCCTGGCAGCCGCCGTAGGTGATGCGGCGCAGGCTGGTGGTGTCGGTGTGTCCGGACTGCGGGTGGTCCAGCAGCTGGTAGAGCAGCGGGGGCATCAGGAACACGTCGGTGATGCGTTCCTGTTCGATGGCGGTCAGGACGGCGGCCGGTTCGAACTCGTCGAGGAGCACCGCGCTGCCGCCGGCCCGCAGCACCTTGTCGGTCATCTGGCCTGCGGCGTGGGCGATGGTGGTGCACACCAGCAGGCGCGGCGGGCCCGCGGGGTCGGCGGTGGGCAGCTCGGGGCCGAAGCGGCGGACCTGGCCGTAGCTGATGCAGATGCCCTTGGAGTGGCCGGTGGTGCCGCCGGAGTGGCGGATGGTGCGGACGTCGCCCGGCCGGGCCCGGCTGGTGAACGGGGCGGCGCTCTCGGCGGCGGCGAGGGCCAGCAGGTCGGTGGCCTGCGTGGTGGGGCCCTGCGTGGTGGGGCCGAGGACGAGGACGGCCGCGATGTCCGTGCGCCCGGTGATCTCGGTGGCGCGGACGGCGTGTTCGGGGTCGACGATCAGCGTGTGCGTTTCGACGTCCCGGACCATGGCGGCCTGCGTGTCGGCCGGCAGCCTGGTGTAGAGCTGGTTGGTCCGGCAGCCGACCAGGTTGGCGGCGTAGCGCGCGGCGATCGCCTCGGGCCGGTTGCCGGTCAGCAGCGTGACCGTGTGGTGGCGGTCGACGCCGCGGGCGCGCAGGGCGCGTGCCAGCCGGTGGGTGAGGTCGCGCAGGTCCCCGGCGGTGGTGGTGCGTCCGCGGTGGACCAGGGCCGGGTGGTCGGGGTCGGCACCCAACTCGTCGAGGATGTCGACGACTTCGGTCCGGAAGGGCGAGGTGGGTGGCATGTGCGGTTCCTTGCGCCTCGGTTCGGTGGTGTGCTGGGCGGCGAGGAGTCAGCGGTGGGCCAGGAGCCGTGCGTCCCCGGGCCGAGTGTCCCCGGCCTGCGTGTCCCCGGCCAGCAGGGCGTGGGCCAGCACGCTGTAGAGCGTGTCGTTGGGCCCGTCGGCGATGCGCAGCCCGCGGATGTCTCGCAGGCGCTTCTCCATCGGGGTGTGCTTGGTGTAGCCCTCGCTGCCGTGCAGTTGGAGGGCGAGGTCGACGGCGCGGTAGGCGGTGTCGGTGGCCAGGGCCTTGGCGGCGGAGCAGGCGGCGACGTCGGTCTCGCCCTGGTCGATGCGCTCCAGGAGCGCGAAGCACCAGGCGGTGGCGGCCTCGACCTCGGCGGCGGCGGTGCCCAGGCGGGCGGCGACGGATGGGATCGCGGCGAGCGGCATCCGGGCGACGGTGCGGGCGCGGGTGCGGGCCGCGGACTCCTGGATCGCCGCAGCGGCGGCGCCGAGGCAGACCAGGGACATCATCAGGCGCCAGGCGGAGAAGTGCGTGTCGAAGATCCGGCGGCCGTCGCCGGGTTCGCCGAGCAGGAAGTCCTTGTCCAGGCGGGTGTCGACGAAGTGCAGGTGGCCGAAGCTCCAGCCGCGCATGCCCATCGGGTCGGTGGTCTCGGTGAGCACGCCGGCGGCGTCGGCCGGCACCCACACCGCGGACAGCGGCACGTCGCGCAGGTCGGCGCGGCCGGCGTCGGCGCGGTCGACGAGCTTGCAGAAGACGACGAAGCCGTAGGCTTCCTCGACCCGGCTGATCAGGCCCTTGGATCCGGAGAGGGTGTAGTGGTCGCCGTGGTCGACCAGGACGGTGCGAAAGCCCCGCAGGTCCGAGCCCGAGTGCGGCTCGCTGGACGCGATGCCCGCCAACTTGCCCGCGCCGAGGACCGCTTCGCGGGTGTGGCGGACGAGCGCGGGCGAGCCGTGGCGCAGCGGCATCGCGGCGTGTCCGGTGCTGAAGATCTCGCGGGCGTCGCAGTCGCGCTGCCCGGCGAGGAACATGGCCACCCCCTGGGCCACGCGTCCGCGCGGTTCGCCGGGCCCGCCCTGATCGCCCTGCCCGCCCTGCTCGTCGGGGAAGGTGACGTCGATGCCGGTGAGCCCGGCGGCCGCCGCCTGGGTGCGCAGGGCGAGCCAGTCGGGGCGGGGGTCGCCCTCGCAGACGGGTTCGGGCAGGTGGGTGTCCAGAAAGGCCGTCAACTCGGCGGCAAGACCACAGAGTTCGGGGTGTCGGTCCAGGAGCGGGCTGATGCCGGTGGCGGGCAATGGGGTGGCTTTCCGTGAAGAGGCGTCAGGGGGTGCGGGCCGGGGCCCGTCAGAGGGTGAGCGTGGCGGGCGGCTGGGTGCGCACGGCGTCGTTGAGCTTGGCCTTGTCGTGGCGCTCGCCCTTCTTCAGGCGCTTGATGACCAGCAGGCAGGGCAGTCCGAAGGTGCCGCCGGCGAACTCGCGCGGGCGGTTGGCGGGGACGGCGACCGTCCACGGCGGTACCTCGCCGCGGCTGAGCTCCTCGCCGGTGGCGGCGTCGATGACCGGGATCGTGTCGGTCAGCAGGGCTCCGGCGCCCAGCAGCGCGCCCTCCCCCACCCGGGCGCCGCTGTAGACCATCGAGCGGGCGCCGATGAAGGCGTCGTCCTCGATCACCACCGGCTTGGCCATGGGGGGCTCGATCATGCCGCCCAGCCCGACTCCCCCGGACAGGTGGACGTTGCGGCCGATCTGGGCGCAGGAGCCGATGCCGACCCAGGAGTCCACCAGGGTGCCCTCGCCGACGTACGAGCCGATGCCGATGTGGCTCGGCATCACCACGGCGCCGGGCTCCTGGTAGCTGCCCCGCCGGATGACCGCGCCCGGCGAGACCTGGACGCCGTCGATCGTGCTCTTCAGCGGGATCTTGTCGGCGCACTGGAAGGGGCCGAACTGCGAGGGCTGCGGCGAGGCCTGCTTGTAGAGCAGCAGGATCGCGTTCTTCAGCCACTCGTGCACCACGACCTCGCCGTCCAGCAGTTCGGCCACCCGCGCGCGGCCGGTGTCCAGCAGGCCGATCGCCGCGTCGACGGCGGCCACCGCCTCGGCGGACCGCAGCGGGACCTCGTCCCGTCGCTTCCAGAGGTCCTCGAGCTCGCTCCGCAAGCTCGTCACATCGACACCATTGCCCATGGCGCTCCCCGCTTTCCAACTCTTCCGGGCTTTCCCGGTCTTCCGGGCTTCCGGGTCGGAGGACGGTCCGCACACGATGCCCCCGGGTGCGTTCTCCGACCGTGTCGCGTGACGCCGGTCGCTCCCCCTGGGCGCCCACGCGGTGACGGCACGCCGGGTTACCTGCGGGTAACGGCGCGCCGAAGCCAGCCTTCCACACCTGTGATTCGTAGATCAAATCGCAAGTACGGCATTGATATTAAGGTTGAAAAGTAAATTTTTGCCCCTATCAAAGGGGCTCTTGGGGGTCGAGCGTGAGGTCAGGGGCAGCTCGGGTGCTCAGGGCGCGGCGAACAGCTTGGCGAAGGCGGGGGCCAGCCATGGGCGGCGGCCCTGGTGGAGGGGGGAACGGGCCCCGCCCGCCGGGCGGGCGGGCGGGGGCCGTCGTGCGGGCGTCAGTGGGCGATGATCTGGAGGTTGGCGCTCTGTCCGGCGGTGCCGCCCACGTAGAGGGTGTGGCCGTCGGGGCCGAGGGCCAGGCCGGTGAGGGCGTCCTCGTCGAGGTCGCCGGCGGTCTCCGCGGGTACGGGGGCGCCGGTGGCGGTGTCGAGGGCGAGCACCGAGGCGGTGCTCGTGCCGTAGTTGCTGTCGGCGAGGTACAGCCGGCTGCCGTCGGCGCTGACCTGCGGGTGCTCCAGCGTGTCGCCGCTGCCGGCGCTCTGGAAGGTGGTGGTCACGGTGTCGGTGGCCGGGTCGATGAGGGTGCTAGCGCCGGTGCCGAGTTCGGCCAGGCCGAACAGGCGCTTGCCGTCGGGGGTGAACGCCAGGTTGTAGTCCAGATTGGTGGCGGTGCCCTGGACGGTGCCGGCCACGGCGGGCGTGGTGGCGGCCGTGGTCACGTGCACCACGCCCTGGCTGGTGCCGACGTACACGTCGCCGGTGCCCGGTCGGGCCGCGGGGGCGCCGACGTAGGGGGCGGGGATCTGGACCCAGGTGGTGAACGCCTGCTGCGCGGTGGCGAAGGCCAGGATCCGGCTCTGACCGTTCTGCCGGTAGGCGGTCGCTCCGTTCTGGGAGACGTACAGGGTGGATCCGTCCGGGCTGAAGGCCAGTCCGGAGGTCGAGCCCGGGGTCCAGCCGGCCGGGCGGGGCTGGTCGGGCAGGGCGAGGGTGGCGCGCAGGGTCAGGGTGGCGGTGTCCACCACGCTGAGGCGCTGGCCGTCGAGCACGTACAGGCGTGAGCCGTCCGCGCTGAGCGCCGGGTCGGCGCTCCACTGGAGGGGGCCGAGAGCCAGGCGCCCGGTGACGGCGCCGGTCTGGGTGTCGACCACCTTCACCGTGGAGGTGTTGTCGGCCTCGGTGACCGCGACGTAGGCCTTGGCTCCGTCGGGGCTGACCACCGGTGCGGCGTTGCGGGCGCCCACGCTGATGGTGGCCTCGGTGCCGGACAGCGGCGCGTCGGCTGCGGCGGCCGTGCCGGTCAGCGCGAGCAGAGCCGCAGTGGCGGTGACCGCTGCGGCGGCCCGGCGGGTGGTCTTGCGGGACATCGGTTTCCCCTCGTGGAGCGTGCGTTGTGTGCTTTGCGGCGGCACAGCGTGGGCGCGGCCGTCAGTGCTGGGTGATCTGCAGGCCGGCGGTGGCGGCGTTGTTGGTCCCGGCCACGTAGCAGGTGTGGTCGTCGGGGCCCAGAGCCAGGCCGGTGATCTCGTCCTCGCCCACGGCGGAGAGTGCCGCGACCGAAAGTGCCGCGGCGGACCGGCGCGTCGCCCCCGAACGGATGATGGACATCAACTCCCCCTCCCACACCGCGCATCGCGGTGCCGGGGGCAGGCTAGCCCATGCGGGCGAAAATATGTTCGACGTACGGGGGCGACGTTCTCCTGCCGGGCTCGGCGACGATGCCCGGATGTCTCGTGCCACCGAACCTTGACCGTGTGCCACTGAACTTTGACCACTGCACGGTTTGTGTCACGGAAGGTTGACCGCCCAGGTCGGTCGCCGCGCGTCGTGCCGGCGACCCGCACGGACGGTAGTTGGAACCACGGGATACGACCTTCCGACGCAGGACGGCCGCCAGGCGCTCGGCGGAACGAGGCAGGGATTTCCCGAGACTTCGCGGTACACCCGCCCGCCTGCCGCAACCAAGATCGGCACGGGCTCGTCCCACTGATGGCTCGAAGGCACCGAACGCCAGGGGGAATCGATGGCCGTGGTCGAACCGCACAGTCCGTACGCGGTCACAGCGCAGGGGCGCGCACCGGTCCGTCCGACCTCGAACCGGCGCTGGCAGGTCGTCACCCTCGGTGCGGCCTGCGCCCTCCCGTCGTTGATCTCGGTGGCCATCGGCAGCGCCCTCCAGCACTTCGAGCCCGGCGGACACGTCCTCGGGATTCTGCACCTGGTGGTGACGCTCGCAGTCGTCATACCCGCGTACTTCGTCAGTGTCCACGCCCTGCAGCCGTCCGCGCCCCGGTGGTGCTGGCTGCTGGCACCCGCGCCGATGACGCTCGACCTCGCCGCTACCCACGCTCTGGCCCTCCTGCTGCCCTTCCGCCCGGGCCTGCTGAGCGTGCTGGTGTTCGCCCTGCCGTCCTTCGCCCTGGCCGGCGCCGTCGTGCTGCGCTCACGCACCGCCCTGCTGGCGGCCGTCGGCACGCTGCTGGGCGTGTTCGTGCTCGCGTTCCCGCTGCGGGCGATGCAGCGGGAGATGGGGATCCAGGACCTGCTGCGCGGGGCCGGTATCCCGTCCCGGTCCCTGCTACGGCCGGTCCTCTCGGCCGGTGTACAGGTCACCGGGATCAGTTGGGATGGGCATCGGGCGGTCTTCGTGCTCAGTGACCAGGCGGACGTCTACGCCGGCAGCGGCGGACTCGGCAACGGCCTCGACAAGGCCGCGGTCGAGACGGTCTCCCCGGGCTACAGCGACCCCTGCGGCCGCCCTCTGCTGTCCGCGGACGGTGAGAATCTCACCACCAGCCCTTTCAGCCCCTGCCTGCCGGAGCCGGGCGGCCTGTGGTCCGACGGAGCGAACCGATACGTCCTGCAGCGCGACGGCCTCACGATCACGCTGGCCGCCGCCGGCGGCGAGCTGAGCACCCTCAGCGGGGGCGGCGAGGTGCGCCAGGCCATCCTCGCAACCCATCCCGCCACCGAACCCGAACTGCGCTCCCTGGAGGGCTGGTTCCCCTCCAGCTGGCTGGGCTGCTTGCTGCTCTGACCACCTGGAGACGGGACGGTGACATCTATGGCAAGGGATACCGGGGCGGTGCGGTTCCGGGGAACGGCACCGGCCCCGTCCTGGTCCGCTCCCCCGAGACGGACCAGGACGGGGCCGGTGATGCCCGTCAGTACGAGGCGCTGGTGGCGCAGCGGCCGGTGTCCATGTTGCACACGACGACGTATGAGGTGATTCCGGCGTCCAGGAGGGTGTCGGTCCAGGCGGTGCCGTTGTTGGTCCAGTTGCTCGAGCTTCCGCCGTTCGACTGCTGCAGGGCCACGCTGCAGGAATTGCCGCTGGTGGAGGTCACGTAGCCCTGCACGTGGTCGTGCCCGCTGTAGTACGAGACCACCATGCCCCCCGCACAACCGGGGACGTTGGCCCCGTAGGTGGTGCTGGCCGACGCCATCCCGGCGCTGAGGCCGAGGCCGATGGTGCTGGCGACGGCTACGGCGCCGAGGCGGACGGCGGTGCGCTTCCTGATCATCGGTGTCTCCTGGTGTTCGGTGGCTGATTGCTTGGCCCGCGGTGCCCTCGGGCCCCGCGGGGAGGCCCGTTTCCCGGGCGGGTGCGGATTCGACCAGGTTCGAAGAGGTCTCTTCCCCCCGTTCGTCCGCACAACAGCGTGCCCGTGCACCGGCACGCCGGAGAACGACGTTCGCCGGACGTTCCCCTGACACTTCGCCCCGTCGCCGGCCCTCCACGGATGCCCGAAGACACGGCTGCCGTGAAGTCGTCATGTCGCCATATCCCTTGGGTTACAGTCGAGTTGAGGATGCCTGATGCTCGTTGGCACGAGCGCGGGCGACCTCTGCTCGCTCGACGGATGATCCCCGCGACCTCTCTTGAGGCGCCCGGACGAGGAGAGTTGATGCACCGGAGTTTCTCCGCCGCCCTGGCGGCCGCAGCCCTGTCCACCGCCGTGTTGTCCCTCGCCGTCGCCCCGGCGTCGGCCGCCGTCGCCAGGCCGGGGAACGCCTCCGGCCCGTTCCGTGTCCACTCCTACTCCGGCACGGTCGGCGCGACGCCCGGCGAGTGGGCCGGTTCGAGCGCTCAGATCTGCTTCGACGTGCGGGGAAGCCACCTGGGCGACGGCTACTACGTGCTGTTCGTGTCGGATTCGGGCATCCAGTGGAAGGCCCACTACTACGGCCCGAAGAACAAGACGTGCAGCCCGTGGAAGTACTTCGGCGGCAACTTCCGAGCGCGGATCCTCCCGCACGGGAACGCCGACGTCTACGCCGACATCTGGCTGTACTACAACTGAGCCGGCGCACCGGGCGCCGGCTCGTACCGAAGGCCGGGTGCGTCGCGCGGGTGGCGGTTGTCGTCACCCGCGCGACGCGTGTGTGCGGTCGTCAGGCCGAGACGTGGTACCAGTAGCCGCCGGTGCGCAGGCCGACGTAGTGGACGTTGGTGCCCGTCTCCTTCGCCTCGTACATCATGTCCGCGCCGGTGGCCGGGTCGGTGCCGGCGTAGAGCACGACGTGGGTGGTGTTGTGCGCGTCCGTCCCGAAGTACTCGACGTCGCCGGGCCGGCGCTGGGACTCCGTGATCGGGGTGAGGTGCCTGTCCAGGGTCTGCTGGTTGGTGTCGCCGCCGCCCGCGAGGTCGATGCCGGCGCCGAACCAGAAGGCCGCCCGGACCAGGCCCGAACAGTCCAGGCCGGCGGTGGTGTTGGCCGGGCAGGGCTGGATCGAGCCGGTGTAGCCGTCGCAGGTGCCGAGCGAGGGGCCGGGGCCTTCGCCGCGCAGGGAGTGGCCGCCGCCCCACACGTACGGGACGCCGAGGTAGGTCTTCGCCGCGTTCAGGACCTTGGTGGGGTCGACGGCTCCGCTGGGCAGCGGGGTGGGGGTACTGGCGTAGAGGGCGTTCTTGGTGTCCGTGCCGACGATGCCGTTGATGGTCAGGGCGTGGGCGGCCTGGAAGTTGCGCACGGCGGTGTCGGTGGCCGGGCCGAACTTCCCGTCCACGGTGAGGCGGCCCGCGTTGAAGGTGTTGAGCATCGTCTGCAGGGTGCTGACGCACGGGCCGCCGGCGCCGGTCTGCAGGTCGCCGCACTGGGTGCGCAGGTCCACGGTGCCGGAGGCGGCGGCCGCCGCCGCGTCGAGCGCCGACTTGGTGGCCGGGCCGACGATGCCGTCGGCGGTCAGGGCGTGGGCGGACTGGAAGGTGCGCACGGCCGTGTCGGTGGCCGGCCCGAACTGCCCGTCCACGGTGAGGCGGGCGCCGGTCAGGTTGAGTTCCAGCTGGAGCTGGGTGACGCAGCCGTCGGCCTCACCCTGCTGCAGGTCGGCCGGGCAGGCCGGGGAGGTGAGGGGTATCGGGCTCGGCGCGGCCGTGGCGGGTGCGGCCGCGGCGGTGTACGCGCCGACGCCCGTCAGCACGGCCGCCAGGGCCAGGCCCAGCGACATCCGGCGCCGGGTGGGCAGGAGGGTACTCACAGAAGGCTCTCCAGGTGCGTGATGGTCCGTGATGCTTCGTCAGACAGGAGCCGCCGGCAGGACTCGGTCCACTGCCGCCGGCCCCGCCAGTCTGCCCGCGGACCGCCCCGGCACAAGGCCCGATCGTGCCCGTCCCAAACGTCCCACACCGCTGACCGGGGATTTGGTACCACGGTGGTCCGCCGATTGGAGACACGACACCCCCACGGACCCACGCCCCTCCCCCTCCACGCCTACGGCCCCGGCCCGGCGCGGCATCGTGCGCCCCCCCGGCGGGCACTTCAGAGGATGACGAGGAGCCTGGTGCCGGGGACGAGCTTGCGGTTGACGGAGGTCGACTGGACGAAGACGGTGTAAGCCGGGTTCTCGCCGGGCTTGACGGTGGCTTCCGCGGCGGGCAGGCCGAGGAGTTGGCGGGCGGCCGGGCCGGAGAAGACGCGGCCGGTCATCCGGCCGGTGGCCGGGTCCTTCTCGGCGACGGCGAGTTGCTTGTTGCCCTGGATCTTCTCGCGCTTGGAGAGTTCGTAGAAGGCGCAGCCGGTCTTGTACTGGTGGCCGGCGCTGGTGACGAAGTCGCGGATGGGGGTGTGCTGGTCGACGGGGATCAGGATGTACTTGCCGGTGTCGAGGGCGTCGAGCTTGGCCTTGACCTCGGCGGTGTTGAGGTCCTGGCCCATGGCGAAGAGGTTCTTGGTGCCGCGTACGCCCTGTTCGCGGCCGCGCAGGAAGCTGGTGGCGGCGGACTTGACGGTGCCGATGGCCTCTTCGACGCCCTTGCTGGAGTCGGCGTCCCAGATGGCGATGTTGCCGGCGGGGAAGCCGTATTCCTGGGCGGTGCGCTTGGCCAGGGAGTTGGGGACCAGGATCGCCGAGGTCCAGTGGTCGGGCAGGTCGTCCATGGCGCCCTGGATGCGGTCCCGCCAGGTCTGCAGGACGGTGGCGCCCTGGCCGCCGTTCATGCGGGTGTGCATCTGGCCGGTCTGGGAGAAGCCGGAGGCGTTCTCCTCGCCGTCGGTGACGACGACCTGGAGGAAGGAGTGCTCGCCGTAGCCCTCCCAGATGTTCTTCAGGTCGTCGACGGACTTCACGGCGGCTTCGATGAGCGCGGTGGCGCCGTTGTCGACGCGGTAGAGGCCGCGCAGGGAGGGCAGGTGCTTGACGTCCATGTCCCAGACGAGGTTCTGCACTTCGTGGTCGAAGGCGTAGAGGCTGATCCGGGTCTCGTGGCCGAGGCGGTCGGACTCCTCCTGCAGGCCCTTGACGAACTCGTCGACGACGCGGATGAGTTGGGCCTGGTGCTGGCGCATCGAGCCGGACTTGTCGACCACGAGTGAGACGTGGTTGACCTTGTGCTTGATCCTGTTCGCGGACATGGGTGTGCCCCCCTGTTTTTTCGTGGTGGTTTTTCGGCGGGCTTTCCGGGCGCCTTTTCGGCGCCCTCTCCGTCGTGGTTCCCACACTATGCGGGGGGACTGACAGTGCGTTCGGGCCGGTCGGCGCGACCGCGCCCCGGAGAGTCGGACTCTCCGGGGCGCGGTGCCGTTCCCCGGCGCTACGCGGAGTGCCCGCGCTGGCGGTGGTAGTGCCGGGCGGCGCGGGCGCGGTTGCCGCAGCCGGGGCCGCACCACTCGCGGCGCGGGTGGTCCTTGACGAAGAACTGGACGCAGCCCGGCCCGTGGCAGGCCCGCAGGTCGGCGGCGAGCGGGCCGGTGAGCAGGGCGGCGGTGTCGTGGGCGAGGGCGCCGAGCGCGGCCGGGACGGGGGCGCGGTCGGTGTGCCGGGTGACGGCGTAGCCGGCGCCGTCGGCGGTCAGGACGGGCCAGCGCGGGGCGGCGGCGGACGCCTCGTTGATCTGCTCGACCTCGGCGGCGGGGGCCGGCTCGCCGTCGACGAGGGCGCGCAGGACGGCGCGGATCGCGTCGCGCAGCGTCCGGAACGCCGCGAGGTCGGCGTCGCCGAGCGCGGCGGCTGCGGCGCCGGGGGCATCGGGGGCGAGCCAGGCGGTGAGGTCCTCCGGGGCGGCGAGGGTGTCGCGGACCTTGCCCCGGGTGGCGACCAGGGTGTTCGCGAATGCGACGGCGAGCGGCGGGGCGGACCCGGCCGGGGCCTTCGAAGCGGTGACGGAAACCATGACCTAATGGTAACTGCCCCTTGCAACCATCAAGTCTGACTGTCATGATTCTCACGGCTGAACAAGCACCAACCGTTAGAACCGACTCGGGGGAGCACCACCGAATGACCACCACAGTGATCGGGCCCGGCCCGCGGACGCAGGCGCAGACCGACCCGGCCGACGAGCAGCCCCCGGCCCCGGCCCCGCTCCGGCACAACCGGGACTTCCTGAAGTTCTGGTCCGGCGAGACGCTCTCCCTGCTCGGCACCCAGGTCACCACCCTCGCCCTGCCGCTCACCGCCGTGATCGCCTTCGACGCCACCCCGGAGCAGGTCGGGCTGCTGCGCTTCCTCCAGCTGGTCCCCTACCTCGGCCTGGCCCTGCTGTTCGGCGTCCTGGTCGACCGGATGCGGCGCCGGCGCGTCATGCTGCTGGCCAACGGCGCCCGGATGGTGCTCATCGGCCTCATCCCGCTGCTGGCCGCCACCCACCACCTCGACCTGCCGGTGCTGCTCACGCTCGCCTGCGCGATCGGCGTCTTCTCGGTCCTGTTCGACGTCAGCTGGATGTCCTTCGTCCCCACCCTGGTCAAGGACCCGAAGCACTACGTCGAGGCCAACCAGAAGCTCGGCGTCACCTCCTCCACCGCCGACGTCGCCGGCCCCGGCCTGGCCGGGCTGCTGGTCGGCGCCCTGAGCGCGCCGACCGCCCTGCTGGCGGACGCCTTCTCCTACCTGGTCTCGCTCGTGACGCTGCTGACGATCCGCACCCCCGAACCGCGCCCCGCACCGCCCGCGCAGGGCCGCCACCTCGGCCGGGAGCTGGCCGAGGGACTGCGCTGGGTCTTCGGCGACCGCGTCCTGCGCCCGCTCGCCCTCGTGGCGCCGTTCTGCAACTTCTCGATGGTCTCGGTGTGGACGATGTTCGTCCTCTACGCGGTGCGCGACCAGCACCTGACGCCCACCGAGATCGGCATCGTCTTCTCCGCGTCCTCGGTCGGCGGCCTGGCCGGCGCGGCGCTGTCCGGGCGGGTCGTCAAGCGGTTCCGCCTCGGCACGGTCTACGCCGTGTCGATGGCGGCGATCTTCGCGAGCCCGCTGCTGATCCCGCTCGCGGACGGCTCCAAGCCGGTGCTGATGGCCGTCTTCGTCGCCTCGTTCTTCATCGGCTACCTGGGCCTGGGCGTGGCCGGCGTGGTGATGGTCAGCCTGCGCCAGACGCTGACGCCGCAGCCGCTCATGGGCCGGATGAACGCGGCGTTCCGGACGCTGCTGTTCGGCGGCGGCTCGCTGGGCGGCCTGCTCGGCGGCGTCATCGGCGGGGCACTGGGGCTGCGCGAGGGACTCGCCGCGATCGCCGTCGGCTCGGCCCTGATGCTCGTCCCGCTGGCCCTGTCCCCCGTCAGCCGGCTGCGCGAACTGCCGCCGCCCACCGCCTGATCCCCCAGGCCCCCGGACCGCCGGGGTCGACCGGCCCCCTCGGGGGAGAGGCCGGCCGACCCCGGTTACGCGCGTGTGCGGTGGCCGGCGCACCGGCGGGTAGGCGCACGCCGAACGGACGAGCCCGGCCCGGAGGTGGCAGATGAACACCGTCGAACGCGCCCTGCGCGCCCTGGACCGCACCCAGCAGCACCACCGGGCCCCCGCAATGGTCGTCGGGGTGATCAAGAAGTACGGGGACGACCGCTGCGGCCTGCTCGCGGCGCTGATCACCTACTACGGCTTCGTCGCCCTCATCCCGCTGCTGCTCCTGCTCAGCACCGTCCTCGGCTTCGTCCTCCACGGCCACCCGCACGCCCAGCAGGCCGTCGTCAACTCCGCCCTCGCCGACTTCCCCATCATCGGCGACCAACTGCGGCAGAACGTCCACTCCGTCCAGGGCAGCGGACTGGCCCTGGCCGTCGCCGTGCTCGGCCTGCTCTACGGCACGCTCGGCATCGCCCAGGTCCTCCAGCACGCCATGGCCGAGATCTGGAACGTGCCGGGAGCGGTCCGCCCCGGCTACTGGCCTCGCCTGGCCCGCAGCCTGCTGCTGTTCACCGTCCTGGCCGTCGGACTGCTGCTGGCCACCTCCGCCGCCACCCTCGTCGCCGTCGCCCTCACCGGGCCGGCCGCCCGCATCGGCGGGCTCGTCCTGTCCGCCCTGGTCAACACCGCCCTGTGCCTGGCCTGCTTCCGCGTCCTCACGCCCAAGGGCATCCCCACCCGCGCCCTGCTGCCCGGCTGCCTGCTCGCCGGCCCGCTGTTCACCGTCCTGCAGGCCTTCGGCGCCCTCCTGGTCGCCCACCAGCTGCGGCACGCCACGGCCGTCTACGGGTTCTTCGCCACCGTGATCGGCCTGCTCTCCTGGCTCTACCTGAACGCCCAGATCACCGTGTACGCCGCCGAGACCAACGTGGTCCTGCACCGGCGGCTGTGGCCGCGCAGCATCCTGCAGCCCCCGCTGACCGGGCCGGACCAGGAGGTCCTGTCGTCCATCGCGCGCCAGGAGGAACGGCGGCCGGAGCAGCGCGTCAGCGTCGAATTCGAGGACGGGAAGGAGCCCGGGGCCGGACAGGAGAGCGGGGCCGGGAAGGAGCCCGGGGGCGGGGAGGAGGAAGCACCGCCGTCCGGGTAGGGCCGACCCGGGACGGCGACGGCCCGCCGGGTGCAGGGACTCTGCACCCGGCGGGCCGTCGGCCGTGGGCCCCGGGTCAGCGCAAGGTCACCGTGAACACCGGCGAGGCGGTGTTCCCGCTGACGATGCGCAGCTCGTTCAGGCCCTTGATGCCGAGCTTCACGCCGAGGGAGTAGGAGCCGTTGCGGGTCGTGTGCACGGAGGCCGGCAGGGTGACCCACTTGCCGTGCTGCTTCTGCTGGAGGGTCACCGTGGTTCCGGCCTTGAGGCCGGTGGTGGTGCCGGTGACCCGGAACAGCTGCCAGGCCTGGACGGAGGTGACCGACGGCTTGGCGGTGATGCCGGCGGACACGGAGGCGGCGGCGGGCGTGGCGGAGGCGGCCGGGGCGGCCGCCATGGCGGTGCCCGCCGCCCCGAGGAGCAGCGTGCTGAGGGTGGCGACGGCGGCCAGGCGCAGGGAGTTCCGCTTGGTGACGATCACGGGTGCACCCCTTTCAGGGGGAGGTGGTCGTGAGCCCGAAGGCACCGTCGGTGCGGTTCGGGCACTGTCCTTCTTGGAGACGTCCCACTCGGTGCCACCGGTTGTGTGCGGAACGTCACTGTCATGTAACAGTCGGAGATGGTCCTGCCCGGGCGGGGCGGGTCAGTCCTCGTCGGCGCGGGAGAGGGCGTCGGTGATCAGGCGGGTGGCGAAGTCGTGGTCGTCGCCGCAGATGCGGTTGACGTACTCCGCGAGGAGGGTGGCGGTGGCTTCCAGGGGGTTCATCTCGGCGTCGGTCCAGGGGCCGTACTGGGCACGCCACAGGTTGGGGCTCAGGCCGCTGCCGGCGGCGATGAGCAGGCCGGCCATGGTGGGGATGACCTCGGGGCGGAAGGTCTTGGGCATCATCCGCATCGTGGCGACGAGGGTGGGCACCACGTACTCGATGACGTCCTTGCCGTGGTCCTCGCAGGCCTGGCTCAGCCAATTCATGTACATGTAGATGAGCGTGCAGGCGCCTTCCAGCAGGGCGCCGAACTCGTCGGGGCCCATGGAGGCGGCGAGTTGGTCGACCATCCGGCGGTGTTCGGGGTCGGTCCCGGTGCGGCCGTCGTAGAGGGCCTTGAGCCGGGAGTCGATCACCATGAGCGCTGCGCTCACGTCGCCGGCGGGAGCGTACTGGGGGTCGCAGGGCGAGGACACGGGACTCCTCCTCCAAGGGGCGTGGCGGGTTTCGCTGTGCCCGTTGGCCGGGCCGCTCCATGACAGCGGAGGCGGGCCCGGCCCGGAGGGGAAACCGGGTCCGCGTCACCCGGACGGGATCCCGGTGGTGGCAGGGGTGTTGACGGGGCGTCGGCGCCTGCGGAGGCATCCGGTCAGGGTTTGAGGGCGACGCCGGCGTAGAAGGAGACCTGGGCGTCGGTGACGGTGGCCGGCAGCAGGCCGGTGGTGTCGTCGGCGCCGTCGGGGTGCCAGCGGTGGGCCGGGACGATGCCCGGGTCGAGGAGGTCCAGGCCTTCGAAGAAGGTGGCGAACTCGGCCTCGGGGCGCAGCCGCAGGGAGGTGCCGGCCTGGTTGTAGATCTCCTCGACCTTGGAGGCGCCGGGCGGGTCGAGTTCGGCGGTGGCGTGGGAGAGGACCAGGGCGGAGCCGGGGGGCAGGGGGTCCAGGAGGTGCTTGACGATGGCGTGGGCGTCGTCGAGGTCCGGGACGAAGTGGAGCAGGGCGATCATCGACAGGACCACGGGCCGGGTCAGGTCGAGGGTCTCGGCGACCTGGGGGGTGGTCAGGATCGAGGCGGGGTCTCGGACGTCGCCGTGGACGTAGGCGGTGCGGCCCTGGGGGGTGCTGGTCATCAGGGCGCGGGAGTGGGCCAGGACGACGGGGTCGTTGTCGGCGTAGACGACGCGGGCGCGCGGTTCGACGGCCTGGGCGACCTCGTGCAGGTTGGGCGAGGTGGGGATGCCGGTGCCGATGTCCAGCCACTGGCTCAGGCCGCGCCGGGCCAGGGCGCGGGTGGCGCGGTGCATGAAGGTGCGGTTGGCGCGGACGGCGGTGCGCATGGTGGGGAAGGCGGTCAGGACGCGCTCGGCGGCTTCGCGGTCGACGGCGAAGTTGTCCTTGCCGCCGAGGAAGTAGTCGTACATCCGGGCGCTGTGCGGGATGTCCTGGCGTATCTGCGGCCCCGTCGGCTCCGCCGGGTCGGGCTCGGTCGCGCTCATCCAGGTTCCCCCCATGCTCGTTCCTGTCCCTTCGTGATCACACCGGGCCGGGGCAGTCTAGCCAACTGACCGGTGCTGCGCGGGAAGTGGGTCCAGGTCCCGCGGGGTCCGCGGCTCGGCCGACAAGGGCCGGCGCGCCCGCGGGCGGTGAGGAGGACTTCGTGTGCGCCCTGCCGGCCGGTCAGCCGGCTGGGGGGTCCTGCCGGGGCCGGGGCGGGATCGGCTACGGTCAGCCGTCCGTGGTCCGGCCCGGGCCGTTCCGGCCGGTCGCGGGCGGGTCCGGCCTGGTCCGGCCTGGCAGGGAGCGAGAGGAAGGGGCACGGAGTGGCCGCGGGGAGTGTGTTCCGGGGTGAGGGTGTGTCCGCCAAGGAGCGGTTCGACTGCTGGCGGGAGCTGATCGGGCGCACCCGGGCCAGCGAGATGACCAGTGCCCACGCCGACGACTTCCGGGCGGAGATGCGGCGCCTGGAGCTGGGGCCGGTGACCCTGCTGAGGTCCTCGTTCCCGCCCACCCGGTTCCGGCGCACCGCCGCGATGGTGCGGCGCTCGGACCCGGGGGTGTACCACCTGACGATGCCGCTGGGCGGCGGGCTGTCGCTGACACGCGGCGCCCGGGAGGGGACCCGCACGTTCGGGCCGGGCGACCTGTACCTGGTCGACAGCTCGCACCCGTACGACGTGCGGGCCGTCGGTGTGCGCGCCGACGGCCGCCGGGAGCACCGGACCGAGGCCGTGGGCATCGACTTCCCCGTCTCGCTGCTGCCGCTGCCGCCGTACCGGCTGCGCGACCTGCTGGGCCGGGGGTTCTCGGCGCGGGAGGGGACGTCTGCGCTGCTGTCGGAGTTCCTGGTCGGCCTGGACCGGCAGGCCGCCGTCCTGGGGCCGGCCGAGACGGCGCGGCTGGGGACGGTCGCGGTGGACCTGGTGGCGGCCTGGCTGGCCCGGGAGCTGGACGCGGAGGCCGCGCTGCCGGACGACGCCCGGCGGCGGGCGCTGGCGCAGAGCGTGCGGGCCTTCGTCCGGCGCCACCTGCACGACCCCGAGCTTTCGCCGTCCGCGATCGCGGCCGCGCACCACGTCTCCATCAGCCATCTGCACCGGGTGTTCACCCAGCAGTCGCAGGGCGAGACGCTCGCCGCCTGGATCCGCGGCCAGCGGCTGGAGCATGCGCGCCGCGACCTCGCCGACCCGGCGCTGCGGGCCCTGCCGGTCCACGCCGTCGCCGCGCGCTGGGGCATCCCGCGGGCCTCCGACTTCAGCCGCTCCTTCCGCGCCGCGTACGGGCTCTCGCCCCGCGAGCACCGGCAGCGGGAGCTGGCCGGGGGCGCGGGTGCAGGCGGCGCGGGGGCCGCGGGCGGCGCGTAGACGCAAAGCCAAGGAAGTGGCGACGCAGTGCCAACACGGCGGGGCCGTGGCCTGGCATTCTCCACGAGGAACACCGCGGTACGCCCGGGCCGCTCGGCCCGGCGCGGCAGAACCGCCGGTGGCCCGGCACGCCACGGGGGAGCGTGCCGGGCCGCCCGGCCCTGACCGCTAGTTGCGGTAGCGGAAGCGGATCCGGCCGCGGGTGAGGTCGTAGGGGCTGAGCTCCACGAGCACCCGGTCGTGCGGGAGGATCTTGATGTGGTTCTTCCGCACCTTCCCGCTGATGTGCGCGAGCACGATGTGCCCGTTCGGGAGTTCGACCTTGAAGTTGGCGTTGCGCAGGCACTCGACGACGGTGCCTTCGACTTCGATGCCGTTCGTTGTCTTGGTCATGGTCCTTCACCTCTCTTCGATTCGATGACGATGCGGCTCGGGGACGCGTCAGCGCAGGACGAGTTCCAGGACGCCGCCCGTGCGTCGGGCGCCGATGCCCTGGAGGAGCGCGGTGGCGGCCGTGTTGGACTCCGCCACCTCGGCCCAGGCCTCGGTGGTGCCTTCACGGTGCAGTGATTCCAGTGCGTGGGCCAGCAGGGCCCGGGCGATGCCGTGGCGGTGCAGCTCGGCGCGTACGGCGATCAGGCCGATGCGCGGGCGACGGGGCGGTGACACCCGGATCAGCCCCACGTACCGGTCGTGCTGTCGCGCCACCGCGTACCGCGCGGGGTCGACCACGAGGGTCCCCGCCGGGCGGGGCAGGACCTGGGCCGGTATCGACTGCCATCCGGCGCCGGCCTCGATCTCGTCGTGGACGACGCGCTCCAGGGCGCGCAGCGGGCCCTCCTCGGCCAGGCCGGCGGGCACGATCGTCACGCCCTCCGGGGGCCGCGCCGGGCCGAGCCCGGTGACCTGCGGGTCGGTGGGCACCAGGTAGCCCCACTCGCGGCCCGCGGTCGTGAAGCCGGCCCGCCGCCAGGCGGACGCCGTGGCGTGGTCGCTCTCGTCGACCACGGTGTGCAGCGGGCCCGGCAGGTCGGCCCGCATCGCGGCGGCGATCCGCTCGAAGGCCGTGTCGTGCCACGCGTCGATGCTGACGAACAGCCGCCCGTCGGGCCGGCGCGAGGCGTCGCCGCGGCCGACCACCCGGCCGTCCTCCACGGCGTGCCACTCGGTGTCCGAGACCCGCGTGAGCGTGAGGGCATGGGGGTCGGTGTTGCGCCCGTCCGGGGCGGGGTGCGCAGAGTTCATGGTGTTGCCTTTCGGAAGTGCCTTGTCTGAGGCGCTCCCGGGCGACACCAACGTCAATCGCCCACCGTGACGACAAGGGGGAGCACCCACACGGATACAGCCTTCATGGGTGTCACCTCCTCGCTCTTCTCTCACGGCTGCGACGACCGTAGCAGCCAACGGCACACCGGCCCAACCCATTTACGGATCGGCGAGGACGGGCTGGAACGGGGACCCCAGGGCGTCGGGCGGTCGGCTGGGTGGATCATGAAGGGGTCGTTCCCGTGTGGAAGAGGTGGCTTCGTGGTTCCCGTCGTGCCCGATCCGGATGTGCTGCACCCGTTTCCCGAGCAGCCGCGGGTGGTGCTGCTGAAGCCGTTGGTGACCTCGCCGTTGATCGAGGTGGGTGAGTACTCGTACTACGACGACCCGGATGACCCGACGGCGTTCGAGACGCGCAACGTGCTGTACCACTACGGGCCGGAGCGGCTGGTGATCGGGAAGTTCTGCGCGTTCGCCGAGGGGGTGCGGTTCGTGATGAACGGGGCCAACCACCGGATGGACGGGCCGTCGACGTTCCCGTTCCCGATCATGGGCGGCGCGTGGGCGGAGCACTTCGACCTGCTGACCGGGCTGCCGGGGCGCGGGGACACGGTGGTGGGGCACGACGTGTGGCTCGGGTACCGCACGACGGTGATGCCGGGGGTGCGGATCGGCAGCGGTGCGATCGTCGCCGCCGGGTCGGTCGTCACCTCCGACATCCCCGACTACGCGATCGCCGGCGGCAACCCGGCCAAGGTGATCCGGCTGCGCTACGAGGAGGCGGAGGTGGCGCGGCTGCTGGCCGTCGCGTGGTGGGACTGGCCGGTGGAGCACCTGACGCGTCATCTGCGGACCGTGATGTCCGGCAGCGTCGAGGAGTTGGAGGCCGCCGCGCCCAGGCCGTGAGTCGGGGGCGCGGCGGGCCGGCCGGGGGTCAGTGGCGCAGGTCAGTGGCGCAGGACGGCGGCGATGCGCTGGGTGTCGCTGAGGGTGTCGTCGGGGACGAAGGTGATCAGGGCGCCGGTGTCGAGGGCGCGTTCGATGACCTCGTCGACGATGTCCTCGCGGGCGCCGCTCTCGTCGGCCTGGGCGGGGACGAGGTGGTCGCCGTCGTCGCGGACGGTGGCGCGGTAGTTCTCCTCGACCACCAGGCGGGCGATGCGGGCCTCGCCGGCGGCCCGCCAGACCTCGTCGAGGCCGGCGGCGAACTCCTGGCGGCCGCGGGCCTTGTCGAGCTGGGCGAGGGTGTCGCCGATCTCGCGCTCGGCGTGGGCGCGGGCGGCGGGTTCGACCACCCGCTGGACGGTCGCGACGTCGGCCTGGGCGAGGCCGCCGTGCGGGATCTGGGCGGCGGCCTCCCTGGCGATCGGGCCGGCGGCGTCCAGCAGGGCGAGGGCGGGCGCGTCGCCGACGACGTACAGCGGGCGGGGGTCGGCGGCCAGGACCTTGCCGATCGCGGTGTCGGCCTGGCGCAGGAAGGTCTTGGTCTCCTCGTCGCGGAAGGTGCTGGGGGTGTCGCCGATGCGCTCGCGGCGTTCCGGGTCGGGGTTGTCGAAGGTGCGCGTCAGCGGGAAGCCGTGGTCGACCTCCTCGGTGACCCTCTCCTGGGTGCCGCCCCACAGCACGGCCCGGTCGGCGGCGACGGCGAGCACCCAGTAGGGGCGCTCGGCGGCCTGGGCGGCGACCAGGTTGCGGGTGAGGAAGGTGTCGGACAGGACCACCCGGGCGGGGGCGGTACGGGCGAATGACCACACCTGGTGCTCGCCGGGCGCGGCGAGGATCGCCAGGCCGTCCTCGGCGTGGACGAGGTCGACCTCGGCGAGCGCCCGGTCGAGTTGTTCGAGGACGTCGATGCGGTCGGCCCGGGAGACCTTGGGGTCGGCCTGGACCCGTTCCTTGGCCTCGGCCAGCAGGTTGCGCAGCCGGACCGGGTCCTGGGTGCTGTCCGGTTCGCGGCGGTGGGTGGACATCAGGACGGACACCGCCGGGTAGGGCCGGGTCCGGCGCAGTTCGGCGAGGACGGCGGGGCTGAGGGCGGGGTGCATGGGGACCCTTTCCGAAGGCGGTCGGCCTTCTTTGCGTGGACGCACGGTGCCTGGCACAGCTGCCAAATGTCCTCAATGTAACGATTTGCGCACCGGGTCGCCGGGTCAGCTCTTGCCCCGGAGCCGCCCAAGGCTGTACCTACTGGTATGTACAGATAATTCCAGGGAGAGGAGTCGGCATGCCGTTCGTCCGCATCGACGCGTTGGGGGCCGGTCCGCAACGGCTCGACGCCCTCGGGCGCGCCGTGCACGAGGCGCTGATGGAGACGATCGGGATCCCGCCGGACGACCACTTCCAGGTGCTGGTCGGGCACGACGGCACCAACGGCACGCTGCGCTACGGCGGTTACCTCGGGGTGCGGCGGGACGAGGGCCTCGTGTACGTGGCAATCACGCTGCGGGCCGGGCGTACGGACGCGCAGAAGCGGGCCCTGTACGCAAGGATCGCCGAACTCGCCCACGAGTACGCGGGCACCGAGCCGCGCAACGTGTTCGTCGTCCTGACGGAGAACGCGTCGGTCGACTGGTCGTTGGGCCACGGGCTCGCCCAGTACGCCCCCGGGCCCGGGGCTCTCATGTGAGGGGGGCGGCGGTCTGCTCCGCGGTGTGGGTGACGGGTGGCCAGGGGGCGTGGGCCGCGACCTGGGTGCGCAGTCCGCGCAGGGCCCGGGCGGAGCCGATGCCGACCGCGCCGGTGACCCGGCCCTCGCGCAGGCAGGCGGCGGCGAAGCGGTGGTCGGCCAGGCTGCCGTCGACGAGTTCGAAGCGGTCGGCGCCACCGGGGCTGCCGAACGCCTGCACCCGCAGGCCGTACTGGTCGGTCCACAGGTACGGGACCGGCGCGTAGGCCTGCCGCGCGCCGTCCGGGCCGGCCAGCAGGTTCCGGGCGGCGTGCAGGGCCTGTTCGCCGGCGTTGGTGCGCTGTTCGAGGCGCCGGCGCCGGCCGGTGCGCGGGTCGGGCCAGGAGGCGGCGTCGCCGGCCGCCCAGACGCCGGGGCCGGCGGCGCAGTTCGCGTCGCAGGCCACGCCGTCGGCCAGCGGCACCCCGCTGCCGGCCAGCCACTCGGTGGCGGGCTCGGATCCGATCGCCATCAGCACGGCGTCGGCGGCCAGTTCGGATCCGTCGGCCAGCCGCACGCCGGCGGCCCGGCCACGCCTTTGCAGCACTGCGCGGGCCGCGCCCCGGTGGATCCGCACTCCGTGCGCGCGGTGCAGGCCGGTCAGCAGCGCGGCCGTCTCGGCGCCCAGGACAGCGGCCAGTGGTGCGGCGGCGGACACCAGCCAGGTCACCTCGGCCCCGAGCCCGACGGCGGTGGCCGCCGCCTCGGCGCCGAGCAGCCCGCCGCCGACCACCAACAGCCGTACGCCCGGGCGCAGTTCCTCGCGCAGGGCGAGGGCGTCGGCGAGGGTGCGCAGCACGTGGGCGCCGGGCAGTGGCGTCTTCGCTGCGCGCAGCGGCGTCATGGCGCCGGGCAGTCGGCGCGGGCGCACGCCGGTGGCGAGGATGACGGCCTGGCAGCGGACCCGGTGGCCGTCGGCGAGGTGCACCGTCCGGGCCTGGCGGTCCAGGCGTTCGGCGGGTGTGCCCAGGCGCAGGTCGAGCCGTAGCTCCTCCAGTGCGCCGGGGCTGCGCAGGGCCAGTTTCTCGGGCTGCCACTGCCCGTCGAGGAGTTGCTTGGACAGGGGCGGGCGGTCGTACGGGGGTTCGTCCTCGGCGCCGATGAGGGTGAGGCGGCCGTCGTAGCCGGCCCGGCGCAGTGCCTCGGCGGCGTGCAGTCCGGCGGCGCCTGCGCCGACGACGGCCACCTCCTGCAGTGCGGTCACGCCTGGTCCGGTGTCTGGTCCGGTGCCTGTTCCAGCTGGATCGCGGCGGCCGGGCAGACGGCGGCGGCGTCCTGGACGGCCTGGTGGAGTTCGGCGGGCGGGCGGGCGTCGAGCAGGACGACGATGCCGTCCTCGTCGCGCTGGTCGAAGACTTCGGGGGCGGCGAGGACGCAGTGCCCGGCGCCGCAGCACTTCTCCTGGTCGATCCGGACGAGCATGGGGGTTCCCTTCGGGGCACGGCTGGTGTCGGGGTGGGGCTCCGGGGTGGGGGCGGGCGTGCTGGCGCCCGGGGGGTCACCAGGTGATCGGCAGCTCGTGGACGCCGTAGATGAGCATGTCGCCGCGGAAGCGGACCTCCTCGAACGGTACGGCCAGGCGCAGTTCGGGCAGTCGCCGCAGGACGGTGTTGAGGGCGATCTGCAGTTCCAGCCGGGCGAGGGGCTGGCCCAGGCACTGGTGGACGCCGAAGCCGAAGGCCAGGTGGCGGCGGGCGTCGCGGGTCAGGTCGAGGTCGTCGCCGTCCGGGAACTCGTCCTCGTCCCGGTTGGCGGTGCTGATCATGCAGACGACGCCCTCGCCGGCCCGGATGCGCACCCCGCCCAGTTCGACGTCCTCGGTGGCGACCCGGGACAGGCCGGAGTGCACGATCGTCAGGTACCGCAGCAGTTCCTCGACCGCGCCGGTGACGGACTCGGGGTGGCGGCGCAGGCGGTCGAGCTGCTCGGGGTGGCGCAGCAGGGCGAGGACCGACAACGCGGTCATGTTGGCGGTGGTCTCGTGTCCGGCGACCAGCAGCAGCCGGCCCATCGCGCCGATCTCCTCGTTGCTGAGGTCGCCGCGTTCCACCAGACGGCTGAGGATGCCGTCGTCGGGCCGGGTGCGCTTGGCCTCGGTGAGCCGGATCAGGTAGTCGACCAGGCGGTCCTGGGCGGCGGCGACGTCCTCGACGGAGGATTCGCGGCGCAGCAGGACGCGGCTGCACTCCTGGAAGAACTCGTGGTCCTGGTAGGGGACGCCGAGCAGCAGGCAGATGACCAGGGAGGGCAGCGGCAGGGCGAACTCGCGAACCAGGTCGGCCTCGGTGCGTGCGTCGGCGGTCATCCGGTCGAGCAGGTCGTCGGCGATGCGCTGGATCTCGGGGCGCAGCGCCTCGACCTTCTTGATCATGAATTCGCCGGTGAGCATCCGGCGCAGCCGGGCGTGCTCGGGGTCGTCCATCCGGATGAAGGTGGGCTGGCCGGTGTTCAGTTGCCGGATGCCGGCGGTGAGGAAGGGGAAGCCGGGGCGGGTGCCGTCGGCGCTGAAGCGGGGGTCGGACAGGACCGCCTTGATGTCCTCGTGGCGGGTGACCAGCCAGCTGGCGCTGCCGTCCCACAGGGAGATGCGGCTGACCGGTTCCTCCTGCTGGGCCTGGCGGTAGGCGGGCGGCGGGGCGAACGGGCAGGTGCCGCGGGCGGCGGGGTGGGTGAAGCGGGGGGTCTGTGCGGCGGTGGCCATCAGGGGCTCCCTTCTGGTGGGTGGGGTGGAGCGAGCCCTGGAGCATTTACGTGCCAAAAGCAACTAACTCGCCGTCACGCTAACTCGCGGTCCGTGGCGGTGGAAGAGCCCATCCGGTGGGCGCCGAATCTGTCCGAAATCTGGTCAGTGGTCGGCTCCGCAGCGGTGGCGGGCACCGGCTCGCTAAAGTTCCCCCATGCCGGACGCCGCAGACGCCCTCTTCCCCGTACCGGACGCCGCAGACGATCGGACCGCCACTGCGGACCTGGAGGCCGTACTGGCCTCGCTGGCCTACCTGCTGACCCGCTCCCAGGAGCACGAACGCCGCACCGCCCGGGCCGGCATCACGGCCGCCCGCTCGGACGTCTACCTGCTGCGGGCGCTCGCCGAGGCCGAGGGGGCCAGCCGGGTCGGCGACCTGGCCGCCAGCCTGATGGTCAAGCCCTCCCACGTCACTCGGCAGATCGACCGCCTGGAAGGCCAGCGGCTGGTCGAACGCACCCCGGACGCGCTGGACCGCCGGGCCCGCCGGGTCGCGCTCACGGCCGACGGGCGGGCGATGCTGGAGCGGCTGAAACAGGCCAACATCATCGGCCTGACCAGCGCGCTGGACGGCGTGGCGGAGCCGGACGTCGCCGCGACGGTGGGCGTGCTGCGGCACCTGATCGAGCGGTACGTGCACCGGGTGCGCAGCACGATGCTGTCGGAGGAGGACGGCGCTGCCCCGGCGGGCGGGGCGGCGGGGGCGGCGGCCGAGGTCTGTACCGCCGTGCGCGACGTCGTGGAGACCTGAACGTCCCCACCGCCGAGGGCGGTGGGGACGTTTGGGGTCGCCGGCGGGTCGGTGGTCGCCACCCACCGGCCGCACGGATCCGCCGATCAACACCGCCTGCCTGGTCCAGCGCCCGGGCCCCTCTCCCGACCCCCGCGTCGCCCTGGTGCGCGAGCACCTGCCGGCGGCGGCGCGGGAGTGGTGAAGGCGGGGCCTCAGGCGGGGTGATCGTCGTCCGACTCCGCGGTCCGCAGGCAGGCCCAGTCCCGGTCGGCCGGAGTCGGCTCGGTGCGCCACCGGGCCCGCAGGACGCCGTCGGCGTCGGGCAGTACGGCGGTGAACAGCGGGCTGCGCTCGTCGGTGTACACCGACAGGACGGCGGCGGCCCGGGCCTCGGACAGTTCGGCGGCCCTCGCCCTGAACTCCTCCGGGTCGTCGACCTCGCTGGTGATCCGGCCGTCGTGGCCCTCCCGGACGAACTCGACCAGCCCTTCCTCGGGGAGGGCGGCCAGGACCGCCGCGACGTCGGTGGACAGGTCCGGCCAGACGGCGAGCCGGGCGCGCGGGGCCAGCCGGGCGCGCACCGCGTCGATCGCTCCCCCGTCGAGCCGGTACCAGCGGGAGGCGTTGTCGATGTGCATCTCCTCCAGCAGCGCCGCCCGCCCGGCCGCCACGCACCGGCGCAGCTGGGCCCAGAAGTCGTCGTCGGCGGGGCGCTGCCCGCCCGGCTCGTCGAACTCGGCCTCGTACGGGGAGGCGTCCAACGGCTCCGGGTGGAGGCCCAGTTCGCGGGTGCGCGCCACCGCCGCCGCGCAGGGCGCGCTGCTGCTGACGTAGACGTACTGGTCCCAGCCGACGTGCACGGCGAAGGACGGCTCAGCGTCGGTCTCGGGCTCGGTCTCCAGGCGGCACCAGGCGCCGCTGTCGCGGAGCATGGCCCGTACCAGTTCCAGGCCGACCGCGATCGGCACCCGGGCTCCGTCGTGGAAGCCGGTCAGGTCCGGCGGGAAGAGCCCCGCGAGTCCGCCGCCCTCGGCCGCCGGCTCCAGGCCGAAGTGGGTGAAGCCGGGCGGGGCTTGGGGCTCGCGGATCGACAGGTGCCGTACGCCGCTCTCCTTTGCGAAGGCGGCGACGGCCTCCAGATAGGCGGCCTCGACCGGCCCGTGGTCGCTGACCGCCTCCTCCGGCCCCGTGTAGACGCCCCGCTCGTCGCGGTCGGCGGGGTCGTACTTGGCGATCCGGTACACGTGGGGCGGCGCGTCGCGGTGCCGTCGGGGATGGGAGTTCATCCCGGCCATCCTGCCGGAGGAGGCGGGCCGCGCGGCGGTCAGGGCAGGTGGGCGGCGGCTTCGGCGGTGTTGGCGTGGTGGGCGGCCTGGCGGGGGACGGGGAGCCAGGTGGGGCGGAAGCGGCGGCGGTAGTGGGTGCACCAGGTGTGCAGGAGGTCGTCGAGGCGGGGGTCGGGGGTGGCGCGGCGCAGGAGGGCGGCGGCGCGTACCGGGATGCGGTGGGCCCACAGGTCGATGCCGGCCAGGTGGGCGCGGGTAAGCAGGGGTGGCGGGAGGACGGGGCGTTCGGCGGTGCGCGGGTCCCAGGCGTCGGCGAGTTGGTTGAGGGCGGTCAGCTGGGTGCGGGCGGCGCGCAGCAGCGGGGTGTCGTGGGATGGGAGTGCGGTCAGGGGGTCGGTCAGCAGGTCGGTGAGCTGTCGGCCGCGCTCGCGCAGGTGGTCGGCGCTGGCGCGCAGGCGCTGGTCGGCGTCGTCGGCGGGGTGGGTGTCGCCGAGTCGGTCGGTGGTCCAGGCGGGCACTTCGACGACGACGGTGCGGCCGCCGTGGCGCTGGGGGGCGAACCAGGTGGCGGCGCGGGCGCCGGCCGGGGGTCGGTGGTGCGGGGTCTCGTGCGGGGTTTCGTGCGGGGCGAGCATGCCGGTGGTGTTCTCCTGGGAGTCGATGTGGTGGGGCTCCATCAGGAAGACGCCGGGGCCGGCGGCGGGCAGGCGGTAGGTGTCGAAGGAGCCGGTCTCGACCGGGATGCCGAGGGCGGCGGCGGAGCGGGCGAAGGGCTGGGCGAGGGCGCTCGGGTCGGCGGTGGCCTGGAGGAAGGTGCCGCCCACGTCGGCGGTGTGGAGGGAGAGTTGGAGGGAGGGGCGGAGTTCGTCGATGAGGTCGAGGAGGATCCGGCTCTCTGGGAGGCGGCCGCCGATCGCCGGGGCCCATTCGGGCTGTTCGTCGGCGGCGGGGCGGTAGTAGCCGGCGAAGTAGGCGGGCAGGGTGCGGGCGAGGAGGGCGCCTCGGGCCAGGTGCGCGCCGTCGGGGTCGAGGCAGAGCAGGAAGTGCCAGGCCGTCGCCCCGTGCGGGGTGGGGCGGGCCAGGGCGCGGTGGGCGAGTTCGACGATGCCGGCCCGGCCGGAGAACTCGTCGGCGTGGGCGCCGGAGACGACCAGGACGTTGTCGGCGGGGCGGGCGCCGGCTTCGGGCCCGATGGACAGGAGCTGCAGGGGGCGGCCGGCGCGGGAGGCGCCGAGGGTGCGCACCCGGCACCTCCGGGGGTGGCGGGCGGCCAGTTGGTGGGCGGTGTCGGCGAGTTCGTCGAGTGTGGGGTAGCGGTCGTGGAGCAGTATCGCCCTGCCGGCGCGGGTCGAGGTGTCGGTCAGCATCGGTCTCCTTCCCCTTGGTGCCCGGCGGCCGGTGGGCCCGGGGGTGACATTGGATCCGGTCGGGTACGGGTCCGTCCAGGGTGTCCGTCCGGGGGTGCCGCGGGTGCGGGCGCACCGGTACGGGGGCGAGTCGGCGGCGCGGGCGGCCTGAGGCCCCTTCGGGCCGAAGCGTCCCCCGTCCGGCCGGTCCAAGGGCATGATGCGGGGATGGACAAGACGATGGACCCGGCGGCTGACGGGGAGTTCGCCGCCCTTTGCGGTCGGGCGTGGGACGTTCTGGTCCCCGCCCGTGCCGGTTACCTGGCAGGCGTCTCGCCGCACTACGACGAGGTCCTCGACGAGGTCGCGCAGCGGGTTCGGAGCAGCGGCAGCCTCGGCAAGACGGACATCGCGGCGCTGACGGTCTGGAAGCGGCTGTCCGCGCGGACCCCGTGGGCGGCGGTGCTCATGTCCCGGCCCGATGCCGAGGTGCGGGCCGTCACCGGGCGGGCCGTCGCGGCCGTCCGGGACACCGCCGTTCCGCGCGGTGAGGCCGCCCGTGCGGGGCGGGCCGTTCTCATGGGGCTGCCCGGTTTCCGTACCGGGGACGCGCTCGCCTCGGCGGTGCTGACCGCGGCGGCGCCCGCTCGGATGGCGGTCTACGACAGCCGTGTCCAGGTCGCGCTGGACGCCCTCGGGTTCACGCTCACCCCCGCACCGGGGCGGTACGGCCGCTACCTGCGGCTCCTCGACGGCCTCCTGCTGCACGGCGGGGCGCCGGCGGAGGGCTGGACGGCCCGTGACCTCGACACCGCCCTGTACTGGGCCGGCGGCAACGGGCCACAGCCGTCCTGAGGCATGCGCCGGACGGCGGCTCAGGACCGGGACGGCGGGCCGTCAGCGGTAGCTGCGGGCCGCTCGGTCGCGGTCGGCCAGGACGTTGGCGACGAAGAGGCCGAGGTCGAAGTCCTCGGCGTCGACGAACGGGGTCAGGTCGTTCTCCAGGCCGGACCATTCGGGCGGCACCGGATAGCGCAGCTCGGTGACCTGGCCGACGGTCAGGACGCACTGCCGCCCGACGACCTGGTGACAGACGGCGGTGGCGGCGTCGAGCCGGGTGTCGCGCTCCCCCACCCGGATCCGCAGTCCGTCCGCACCCCGGTAGAACACCACGCGGGCGCCGGCCAGTTGGCCGTAATGGCCGTGAGTCATCCGTCCTGAGTCGACGGTCCGCTCCGGGCCGAGTCGTCCGGTGGCCGGATCGAAGTCGGCGGCCCGGCCGGACACATCGAAGCCGGCGACCAGCATGACGGGCTCCCTTCTGCGGACCGGTCCTGACGCCGTCCCCGCTGCCAGGTTGCGGCATCCGGCGCCTTGAAGGAAGTGCGGACGCGGCGGGGCGTCAGGGGCGGTGAGCGGGCGGGAACCGGGCCGCGGCACAGGGGCTGAGGCACGGGGTGGGCCGATGGCGCGAAACACCGGCACACGGGCGGCGGAACTCGGGGCCGTGGGTGGCAGGAGAGAGCGGGCGACGGGCGACGGGTGGCGTCCAGCAGGACACCGTGAGCCACTGGGCTGTGGCCCGCAGGCGCAGCGGCCGGCCGGGGCGCCGGGGGTGGGCGGGCCGGGCCGGGGTCAGGGCTGGTAGTCGGTGAGGGTGTGGTGCGGGTGCCAGCCCTGGGTGCGGGCTCGGGTGAGGTCGAGGATGACGCTGCGGGTGAGGAGGTCGAGGGTGTAGGCGGTGAGGCCGGGCAGGAGGGTGGTGCGGGCGGCGAGGCGGGCGAGGGGGGCGGGGAGGTGGGTGATGCGGGCGGGCAGGTGGTGGGCGGTGAGGACGTGGCGCAGGGCTGCGTCGCGGCGGTAGGGGGCGGGGTCGGCGATGTTGTAGGCGCCGGGGGGCCAGGGTGGGGTGGTGGTGAGGCCGAGGGCGGCCAGGCAGGCGTCGGTGAGGTTGGCGACGGCGGTGAGGCTGAGGGGGATGTCGGGGCCGGGCAGGGGCAGCAGGCCGTGGCGGGCGCGGGCGAGCAGGGGTGGCAGGAGGTGGGGGTCGCCGGGGCCGTAGACGGCGCGGGGGCGTAGGACGACGGCGCCGGCGGCCAGGGCCTGGCGTTCGGCGGCGGCTTTGGTGCGGCCGTAGGCGTTGAGGTGGCCGGTGTCGGTGGGGTGGTCCTCGGTGAGGACGGTGCTGGTGGTGCGCGGGTCGTAGACGCTGGCGCTGCTGATGTGGACGAGGGGGCGGCCGGCGGCGGCGCGCAGGACGCGCTGGGTGCCGGTGACGTTGACGGCGTGCTGGTGGGCTTCGGCCCGGTGGCCCGGGGGCAGGTCGGCGACGGCGGCGGCGCAGTGGACGACGAGGTCGGCGCCGGTGAAGTCGGGGTCGGTTTCGGTGGCGTCCCAGGGCAGGTGGCGGCCGACTGGGCCGGGGCGGCGGCCGTGGCAGGTGACGTCGAGGCCCAACTGGGCGGCGGCGCGGGCGAGGTGGGAGCCGCAGAAGCCGGCGGCGCCGGTGATGGCGATGCGCATCAGCGGCCGCCCGCGCGCAGGGTGAGGTGGGCGTAGCCGGGCAGGGCGGCGTGGCGGTCGGCGCGGGCGCGGGTGACGTGGGGGTGGTGGGGGGCCAACGCGAGGAGGGTGTCGGCGAGTTGGGTGCGGGCCAGGGCGGCGCCGGGGCAGGCGTGTGCTCCGGTGCCGAAGACGGCTTGGGTGGCGGCGGGGTCCTCGGGTGGGGTGCGGTGGTGGGCGCGGGCGGCGTGACGGGCGACGAGGATGAGCCGGTCGCCGGCCTGGACGGGGTGTCCGGCGAGGGTGGCGTCCTCGGCGGCGGCTCTGGGCAGTAGCGGGGAGGGGGCGGTCAGGCGCAGGAGTTCGGCGGCGAGGGCGGGTGCGGTGGTGTCGTCGACGGCGGGCCACAGGCGGGCGTCGGCGCACCAGGCGGCGGCTCTGGGCAGGGCGGCGACGGTGGTGTTGACGGCGGCGACGGCGAGCATGGCGTCCTGTGGGTCGGGCAGCAGGGCGGTGAGGCGGGCGGCGGCTTCGGCGGCGGCGTGGGCGGACGTACGGCTGCGGCGGCGGGGGCCGGGCAGGTGGTCGCGGGCGGTGGCGGCGGCTGCTTCGCGGGCGGCGCGGGCGAGTTGGCGGGGCGGGGCGCTGGCGCCGGTCAGGGCGGCGGCGGTGGTTCCGGCCAACTCCTCGGCGAGGTCGACGAGTTCGAGGGTGCCGGTGGCGAGGGCGGGGACGCGTTCGGCGAGGACGGCCTGCCAGAGCGGGCGCAGCCGGGGCAGGGCGGGGGCGGCGAGGTCGGTGGCGAGGGCGCGGCGGGCGGCGCGGTGGTCGTCGCCGTCCTGGTCGAACAGGAGGCTGCCGCCGGTGAGTCGGGCGGCGGCGCCGCCGGTGGTGCCGGGTGCGGTGCGTTCCAGGGGGATGCGGGTGAGGGCGTGGCGGTAGGCGTCGGGGTCGTGGACGAGCAGGGTGCGGCCCAGGCGCAGTACCGGGCGGTGGCGGGTGGCGCAGAGCAGGGCGAACAGGAGGGGGTGGCTGCGCAGGTAGACGGTGCGGTCGCGGCGCCGGGCCCGGCGGGAGGCGGCGGGGGGCGATTCCGTGGACGATGCGGTGGGCGATGCGGTGGGCGTCATCGGGCCAACTCCCGTTCGCAGTAGGCGGATGCGGCGGCCCGGTCGGGTTTGCGGGAGCGGCCGGCGAGGGGGACGGTGCCGAAGAGCAGGGCGTCGGGGCGGGCGGCGCCCATGCGTTGCAGCGGGCCGTCGAGTCGGGTGCGCAGCTGCTGGGGGTCGGCGCCGGGGGCGGGCTGGACGAGGGCGACGAGTCGTTCGTCGCCGTGGGCGTCGGGTACGCCGACGAGCAGGGCGAGTTCGACGCCGGGGATGTGCAGGGCGGGTTCGTACAGGCCTGGGTAGATGTTGCGGGCGCGGCGCAGCACCATGTCCTTGAGGCGGCCGGCGAGGACGATGCGGCCGTCGGGGGTGAGGGTGGCGCGGTCGCCGGTGTGGATCCAGGGGTCGGGTTCGTGGCCGAGGTAGCGGTGGCGGGCGCCGGGGCCGGTGAGGTGGAGTTCGCCGTCGTCGGCGAGGCGGGTGCGGATGCCGGGCAGGGGGTGGCCGACGAGGTCGCCGTCGTCGGTGTGGGCGCTCTTGTCGGCTTCCTCGACGGCGGCGGCGGGGAAGAGTTCGGTGAGGGCGTAGACGCTCCAGGCCTGGTCGGCGCCGGCGTGTTTGGCGCGGCGCAGCAGGGCGGCGTCGGCGGGGGCGGAGCCGGTCCACAGGGTGCCGGTGAGGTGGGCGCCGGCGGTGAGGGCGGTGCGCAGCCGGGGTGGGGTGAGGTAGGTGTGGGCGGGGGTGAGGTGGGTGAGTTGGCGGGCGAGGGCGGTGGGGGTTCGGGCGGGCAGGGCGACGGTGGCGCCGGCGGCGAGGGCGGGGGCGAGGACGAAGAAGGTGCCGCCGAGGACGGTGGTCCCTGCTTGGGGGCGGACCAGGTCGGCGACGGTGTGCAGGCCGGCGGTGAGGCTGGCGTGGGTGTGGACGACGGCGCGGGGGCGGGCGGTGGTGCCGGAGGTGAAGACGATCACGGCGTCGGCGTCCGGATCGTGGCGCCTGGGCGGTATGGGGGTGGTGGCGGGGCGCAGGCGGGGTGCGCAGCCGGGCAGGCGGCGGCCGAGGGTGGCGACGGGGCCGAGGGTGCCCAGGCGGGGCAGGTGGAGGTCGGCGCGGCGGGCGAGCGGTGCGGCCCAGCCGGCGGCGGCTTGGGCGGTGGCGTCGGCGAGGATGAGGCCGGGCGCGGCGAGGGCGAGGTGGGCGGCGAGGACGTCGGGGCCGGCGGTGGGGTCGAGGACGGCGGCGCGCAGGCCGAGGCGGTGGGCGGCGAGCAGGACGGCGAGGGCGCGGGGGCCGGGGCGCAGGGCGAGGCCGAGGGTGGTGCCGGGGGTGAGGCGGCGGGCGTTCAGGGCGGCGGCGTAGCCGTCGGCGAGGTCGGCGAGGTCGCCGCGGCGGATGCGGGTGCGGGTGGCGCCGGTGCGGGTGTGGTGCAGGACGGCGGGGCGGTCGGGGTGGTGGGTGCGCAGGGCGTGGGCGAGTCGGTCGAGCACGGTGGATTCCCCCCGGTGGTGTCAGCGGATGTCGGCGGGGCGTGGGCCGGCGCCGCGTTCGAGGTACCAGCGGGCGGTGCCGATCACTCCGTAGGCGCGGATGCGGCGGGTGGAGTTCTGTACGACCATGGCGCGGCTGCGGGTGATGGCGGTGGTGTGGCGGCGGACCTGGTTGAGGAAGGTCCGGTCGGTGGGTGAGGGGCGCCGGGGCATGCCGCCGACGGCCTGGTAGAGCGCGGCGGTGATGGCCATGTTGTTTCCCGCGTGCATCCGGTAGGGGGTGAGGTAGCCGTGGCGGCGGTGGTGGGCGGGGCGGATGCGGCCGAAGAACGCGCCGAGGGCGACCAGGAGGCGGAAGAGTGCGCGGCCGGCCGGTCCGTGTTCGTCGCGGCGGGCGGTGACGCGGCCGCAGACCAGTCCGTCGCAGGCGAGGAGGGCGGCGCGGGCGGCGGCGGTCCAGCCGGGTTCGGGCAGGCAGTCGGCGTCGGTGCGGGCGAGCAGGGTGGCGCCGTGGGCGATGGCGTGGCGGAAGGCGGTGTCGACGGCGCAGCCGACGCCCTTCTCCGGTTCGGTCAGGACGTGGACCGGGAAGGGGGCGTGGGCGGCGAAGGCGCGGGCGGTGGCGACGGTGGCGTCGGTGGAGCCGTTGTCGGCGACGAGGAGGGTGAAGTCGCGGTCGTGTTGGGCGGCGAGGGCGCGCAGGGCGCCGTCGATCCGGGCTTCCTCCTGGTAGGCGGGGACGATCACCCACAGCTGGTTCATCTGAGTCCTCCATGGATACCCCCGGCTTTAGCCGGGGGAGGAAATGGATCTCCCGCGTAGCGGGTCAGGGGGAGCCAGACCGCCGTCAAGGCGGTATGGCGTCTCGGTAGATGATCGCCCGTCACGTGATCACAAAGATTGGTGTTAGTGTGTGATCCATGACGGCCACTCATGTGAAGCGGGCATACAAGTTCCGCTTCTATCCGACTCATGCGCAGGCGGCGGAGCTGTCGCGCACGTTCGGGTGCGTTCGGCTCGTATACAACAAGGCGTTGGCTGCCCGCTCTGAGGCGTGGACGATGCGTCAGGAGCGGGTGAACTACAACGCCACCTCCGCGATGCTGACGGCGTGGAAGAAGACCGAGGAGCTGGCGTTCCTCACCGAGGTCTCCTCCGTTCCGTTGCAGCAGGCCCTTCGCCACCTGCAAGGGGCGTTCTCGAACTTCTGGCTCAAGCGGGCGAAGTACCCGACATTCAAGAGCCGGAAGAAGTCCCGGAAGTCCGCCGAGTACACGTCCTCCGCGTTCCGGTACCAGGACGGCAAGCTGACCTTGGCGAAGATGGCGGAGCCGCTGGACATCGTGTGGTCGCGCCCGCTGCCCGAAGGACAGTCGCTGTCCACGGTCACGGTGTCGCAGGACGCGGCCGGTCGCTGGTTCGTCTCCATGCTGTGCGAAGACCGGCCCACGATGCCCGATGCCCCCGCCGGGTCGGCGGTCGGCATCGACGCCGGTATCACGAGCCTGGTGACGCTCTCCACCGGGGAGAAGATCACCAACCCCAAGCACGAGCGCGCTGACCGGGAACGGCTCGCCAAGGCTCAGCGGGAGCTGTCCCGCAAGGCCAAGGGGTCGGCGAACCGCGAGAAGGCCCGGCGCAAGGTCGCCCGCGTCCACGCCCGCATCGCCGACCGGCGCAGGGACTTCCTGCACAAGCTCACCACCCGACTCGTCCGTGAAAACCAAACGGTCGTGATCGAGGATCTGACGGTCCGCAACATGCTCAAGAACCGAAAGCTGGCCCGCTCGATCAGCGACGCGAGCTGGACTGAGCTGCGGTCCATGCTGGAGTACAAGACCGAGTGGTACGGCCGCGACCTGGTGACCATCGACCGGTGGTTCCCCAGCTCCAAGCTGTGCTCGGCCTGCGGAACCATCCGCGACAAGATGCCCCTCAACGTCCGCGCGTGGGAGTGCGACTGTGGAGCAGTCCACGACCGGGACGTGAACGCAGCACGTAACATACTGGCCGCCGGGCTGGCGGCAGCAGCCTGTGGAGACGGTGTAAGACCTCAACGGAGCACTCCGGGCGGGCGGTCGTCGGTGAAGCAGGAAGTAGTCCCACCGCCGCGCTCACGCGCAGCGGCTCAGCCGCGAGGCTGAGGGGAATCCCCCTCCTTCAGGAGGGAGAGGAAGTCAAGAGGCCTCCCAGACCATGGTCATCAGGGAGACGCCGCCGCCCAGGCCGATCATGAGAACCTTCTCCCCCGGATTCAACTGCTCTTTGACGAAATCGAGTTGGATGCCGAGGGTGGCGCTGGCGACGTTGCCGAGTTCGGGCACGGTGAGCACCAGCTTGTCGGTGGGGGCGCCGGTGAGTTCGACGAAGCGCTCCAGGTAGGGGACGGTCACCTGGTGCACCAGCACCCGGGCGTAGTCGTCCCAGGTGAGGCCGGTGCGTTCGGCGAGGCCGGCCAGGGCGGCGGGGCCGATCTGTTCGAAGATGCCGCGCAACTCCTTGCCGCCGCCGCGGAAGTAGGTGTACTCGTCGCCGCGCGGGTGGCGCGAGCCGCCGCCGGGGATGCCGCCGGCCTGCCAGTGTTCGGAGGCGGTGACGGTGGCGGTGTCGAGGATGCCGCCGCGCTCGACCGGCTCGACGACCACGGCGGCGCCGGCGTCGCCGAAGGTGTAGCCGGCGAAGCCCTCGCGCAGGGCGGCGGCGTCGGCGGGGTCGCGGCGCATCGCGCGGCTGGGGGTCTCGCCGGTGACCACCAGGGCGCGCCGGGCGCGGCCGGCCAGGATCATCGCGCGGGCCAGGTCGATCCCGTTGAGGAAGCTGTTGCAGGCGTTGCTGACGTCCAGCGCGTGGGCGCGGGTGCCGAGTTCGGCCTGGACGATGTGGGCGGTGGCGGGCTCGCAGATGTCTCGGGTGGCGGAGGCGAAGAGCAGCAGGTCGACGTCGTGCGGGTGCAGTCCGCGGGCGGCCAGGGCCCGGCGGGCGGCGCCGGTGGCGAGGGTGGAGGCGTACTCGTCGTCGGCGGCGAAGCGGCGGGTGCGGATGCCGGTGGCCTTCTCCAGCATCCGCTCGGGCAGGGCGAGTTCGGCGCCGGCGGTGATCTCGTCCTGGAGCTGCTGGGAGGTGAGCCGGCGGGCGGGCAGGTGGGAGCCGACGGCGGTGATGCCGATCCTCGGTGTCGCTGCTGGATGCATGGCCCCATGCTGCGGGGCGGGCGCCGGGGCCCACCTGAGTACGGGTACTCAGGTGGGTCCGGGCGGATACCCGTTCGGGTCGTGAGGTGTCGGACAGTGGTGTGGTCGACGGCTGCGGCGAGGGCGGGGGTCCAGGGCGGGCTGTCACACCCGACCGGCAGACTGGAGGCGGACCACCCGAGCGAAGCGAGGACGACACCATGGCCGACCGGCCCCTGACACTGATGGCAGTGCACGCCCACCCCGACGACGAGGCCACCGGCACCGGCGGCGTGCTCGCCCGCTACGCCGCCGAGGGCATCCGCACCGTCCTCGTCACCTGCACCGACGGCGCCTGCGGCGACGGCCCCGGCGGCGTCAAGCCCGGCGAGGACGGGCACGACCCGCAGGCGGTGGCCGCCCTGCGCCGCAAGGAGCTGGAGGCCAGCTGCCGCGTCCTCGGCGTCGACCACCTCGAAACGCTCGACTACGGCGACTCCGGGATGATGGGCTGGCCCGCCAACGATGCCCCCGGCTCGTTCTGGGGCACCCCCGTCGCCGACGGTGCCGCCCGCCTGGCCGAGCTGATCCACCACTACCGGCCGGACGTCGTCGTCACCTACGACGAGAACGGCTTCTACGGCCACCCCGACCACATCCAGGCCCACCGCATCACCATGGCCGCCCTGGACCTGGCCCCCGAACTGGCGCCCAAGGTGTACTGGACCACCGCGCCGCACTCGGCGATGAAGCGGTTCGGCGAGGTGATGCGGGAGTTCGGCGCCGACTGGGACGAGCCGGGCGAAGCGGCCGGGGAGACGGACGGGGCTGGGGAGACCGGCGGGGCCGGCGGGACGGACGGGGCCGGGTCGGCCGTCGAGGCCCCCGAGCTGCCGCCGATCGGGCTGCCCGACGAGGAGGTCACCACCTGGGTGGACACCCACGCCTACGGCGGACAGAAGTACGACGCGCTGGCCGCCCACGCCAGCCAGGGCGAGAACATCTTCTTCCTGCGGATGGGCAAGGAGCGCTTCACCGAGCTGATGGGCACCGAGACCTTCGTCCGCGTCCGCGACACCACCGGCGCACCGCTGCCCGAGCAGGACCTGTTCGCCGGCCTGCGCTGACGCCCGCCGCGCGGGGGCCCCGGACCGCCCGGCTGACGGCGACGGCGGCGTGCGCGCGGGTGCGCGCACGCCGCCGGGCGGGCAAGCGATCAGGCGGGCCGAGCGGTCAACCGGGCCGAGCGGTCAGGCGGGCCGAGCGGTCAGGCGGTGAAGCCAGGCAGCGGTCAGGCCGGGACGATGGCGAAGGAGCCGTTGCTGAGCGAAGTCTCGGTGTACGGGCCGCTGTTGATGGCCTGCGGGCCGTAGCTGTCGAAGACCTGGCCGTTGACGGTGACGCCGGAGAAGTCCAGGCGGCTGAAGGACGGGTAGCTCTGGCTCGGGGACTCGATCACGGCCTCGGCGCTGACGTTCTGCCCGTTGAGCTGCTGGGTGGTGGTCTCGGTCCAGCCCTTGGTGTTGTCGGTGATCTGCAGGGTGTAGTCGGAGCCGCCGCTGTTGACCACCGAGGCGGTGAAGCTGTCGCCCGCGTCCACCGGGTCGCTGAAGTACTGCGGCGGGGCCGGGTACATCTCGTACCAGGCGGAGTAGGCCGGGGAGCCGCTGGAGCAGTCGACCTGGACGCCGGTCTGCTCGACGGTCTGCGAGCCGTAGCCGTCGATGCCGACCCAGGGGGCGAACAGGTCGTTGGAGGTGTTGCACTGGACGGTGGGCATGGTCCACGAGCCGGAGACGCTCTGGAATCCGTTGCCCTGGGCGACGTAACCGCCCCAGACGCCGCCGTCGTAGCGGGCGCCGTGGCCGTAGTGGTGCGTGCCGTAGGCGTGCGCGGTGTGGGTGGGGGCGGTGTGGGTGGGGGCGTGGGCGGCGGTGCCGCCGGACGTGGCGCTGGAGGAGCTGCTGCTGCGGCGCGAGGTCGAACTGCGGCGCGCCCGGGGCCGGATCGGCGAGTTGATGCGCACCTACCGGCAGGGCCGCCCGGACCCGGAGGCGGCCAGGCCGGTGGAGGTGATCAGCGGGCGCCGCTCGATCGCCGAGCTGTGGCGCACCCTGCAGCTGGGGGTGGTGAACCGTGGGGCAGTTGAGTGTTGTTGAGTGATCTTTGGCGTTCATGAGTGACTTTGCCAGTTTCTCTTGAAGTGTTGTCCAGAAGGTTCCGCTTCCGCTGTTTCGGGCTGCTCGTGCTGCTGGCTGTGCCAGCATGTCCGTGGTCGAAGGATTCGTGAGGGCGGAGGGGGCCGGGGGTGGCGGTGTTGCGGCAGATCGCTCGGCCGTTCGTCGCCGACGCCGCACCGGGGGTGTGCATACGGGACCGGCTCAAGGGCCTGACCGCCCAGGACGACGCGGTGCTGCGCCTGGTCGGCGCACACCTCGGTTCTCTCGCCTCGCGGGACCTGGCCCGGCGCGTCGCCGACGCCCGGGAGCACTCCACCCAGACATGGGCAGCCCGCAAGCGCGACCTCACCCCGCAGTCGTCGTCGCGCTGGGCCGGATCCATCACCAGGACCACGCACGACCAGTGGGGCCTGTCGCGCCGCGCGCAGTGGCAGCACCTGCGAGGGCTCGCCGCGGGAATCGCCGTGATCCGCCACCGCCTCGCCCTGCCGATCGGCACCAAGGGCGGCAGACGGCAGCCCGGCGGGTACCACTCGCGCCGGGAATGGCACGCCAAGTCCCGGCGCCTGGCGCACCTGGAGCTCGAGTACGCGCGGGTGAAGGCCGACCACGACGCAGGCCGGGTGACGGTGGTGCGCGGCGGCCGCAAGCTCCTCAACACCCGCCACAACCTGGATGCGGCAGGGATGTCGCAGGAGCAATGGCACGCGCGGCGGGAGGCGGCCCGCTGGTTCCTGACGGCTGACGGTGAGTCCGGCAAACGGCACGGGAACGAGACGATCCGCATCGCCCCTGACGGCGAAGTCTCGATCAAGCTCCCGGCCCCGCTGGCAGAGCACGCGAACTCCGGGCACGGCCGGTACGTCCTCGCGGCGAAGGTCACGTTCCCGCACCGGGGCGAGGAATGGCGCGACCGCATCGAGGCGAACCACGCCGTCGCCTACCGCATCCACCTCGACGCATCCTCGGGCCGCTGGTACCTCGACGCGTCGTGGACCCGCAAAGACCTACCCGTCATCCCGCTCGACGCGCTACGGGCGAACGGCGTGATCGGCGTCGACACGAACGCCGACCACCTGGCCGCGTGGCTGCTGGACGAACACGGCAACCCGACCGGCGCGCCACGCCGCTTCGACTACCACCTGTCCGGCACCACCACCCACCGTGACGCCCAGCTCCGGCACGCTCTCACCCGCCTGCTGCACTGGGCCAAGTCCACGGGCGTGAAGGCCATCGCGATCGAAGACCTGGACTTCACCGACTCCAGGACCCGGGAGAACCACGGCCGGAAGAAGAGGTTCCGGCAGCTCGTCTGCGGCATCCCCACCGGCAAACTCCGCGCACGCCTGCTGTCGATGTGCGCCGAAGCCGGTATCGGCGTGATCGCTGTCGACCCCGCCTACACCAGCATGTGGGGCGCGCAGCACTGGCAGGAACCGCTGACAGGCAGGAAACGCAAGACTTCCCGACACGCCGCCGCCTCGGTGGCGATCGGCAGGCGCGCCCTCGGGCATGCGATCCGGCGACGGACGGCACCGCCCCGCGACGACCGGAGCGATCGTCGCGGGCATCGGACCGCCCAGGCCGGACCGCGTGACCGAGGACGTGAGGAAACCCGCCCCCGCATCCCCGGACCACGGACACGATCCGTGTCGCCGCACGCGGAGAGAACGCGGGCGACCAGCGCATCCAAAACCGTTCGGAATGCGCCAGATGACCAGGTTTGGGTCCAAGACTCACTCCTGCTCACTGACTAAGGAACGGTGCGTGAGCGGGTGCGGGTGCGGGTGCTGGACCGTCCGCCGTACGTGCGGCGCTCCGATCCGCAGACCGAACTGGCGCTGCTGGGGCGGGGGGTGGCGACCCGGGTGGTGTACCACAGCCGGGTGCTGCGCGACCCGGAGCGCCTCGCGGAGATCCGGACCTTCACGGCGGCCGGGGAGCAGGCCCGGGTGCACACCGAAGTGCCGCTGAAGCTGGCCCTGCTGGACGACCGGTGGGCGCTGCTGCCGGTCAGTGCGGGCACCGAGCTGGAGAGCGTGCTGCTGATCCGGCCCTCCACCCTGCTGGACGCGCTGGCCGGGCTGTTCGAGCTGTACTGGGCGCACGGGATGCGGCTGCCGGAGCCGTCCGAGGAGCCGGCGGAGGACCGGCACCGGCAGCTGCTGACGCTGCTGGCGGCCGGGCTCACCGACGAGTCGATCGCCCGGCAGCTGGGGGTGTCCACCCGCACGGTGCAGCGCTGGGTGCGGGAGCTGATGGACCGATTCGGCGCCCGGACCCGCTTCCAGGCGGGCATCCAGGCGACCCGGGCGGAGCTGCTCTAGTTCCTACCGGGCGGCGCGAGCAGGTCGAGCAGGACCCGACCGCGAAGGTGCGTTACAACTTCTAACGAACGCAGTAATATCTAGCAGATCTGATCCTCCGCCCGTCGAAGGGGAGCAACATGCCCGGCATCCGCACCGCCCTGCCCGCCGCCGCGATCGCCGCCGCCCTGCTCGGCACCGCCGCCGTGCCCTCCCAGGCCGCCGCCCACTCCGGCACCCGCTCCCCCGCCCGCTCACCTGCCGCGGGCACGGCGTCGACCCCGCCGCCCAGGTCCGCTACCGCACCGAGGCCGTGATCCACGCGCCGCTGTCCACCATCTGGCGGCAGACCGATGTCGCCCGCTGGCCGTCCTGGCAGCACGCCGTGGCCAGCGCCGAACGCCTGGACCACGGCCCGCTGCGAGCCGGCTCGGCGTTCCACTGGACCACCCCGCTGCCGCCAAACCCCGCCACCACCGCCACCAGCCTGGACATCACCTCCACCGTCCGGCAGCTGAAGCCGGGCGCCTGCATCCGCTGGACCGGCCCCGCCGTCGCCGAGGGCCTGCACATCGACGGCGTGCACGTGTGGACCTTCACGCCGGTGCGCGGCGGCGTCCTGGTGCGCACCGAGGAGACCCACTCCGGGCCGCAGGTCGACGCGGACGTCCCCGCCGCGACGGCGATCCTGCGCCAGGGCCTGGAGGCCTGGCTGTGCGACCTGAAGGCCGCCGCCGAGGCGTAGGTGACCACCCGTCATCGGCCCCGCCCGGCGCGAGTGCGCAGGTCATGAGCGGGGCCGGTGGCGCGCGGGAGCGCTGGCGGCCACGAGAATGGTGCGGTTAGTTGCTCTGCGACCAGGGCTTTACGTACAGAGAAAGCGAACCCCCACATGGATCTCGGCGTGCGCTGGAAGCTGCACGGTGACGGGCGCACGCCCGCACCGGGAGCGGTCGTCCGCCCCGACGAACGGCTCTCCTGGCCCCGCACGGCAGGGCTCGGCGCCCAGCACGTGGTCGCCATGTTCGGCGCGAGCTTCGTGGCCCCGGTGCTGATGGGGCTGGACCCCAACCTGGCGATCATGATGTCCGGCGTCTCGACCGTGATCTTCCTGCTGGCCACCCGCGGCCGGGTGCCCAGCTACCTCGGCTGCTCACTGTCCTTCGTCGGGGTCGCCGCGGTGATCCGGGCGCAGGGCGGCACCAGCGCGACGGTGACCGGCGCGGTGCTCGTGGTCGGCGTGGTGCTGTTCCTGGTGGGCCTGGCGGTCCAGTACTTCGGGGCGCGGATCATCCACGCGACGATGCCGCCGATCGTCACCGGCGCCGTCGTCATGCTGATCGGCTTCAACCTGGCCCCGGTGACCGCCTCGACGTACTGGCCGCAGGACCAGTGGACGGCACTGCTGGTGATGCTGTTCACCGGCCTCGCGGTGGTGTGCCTGCGCGGCTTCTGGTCCCGGGTGGCGATCTTCCTGGGGCTGGTCTTCGGGTACGGGATCTCCTTCGTCTTCGACCGGGTCTTCGGCAAGATCCACTCGGTGGACGGCGGCGGGCACATGACCGACCACTGGCGCCTGGACCTCTCGGGCGTCGGCAAGGCCGACTGGATCGGCCTGCCCGCCTTCCACGGCCCCTCCTTCCAGTGGTCCGCGGTCCTGGTCGCGCTGCCCGTGGTGATCGCACTGGTCGCGGAGAACGCCGGGCACGTCAAGGCCGTCGGCGAGATGACGGGCGAGAACCTGGACGACAGGCTGGGCACCGCGATCTCGGCGGACGGCGTCGGCTCCGTGCTCTCCACCGCCCTCGGCGGCCCGCCCAACACCACGTACTCCGAGAACATCGGCGTGATGGCCGCCACCCGGGTCTACTCCACGGCCGCCTACTGGGCCGCGGCCGGCTTCGCGCTGCTGTTCGGCATCTGCCCGAAGTTCGGCGCCGTCGTCGCCGCGATCCCCGGCGGGGTGCTCGGCGGCATCACCGTCATCCTGTACGGCATGATCGGCCTGCTCGGCGCGCAGATCTGGAGCAAGTCCGGGGTGGACCTGCGCAACCCGCTGAACCTGGTGCCGGCGGCGGCGGGCATCATCATCGGCATCGGCAACGTGACGCTGAAGTTCACCAACACCTTCAGCCTCAGCGGCATCGCGCTCGGCACCCTGGTCGTCATCACCGGCTACCACGCGCTGCGGGCGCTGGCCCCCGCACACCTCAAGACGCAGGAACCGCTGCTGGACGAGGGCACCTCCTCCTACGACGAGGACGCCGGGCAGCGGCGCACCCCGTAGCGGCGGCGCACTCGTGAAAAGACCGGCGGAAGTAACCGAAAGGTACTTCCGCCGGTCTTTCTCGCCTGGTCCGAGGGGCTGTCAGGTGTCGACACCAGTCCTCGGGGGACGCGGCGAACACGTTCAGGCAGCGTCTCTGATCAGCTGAGTGATCCTGTGTGATCCAGCGGTTGCGGGATCGGTTGGATCGTTTCCCACCTGGGCGGGGTAGCGTGGGCGTGCAGGTGGAAGCCCGCGCCCAGTGCTGCTCCGTGTGGCCGGTGGCCGGTGGGTCTGCTGATCGTGGTCACGCTCTGGTGCCGGTGGGCTGCGCGGGGCAGCCGGATCCGGTCCGTTGGGGCGTGTCCCTCCGGACGCTTTCCGGCATGGCCCGAAGGCCGTGCCGGGGAGGGAATCCTGCGTCGCCTGGGCGCGGGACGGTTGGTTCGTGGCCGGGTGGAGCCGGTCTTGGACCGGTCTATCCGGCTGGTTTTCGGGGTGGCCGTTATGACGGCCTTGGCTTCCATCGTGTCCACGACCTTGCGGATCACCATGGTTCCGCTGGTCTTGTCCACGATGGTCTTGGTCTGGTGCGTGAGGCCGCGTGCTGCGATACGACGCCATGCGCCCTCGTCGCGGTCGCCCTGCCACTGGCAGGACGGGCAGATGGCCCATTTCCAGCCCGATACGGTGGGCCGGTCGGGTGCCTTGCGGTGCCGGAGCGGGGTGAGGCAGTGCGGGCAGTGCTTGGAGGTGTTGCGCGGCGGCACCGTCACGACCGCGATGCCGGTTTCAGCGGCGAGGTGCCGCGTGCGGTCGGCGATCTGCCCGCGCACGGTTTGGGACATGCGCGTGTTCTGGGTGCGGCCCATGCCCCCTGCTTCCATCGACCGCAGGTCTTCCAGGTAGATGACCGTGGCCCCGGCGGCGACGGCTTGATCCACGGCCCAGCGGGCAGCGCTCCAGGCCAGGGCGTCGTTGAGGTTGGAGCGGCGTTCCGAGACGCGTCGGATCTCCTGCGCCAGCACGGCCTGCTTCGTCTCCAAGACGGGGTCGGCGAGCCGCGTGTACTGGTCGGTCTTGGCGCGCAGCCGCTCGGACTGCTTCCGCAGGCGGTACTGCTTGGCCAGCACACCGGAGGCCCGGAACTGCGCGCCCGCACCGAGAGCGGTGATCCGCCCATCGTCGTGAAGCCGGGCCACGCCAGCGGACAGCAGGGTGTTCAGACCCCAGTCCACGCCGAGCGCGACGATGTGCCCGGAGCGCTGGGCTTTGGGGACGGGGTGGGTGTAGGCGAGATCAGCGCGGACTTTGCCACCGACGACGCGCAGGGTGGGCAGGTGCAGGACAGCGTTCGCGGGGACCGTGGGCGGCAGCGTGATCGGGCACGCCACCCACGACCAGTCCGCGTACTTCCGCGGGTCCGGACAGGTAGGGAGCTGCAACCGCAGCAGGGCCTTCGTCGGCTCGGTCGCGGACCGCTCGATCGACGCCTGCTGTCCATCGCAGGCGGCCAGCAGCAGCATCCGCGCCACACGCGGCGCGGGTTCCAGCTCGAACACGTCAGCCGGAAGACGGCCGTTCTTGCGCTCGAAGTTGGCGATCTGCCGGGTGCGGGAGCGGATCACGCTGGACAGCAGGTACTCCCCGCCGGGGATCGCGGCCCGCACCGCTTCCCACTCGGTTTCGGTGCGCTTCCTCGGATCAGCGGGCCAGGTCACCAGAATTCCGGCGACCACATCGGCACGCCACTTCACCGACCGCAGGGAACGCCCGGCCTGTTCCTGCGCGGCACGCACTATCCGGTCATTGACCTTCGCACTGGAGTTGACGGTCCAGCCGAGACGTCGCAGCGACATCCACGCGTTCGACGGCAGCGTGCGGCCCCCGGCGTCCACACCGGCAGCCAGGGTGTCCACGTCGGCGGCGTTCCAGTGCTCGCCGAGCAGGGAGGCGACCATGTCGGCTGCCAGATCAGCACACCAGCCAACTCGTTCCACCAAGGCGACAGCGGTCAGGACTTCGCTGGTCTTTTCATCCACGCCGCAGTGAGCCAGGGTGCGGGCGCACGCGGTACGGGAGGTCTCACCATCAGCGAGAGGCAGTTTCCGGCTCACTTGGCCACTCCGTCGCCGCACTGCCCCGACTCGGCCAGCAACCTGCGCCGGGCGTCCGCCGACCGCATCCCGTACAAGCGGCCCGCGAAGGTCGTCACCAACGAGATGAAGTCCTCCAGGAGTTCCTGACGGCCGCCGGTCCGCTTCGGATGAAGCACCTCCAGCGTCGCCCCGTGGACGGTGAACAGCCGCTTGAGCCAGCCGAGACCGAACCGGGCCAGCCGGTCCTCATGGGTCACTCGAACCACCGTCACTGAACCATCAGCGACCGCCGTCAGCAGCTTGTTCAGACCAGGCCGGTCCTCACGCAGACCGGAGCCCCGGTCCTTGAACACCTTCACCACGTCGCCGGTAGCCGTGGCGCGCAACTCCGCCTCCTGCGCTTCCAGCGAAGACTCCTGACCGGTCGAACCGGACACGCGAACGTACAAGCCCTCCAAGCGAATCCAGTCACCGCTACCAGCGGTGACCTTCATCGCCTCCACATCCACAGAGGAGAACCGGCGCTCACGCCCGACCCAAGTCACCGGGATCTTCCCCGAATCCGCCCAAAGTCGAAGCGTCACCGGGTGAACACCCAAGCGCTTAGCGGCCTTTGACAGTCGAAGAAGTTCCACGCGATCACCATAGGATCACTGTGGATGTTTAATCAGATTTGTCAGCCTTGCGGGACGTCTGCGCCGTTGCCAACATTGGGCGTTGATCGTTCGGCTGTTGATCCACATCAAGGGGGAGGATCGTGAAGTACGTCAAGCTGGGCTCCACCGGCATGGACGTGTCGCGGATTTGCCTGGGTGCCATGAGCTTCGGCGCCCCCGGCCAGGGCGACCACAGTTGGACCCTGGACCTCGACCAGTCACGGCCGATGATGCTGCACGCCCTGGAGTCCGGGGTGAACTTCCTGGACACCGCCAACGTCTACTCCGCCGGGAGCAGCGAGCAGATCGTCGGGCAGGTCCTGCGCGAGTACGGCCACCGCGACGAGATCGTGCTGGCGACCAAGGTTCACGGGCGGACGCGCCCGGGACCCAACGGCGTGGGGCTGTCCCGCAAGGCGATCATGGCCGAGATCGACAACAGCCTGCGCAGGCTGGGCACGGACTACGTCGACCTCTACCAGATCCACCGGTGGGACCCGGCGACGCCGATCGAGACCACCATGGAGGCGCTGCACGATGCGGTGAAGGCGGGCAAGGCCCTGCACATCGGTGCGTCGTCGATGTGGGCCTGGCAGTTCGCCAAAGCCCAGTACGTCGCCGAGCGGAACGGCTGGACGCCTTTCAGCACCATGCAGAACCACTACAACCTGATCTACCGCGAAGAAGAGCGGGAAATGCTGCCCCTGTGCGCCGACCAGGGCGTCGGCGTCATCCCTTGGAGCCCGCTGGCCCGGGGACGGCTCGCCAGGGAGTGGGCCGGCGTCAGCGCCCGCAGCGCAACGGACGAGTTCGGCAAGACCCTCTACCGCGACACCGATCGCGAGATCGTCGACCGGCTCGGACGGCTGGCCGCCAAGCGTGAGCTGCCAATGGCGCAGCTCGCGCTGGCGTGGCTGCTCTCCAAGCCGACGATCACCTCCCCCATCGTCGGCGCCACCAGGATGAGCCATCTCCAGGACGCCATCGCCGCGGTGGACGTGGAACTCGACGACGAGGAGATCAGCTACCTCGAGGAGCCGTACCAGCCGCACGAGGTCGTCGGGCACCCCATCACCGAGTGGCCGGGCCAGCACTGAGGCGCTCCCGTCACGGTGTCGGGCACTGCCGGGGCCCCGTTGTCGGGAGTCGTCAGCCGATCCGGGCAACGCGGGCCGCGGCCACGGCCACCAGCAGTCCCAGACCGATACAGGCCGCGCAGACGAGGAACATCGCCTGATATCCGGCGGTCTGGGCGACCAGCCCGAGGGAGCCACTGCCGGCGGCGAGGCCCACGGTGAAGCAGGCCCCGAAGGTCGACAGCGCCGTGGCGCGCCGGCGTTCGCTGACCGAGCGCACCACGAACAGTCCCAGCACCGGATAGATCTGCCACATGCCCACACCGGTGAGCACACCGCCGATCACCCCCACGACGAGGCCGTGCGACAGCCCGATGAGCGCGACCCCCAGGGCCTCGACGAGGAACAGGCCGGCGAGCGCCACCGGTCGCGTGGCCTCCCAACGGATCCAGGTGCCCGCTATGCGCAACAGCACCACGGTCAGGGAGTACGCGGTGACCACGGCCGCTCCCCCGGCGATACCGAGGTCGTCGAACTTCGCGACCGCGAAGCTGGCGACGGCCGCGAAGCCGAACGCGGTGAAGATCAGCGCGACGCTGGGAAGCGCGGTGCCGAGCAGTGCCGGGCTGTTGTCGATGCCGGTGCGCGCCGTCTTCGGCGGCAGGCGCACCTCGGGTACGTACAGGGCCATGGGGATGACGAGCAGGGCGATCAGCCCGGAGATCACGAACGTGGTCGCCGTGCCCGCCAGGTGTTCGAGCAGCGTGCCCAGCGGGGCGCCCACGCCGATGGCGACGTAGTTGACGGTGCCGCCCAGTCCCAGCGCCCAGCCCTGCCGGTCCTTGGCAACCAGCTGCACCGGCCAGACGCCGGTCGCGGCCAGCATCACGCCCATGCCGACGCCCACCAGCAGGCGCAGGGCGATGAGTTCGGCGATCGATCCGGCGAGGGGGTAGCTGACGGTGGCGAGCGTGGTCAGTGTCGTGCCGCCGATGGTCAGGGCCCGGGCGCCGAGGCGGTTCATCAGCGCGCCCGATACCGGACGGGACAGCAGCGAGGTCACCGCATAGGCGGTGATGACCGCGCCGACCTCCGCCGGGCCACCGTGCAGCCGACCTGTGACGTAGAGGGGCAGGATCGGGATGGTCAACGCGAACGGCAGGTAGCCGAGCCCACCCGCGAGCGAGATCACCAGCGCGTGCCGTACGGATCGCTTGTCGGTGCTCTCGGTCTCAGGCGCTGACTCGGTCTCGGTCCGCACAGTTTCGCTCCCCCAGGCGATGAAGACGATCGCAGGCCCGGACTGCCAATCGTGCGGTCCGGGCCTGCTGTTTCAGACATCACCGAACTCGCCGCTGCGGACAGCGGTGACGAACGACTCCCATGCCCCGACTGTAAAGATCAGAGCTGGTCCGTCGGGGTCCTTGGAGTCGCGGACAGGCATCACACCGGGGAAGTCTGGTGCTACCTCCACGCAGTCGCCCCCGTTGTTGCTGAAACCGGACTTTCGCCATCTGGCGTTGGCCAGGACCGCAGCTGGGATCATGACACTCCTGTCAGACATCGCCGAACTCGCCGCTGCGGACAGCGGCGACGAACGACTTCCAGGCCTCCGACGGGAAGATCAGGGCAGGGCCCTGGGGGTCCTTGGAGTCACGGACCCTGCCCGGGTGCGCGTCATCTACCTCGATGCAGCCGCCCTGCCCGTTGCTATAGGTGCTCTTGCGCCACGCGGCGTCGGTCAGGTCAGCTTGCATGGCCTTCATAGTCCTCTCGTGCCTGCCGGATCATGACGAGACTGTCCGGTTGGTTCAGGGCGTTCACCTGCAGTCGATCGTACTTTCCAGCCCAGACGGATACGACCTCGATGTCCTGCTCCAAGAAGCCCCTTTGGAGCGTCTCCGTGTAGCCCACCATGGTCCGATTCGCCAGCGTGAGCAGCGTGACCGAGTGCGAGAACGGTCGCTCCTCGCCCAGCGAGGAGGGCGCGACCTGAATCACGATGTTCGACCTTGCCGCCAAGTGCTCCAGATGCTGTAGCTGCTGAGCCATGATGGCCGGTCCGCCGATCGGACGTCGCAGGGCTGACTCATCAAGGACAACGTGAACCGCCGATGTTCGATCAATGATCCGTTGCCGCACGGACTTGAGCTTCAGCCGTTCGTCGGCTTGCTCCTGTGTGGCCTCACCACGCCGAACTGGTGCCGACTCGTACGCGGCGCTGTAGCCCGCGTGTTGGAGTATGCCAGGCACCATGTCCAGCTCGAAGATCCTGATGGCCAGGGCTTCGCGCTCCTTGGCCGCATACTCGGGGAAGCCCGGGATCAACGATCCGTTCTTCCAGCTCCACCACAGGAGCTCAAGCGAACCACCGGCCTCCAACGCAGCATCGCAGAGGACGATGAACTTTAAGCTCGGGGCCGTTTTCCCCGTCTCTACGTTCGAGATGTAGACGCTTGAGTACTGAACCAGCTTCCCCAACTCGGCCTGGGTCAAGCCCCTTGCATCCCGCAACGTGCGGAGATGGACAACCAGTGCCGCCAAGGGCGATGACTTTGGATCAAGCGTGCGACGGTTCAAGGCCAGCCTCAACTTAAAGCAGGATCAACTGGAGAGTTCAAGTCCTTCCGATCGTAGGGGTCAGCGCGGAACCATGGCTACACCCGGTGATTTACCAGACGCACAGCGCAACTTCTGGAGCCTCCATGCCTGACGCGCAGAATCCCCCCTGCCCCTTCCAACTCCACGAAGTAGTGCGGGACTTCAGCTACCTGGAGAACGGGAAGCCACGTGAGGGCGTCTTCGTCGAGGTGCTGCTCGGAAAAGCAGTTCTCCGACCGCTGGGGGCGACTGGGCCCGAGTGGCGGGTCGCCCCGGCCTTCCTCCAGCCCCTCAACCCGCGGGAGACCGCGCCGGGCACCTGGGGGAAGCCGCGCCGCCGGCTGCTGTGACCGACCTTCGAAACCCTCACACCTGGAGCAGAGTTGAGCAGGACCCACCTCATGAGCCGTCCCCCCGCCCGGCGATCGGGCCAGCAGGTCTTCGTCCTTCTCGAAGACCCCGACCGGCGGGACGAGTTCTTCGTCCTCCTCGTCGACCCCGCTTACCGGGACGGCATGACCCTGCCCGGCGGCAGCGCCGAGCAGGACGAGCTCCCCCACCTCGCCGCCCGCCGCCACCTCGAAACGGAGACCGGGCTCGTCCTGGGGCTGCGAACGGTCCTCACCATCGACTACGTGCCCGCCGCCGAGTTCCCCGAGGGCGTCAACTTCGTGTACGCGGGCGGGATGATCACGCCCCGACAGGCCGAGACCGTCCGCCGCCACCAGCCGCCGGCCGACATCCGCGGCCTCCACTGGGTGCCCCAGTCCAAGCTGCGCGACGTCATGGCCGACGACCAGTACCGGCGCGTCGAGGACGCCTGGGACGCCTGGGAGCACGGCGCCGGCCTCCCGCTCCTCATCCAGGGCGTTCCGGTCCCGGTGAGCTGGCCTGTACCGGGATGCCCGGGTTAAGCGATGGTCACGACCACGGCCGTGGCCGTGACCATGACCGGGGTGCCGGCGAGCTCCCCGGCATCCGCCGACACCGTCCAGCAGCAACCGGCCCCGGTCGACCGCTGGAAGTTCAACCAGGCCTCCAGGCCGGCGTGACGATACTGCTGACCACGGGCTCCACCGCCCACCTGGAGGCGGCCCTGGATGCGGGTCTGGCCCGGCTGTGGGAGGCGCGGCCCGTCGCCTGACGGCCGGGGCTGATGGTCTGGACCAGGCCGGAATTGTGGCGAGGGACACGCCGCGCAGCCCTGGTCGTGAGAAGGCTCACCCGTGGCGGGCGAGCGGGCCGGCGGGCGGCGATGGCGCCCATGAGGACTGGGCAGGCCGTGGTTCGGCATGGGCGAAGGCCCTGTCCGCTTCGGGACCAAGGTCATCAATCCGATTGACCTTCGGCCCGGTGGTGACCCCCACGGACCCGGGCAACCGTGGACGGTCGCCCGGTGTGATCGGGCGGTGGCGCCGTCCAGCGTGGGCGGCGTCGTTCCCTGCCGTCTACCCGGCGCACGGCGTGTGTGAAAAGCGCAGAGCCGTACGCTCCGGAGGACCCCGAAGCCCATGTCCCAGACCATCGACAACGCCCCGTATACCGCCTTCCACCGAAGGCTGGCCCTCGCCTGTTCCGGTGGGCCGCTGCTCGACGGCTACATCCTGAGCATCGTCGGCGTCGCCCTGATCGGGATGCGCCCCGACCTCGGCCTGTCCACCGCGGAGGTCAGCCTGATCGGCGCCGCCGCCCTGGTGGGCATGTTCGTCGGCGGCGCCCTGTTCGGCGTGCTGACCGACAAGATCGGCCGGGAGGTGATGTACACCGCCGACCTGCTGGTGATGGTCGCGTGCTCGGTGCTCTCCTTCTGGGTGGACGACGTGTGGGCGATCGTCGTGCTGCGCTTCGTGCTCGGCATGGCGGTGGCCGCCGACTACCCGATCGCCACCTCCCTGCTCGCCGAGTGGCTGCCTGCCAAGCACCGCGGGCGGCTGCTCGGCCAGCAGATCGTCGCCTGGTACGCCGGCTCGGTGCTCGCCTACGTGGTGGGCTACCTGTTCCTGGAGCTGGCCGGACCGGGCAGCTGGCGGTGGATGCTGGCCAGTTCCACCGTGCTGTGCGTGGTCTTCCTGGTGATCCGCCGCGGCTCGCCGGAGTCGCCGCGCTGGCTGGCCGCCAACGGGCGGGTCGGCGATGCGGTGCGCGTGGTGGAGAAGCACCTCGGGGTGCGGGTGGACGGGCGCGAGCTGATGCCCGACCCGGCCGAACGCGCCCGGCGCAGCAGCGGGCTGCGGCTGCTGATGACCCCGCCCTACCGGCGCCGCACCCTGTTCTGCGGCCTGTTCTTCCTGTGCCAGGTGGGCCCGCTGTTCGCGATGCTGACCTTCGGCCCGCAGATCCTGTCCTCCTTCGGCATGCCCGGCGGCACCGTGATGGAGACCCTGGGCACCGGGCTGATCAGCCTGGTCTTCCTGCTGGGCTGCTACCCGGCGCTGCGTCTGATCGACACCAAGGGCCGGCGCCCGGTCATCATCTGGTCCTTCGCGCTGATGGCCGTCCCGCTGGCGCTGCTGGGCGTGTGGCCCAGCGCCCCGGCCGCCGTGGCGCTGACCGCGCTGTGCGCGTACGCGTTCCTGTGCGGCGGGCCGAACGTGCTCGACTGGACCTACCCGAACGAGCTGTTCCCGACCGAGATCCGGGCCACGGCGGTGGGTGTGGCGACCTCGGTGAGCCGGATCGGGGCGGCGGTGGGCACCTACCTGCTGCCGCTGTCGCTGACCGGGCTGGGCACCGGGCCGACCATGCTGATCGCCGCCGGGACGACGGCTCTGGGGCTGCTGGTGTGCGTGCTGTGGGCGGAGGAGACCCGCGGCACGGCGCTGGGCGCGGCGCCGGCCGCCGGCCGTACGGCGGCGGCCAAGGCGCCGGCCGTCCCGGCGCAGCGCGTGCCGCAGACGGCGCGCGGCTGACGGCTGACGCGTGAGCGGCGCCGCCCGGGGGCCCGGGCGGCGCCGTCGTCGGTTCACCAGGGCTCGGAGTCCTTGACCCGGGGGTCCAGCGGGTGCCAACGGGTAGTTCGGCAGGTCACAGCGCCCGGCCGGACGCCCATTGAAAGTACCGTCCTGTGCAACTATTGTTCAGACATATAAAGCGCATCAGCAAGCGCCTGCGTCCTGGCGCCGCCGATCCCACGGGAGTCCGACATGAGCACCACCCTCTTCACCCCGTACACCCTGCGGGAGCTGACCGTCCCCAACCGGATCTGGATGCCGCCGATGTGCCAGTACAGCGCCGCACCCGCGGGCGAGGCCGCCGGGGTCCCCCACGACTGGCACTACACCCACCTCGCGGCGCGGGCCGCCGGCGGCACCGGGCTGATCATCACGGAGGCCACCGCGGTCAGCCCCGAGGGGCGCATCAGCCCGTACGACCTCGGCCTGTGGAACGACACCCAGATGGAGGCCTTCCGCCGGATCACCGCCTTCCTCAAGGAACAGGGCACCGTCCCCGTCGTCCAGCTCGGCCACGCCGGGCGCAAGGCCTCCACCGAGCGGCCCTGGATCGACCGCGGGCGCGCCCTGGCCCCCGACGAGGAGCACGGCTGGACCCCGGTCGGCGCCAGCGCCCTGCCCTTCTCTCCCGGCCACACCACGCCCGAGGAACTGACGGTCGATCAGATCCGTGAGATCGTCGGCAAGTTCGCCGCCGCCGCCCGGCGCGCGCTGGAGGCCGGCTTCCAGGCCGTCGAACTCCATGGCGCCCACGGCTACCTGATCCACCAGTTCCTCTCCCCGCAGAGCAACCACCGCACCGACGCCTACGGCGGCTCCTTCGAGGGCCGCATCCGCTTCGCGCTGGAGGTCGTCGACGCGGTGCGCGCGGTGTGGCCCGAGGAGCTGCCGCTGTTCTTCCGCGTCTCGGCGACCGACTGGCTCACCGAGAACCCGCAGGACGGTCGCGAGGGCTGGACCTCCGAGGACACCGTCCGCCTCGCCAAGGAGCTCCAGGCGCACGGCGTGGACCTGCTGGACGTCTCCACCGGCGGCCTCGTCCCCGACGCCCGGATCGACGCCGCGCCCGGCTTCCAGGTGCCCTTCGCCGAGGCGGTGCGCACCGAGGCCGGGCTGCCGGTGGCGGCCGTCGGCCTGATCACCGACCCCGCCCAGGCCCAGGACATCCTCACCTCCGGCCGGGCCGACGCCGTCCTGGTCGGCCGCGCGCTGCTGCGCAACCCGTTCTGGGCCCGCCACGCGGCCGTCGAGCTGGACGGCGAGGTCCACTCCCCCATCCAGTACCACCGCGCCTGAGCGCGGCTGCCCCCGTGCGGCCGCGGCCGCTGCCGGCACTGGTCCCGACCGCACGCGACGACGCTCGGCGGCGCTCGGTGAACCACTGGCGCGAAGCCGGGGCCGAGGGCGCCGCAGGACGGTGTCCTGCGGCGCCCTTCCACCTTTTCGCTCCCACCGGGTCAACGGCCTTGGAGGCTCCGCCGGTTCATGGCCGGAGGGATCGAATCCGTTGACGGCGGGTCAGGAGTTGCCGCGGCCCAGGAAGTGGCCGGCGGTGGTGGCGCTGGTGGAGCGGCGGTCGTGCGAGGCGTCCTCGACGACGTGGATCATGCTGCTGTCCGGGTCCATGCCGCGGTCCTTGGCCCAGCCGCTGACCAGGTGGGTCATCTCGTTGTTGGCGTCCAGGTAGGTGTCGGAGATCTTGACGTTGGCGGCGCTGTTGTTGGCGTCCTTCATCTGGTTGTCCCAGTCGAAGGCCCAGGTGTCGACCAGGCGTTGGGCGCTGTCGCCGACCCACGGGATGGGGGTCAGCGGTGCGCCGATGATGTGGTCGGCGACCTTGGCCTTCCAGTCGGCCTGGAGGTTGGCGTCGTCGCGCTGGCCCATGGCGACGTCGGCGCGGATCGCGTCGTAGACGCCGAGGCTCGCGGCGCCCTTGTTCATCACGTCCTGGATGTCGTTCTGCGAGGGGTTGGGCCCGATCGAGGACAGCTCCTGGGCGATCTTGGCGCTTTCGGCCTGGTGCAGGGTGGCGTAGGCGTCGGGGTTGTCGGACAGTCCGCGCATGACGCGCACCAGGCTGTCCTCGCCGACGCCCATGTGGACGGTGCCGTTGGCGTCGGTCCACACCGTGCTGCCGTGGTCCATGTACTGGGAGTTGCGGCCGTTGAAGATCTCGTGGGTGTCGTTGGTGTAGTCCGCCAGGGCGTTGGCCAGCGGCTGGCGCAGGTTGGCGTTGATCTTGTTGCCGCCCTGGCCCTCGTCCAGGGTGGTGACGGTGTCGTGCATGATCCGGGCCTGGGCGTCGGTGTGGTGGCCGCTGTGCGGGGCGCCGGCCGGCTGGCCGGTGGTGGCGGCCTCCAGGGCCGCGCCCAGGCCGCTCTGGGACAGCGGGTCGGGCATCTTGACCACGCCGGCGTAGGCGTTGGCGACCCAACCGTCCGGCCACTTGCGGTCCTTGAGCAGGTAGTGCAGGTGCTGGTTGCCGCCGCCCGAGTTCGGGTCCAGGTAGGCGGTGGCGGCATCGGGCTCGCGGCCCATGATCGCGAGCACGTTGTCCAGCGGGTCGGCGCCGAGCGCGTCGCCGCTGTGGCTGGCCTTGTAGCTCCAGGCGTCGGGGTGCTTCTTCTCCGTCTCGGTGATGTCGTCGGCGAGGTCGCCGAGCATCGGGGCGGAGTACTTGGCGTCGCCCTTGGTCATCAGGGTGGTGAGGACCTGGTAGCCGTACACCGGGTCGGTGTTGGAGCCGTAGTTCTTGTAGCCGGCGTCCTTCATGTTCTGGCGCCAGCGCCGGTAGAAGTCGGTGTTGGTGTCCTGGGTGGCGGAGGCCACCGCGTGGGTGAGGCCGCCCTGCAGGTCGGTGTAGGCGGCCTTCTTGTCGCCGCCGGGGCTGTTCAGCTGCTGGGCGAGCTTCATCAGGCCGTCCGGGCCGAGCCGGTCGAGCAGGCCCTGGGAGAAGGCGGGGTGGTCGGCCTTGTCCTTCATCAGGTCCTGCAGCTCGGTGAGCTGCTCCGGGGTGAGGCTGTCCAGGTTGGTGGCCAGGTCCGCGGCGCGCTGTGCGTCGCCGGCGTCGCCGCCGCCCATCGCCTTGCCGTTGAAGGTGGTGTCCAGCAGGACGCCGGCCTTGGAGACGTCGCGCAGGGCGGCGGCGATGCGCTGGTCGGCGCGGGTGGCGGCCTGGACGCCGGCCGTGATCGCCTTGGTCCACTTGTCGGCCGCGTCCTGGTAGGACTGCCGGGCCTCGGGGTCGTGGTGCAGCGCCTGGCGGGTCGCGGGGTCGAGCGTGCTCTCGTCGAACACGGCGGTGCCGGTGCCGGTGACCTTGAAGCCGTCCTTGACGGCGCCGTCGGCGGCGTCGCGGGTCTGCTTCTGGGCGGCGGCGAAGTCGGTGTGCGCCTCGTCGAGCAGCGAGGCCATCGCGTTGGCCTCGGTCTGGGCGTCGACGATCTGGCCCTTGGTGGCCAGCAGCGCCGTGTTGGCCAGGTTCGCCGTGTCGCCGGTCCACCACGGGCCGCCGCCCAGGCCGCTGCCGCCGCCCGTGAACAGGCCGCTGCCGCCGCCGATGCCGCTGCTGGCGCCGGTCCCGCCCAGGACGTCCTGCTCCATGGTGGTCTGCATGGTGTGGAAGCGCGTGGCCATCGCGCGCCACTGGGTGGCGGCGGCGCTCAGCGCGTCGGGGTTGGCGTTGAGTACGTCTTCGTATCCGAGCATGGTCACTGCACCTGGAAGGACTGGGCGATGGACTGGTTGGTGGCGCGGTAGTTGGCGCCGGTGCTCTGCATCGCGGCGGCGTTGGCGTTCAGCCGGCCGGTCAGCGCCTGGACCTGCTTGTGCCACTCGTCCAGCGAGTCCTTCAACGCCCCGGCGCTGTCCCAGCCCTTGAGGGCGCCGACGGCCGTGCCGGTGGCGTCGTCGGCGACCCCGCCCGCGCCGGGGCAGTCGTGGGCCAGGTTGGTCAGCGTGCCGTGCGCCTTGTCCAGCGCGCCGTGGTTGATCCCGAACCCGCCTGCTGGTGTGCTCATCCGTTGATCCCCCATGTGTGGTGACCCGATGGTGTGGTCACCGGGCGCCGATGATCGTAGATCCACCGGGCACCGGAATAGGCGCGGAATTGATCAGGGATTTGTCACCGTTTCGTCACCGCCCGGCGACACGAGGGCCGTTCGAGGGGGCGCGGGCCGCACGGTCCACGGCCCGTGGACCACCGCATCACGCCCCTCGACAACGGAGCACACACCCCCGGACCCGGTGCCCGCCCCGGGCATGACGTCCCGCGAGAAGGGGCCCCTCGCCCCCGTGGAGGGGGTGAGGGGCCCTGGTGGCGGGTCGGTCAGGCGAGCAGGTCGCACTGGAGGGTGACGACCTGGCGGAAGGCCGTGGCGGGCACCCCCCGGGGGTTGGTCATGGTGATGACGGCCACCACGTCCGAGGCCGACACGTACGCCACGCGCGTGGTCGGCACGCCCTTGCCGGCGGTCTCCTGGGAGTCCTTGCGGGTCACCTCGATGCCGTCGACGGTGTCCCAGCCGCCGCCGTCCGCGACCTTCGCGTCGGGGGCGGCCTTGAGCTGCAGCTCCGTACGCCCGCGGAAGTAGGTGTCCCGGGCCTCGCTCGGGGAGCCGAAGCGCAGCAGCCGGATCCGGGTCAGGGTGCCGTCGGAGGCCGTCCACTCCCGGGCGGTGGCCGCGCGGCACACGTTCTGCAGCAGCAGGCCGTGCAGCCTGGCCGGGTTCTGCAGCTCGGAGCCCATCGCCTCGCAGGCCACCCAGTCGGCCGGGGCTGTCGCGCCGGCAGCGGCGGACGCGGACGCCGTCGCGGAGGCCGAGGCGCTCGGGCTCGCCGAAGGGGTGCCGGAGGGCGCCGCCGTCGCGGAGGCCGAAGCCGAGGCGGTGGCGGTGGCGGGTGCGGTGGGCGGCGGGAAGACCGGCGGGTTCACCGAGCCGCCGGCCTCCTTGGGGGCGGGCAGCAGCAGGAGGCGCAGGTCCGCCTGGTGGAGGCCCTTGCTCTTGTCCTTCAGGTCCGGCGCCGCCTTGCCCGAGGGCAGCGGAGGCAGCGTCAGGGGCGGGAAGGTGTAGCGGCCGTCGTTGGCGGTGGCCAGGCCGGGGATGTCGGTGCGCTCGGGGGCGGTGACGGCCAGCGCGGTGCCGGTGCCCGCGAGGGCGAACACCAGGACGGCGCAGCCCCAGCGCACCGCGGCCCTACGGCGGCGGGTGCGGCGGGCGGCCTGCTCCTCCGGGGTCTGCGACGGCGCGAAGGCCTGGAAGGCGTCGGGCCGCGGGTCGTCGATCGTGATGGCGGCCCAGGGGTTCTCGTCGGCCCCGGAGGTGACGGGGGTGACGAGGGTCTGGTCGTGGGGCTCCGGCGCGGGCTGCGGCGCGGTGGCGTGGTCGGTCATACGGTCGCTCCGGGGCTGGCGAGGCGGTCGAGCTGCATGGTGTAGAGGCCGACGATCTTGTCCTTGGGCAGCGGTGCCACGCCCTCGACGCTCATGACCACCAGCAGGTCGCCCTCGGCGGCCGAGCACTCCAGGTAGTCGATCGGCGCGGACGGCGGCGCGGGCATCAGGTAGCAGTGCGCCTCGGGGTGGCCCGGGATCTGCGGGCCGGAGCGGAAGATGCCGGTGTCGCCGGTGAACACCGCGGTGTACTCGTTGATCCGTTGCACCTCCTGCTGGTTGAACTGGCGCAGCCGCAGCCCGACCACCAGGTTGTTGTCGCTGTTGCGGTAGGTGCGCACGCCGGTGCCCTTGACGTGCAGCCCCTCCCAGTAGGAGCGGAGCTTGTCGCGCTTGTCCTTGGGGACCTGCTGGAGCTCGGCGTCCAGCTCGTCCGATATCTGCCCGGGGCCGAGTTCGGTGTCGTTGCCGTAGCCGCCCTCGTCGGGGCCGGGTTCGAAGCCGGCCGGGACGGGCAGCAGCAGGTCGCGCAGCGAGCCGAAGTGGCTGCCGTTGGACTTGGCGCCGAACGGCGTGGGGGTGACCGTCGGGGCGGGGGCGCCGGTGGGGCCGGCGACGGCCGGGGCGGGGTCGTCGTACCGGGTCTTGATGATGCCGACGCCGATGACCACGCCCACCAGCGCGGCGGCCACCGTCGCGGCGCCCGCGCGCAGCAGACGGCGGGAGGCGGGGCGGGGCGCGGCGGGGGGCTGCTCGGGGGTGAACCCTGCGGTGGGCTCGGCGGGTTCGGGGGCGGGCGGGGCTTCCGGGGTGGCCGGGGCTTCCGGGGTGGCCGGGGTTTCGGGGGTGGCCGGCGGTGCGGTCACGGAGTCGTCGGTCATACCAGCCGCTCCCACTGCTGCTTGGCGAGGGCCTTGAGGTCCCCGGCGTCCACCGGCTTCGGGCTGAAGATCTCCACCTTCATCTGCACCGTGCCGCGCTGGGCGGTGGCGTGCCCGTAGTAGTACTGGTCCTCGGTGTCGGACCACTTCCTGGGCAGGAAGTCCACGCTGTAGCCGCCGTTGGCGTCGCCGGCGAAGGGCATCCCGGGGGTGGCCTCGGCCTGGTCGATGTGCTCGGGGGTGTACTGGGTGAGCGAGACGCGGTAGCGGATGTCGTCCTTCATCCAGTCCACCTCGGCGGCGCGCCGGAAGCCGGAGGAGGCCAGGTCCTTGAAGATCAGGGCCGCATCGCCCTTGCGCTCGGCCAGTTCACCGATCGACATCCAGCTCGGCGCGTCCGGGTAGTCGCCCCAGGCGCCGCTGCCCGACGGGGCGCTGACCAACAGCTTGCGCAGGTCGCCCTCGATGACCGGCGGCGCGGGCTGCTCGGCGGCGAGGGCGGCCGGGTCGACCACCTCGGCCGGGTAGGCCGGCAGGGCCACCTGCAGCGGCGGCAGCGGCGTGGGCGGGCGCCCGGCCTGGATCGCGTAGCCGACGCCGCCACCGGCCAGGACGCCGACGACCAGCGCGCAGACGGACAGCAGCACCGGGCGGGGGCGGCGCGGGGCGCGCGGCGCGGACTCGGGGCCGGCGGACAGCAGGTCGGCGGCGTAGCCGTCCGACTCGCCCGCGGCGGAGGGCTCCTGGTGCGGCGCCGGCTCAGGCGTCTCGGCGGTCGCACCCGGGACGGGCGGCACCGGCGGGACGGGGGGCACGGGCGGCACGGGCGGCACGGGAGGTTCACCCGGCACCGGCGGCACGGGAGGTACCGGGGGTACGGGAGGTACCGGGGGTACGGGCGGCAGCGGCGGTTCGGCCGCCGCGGCGGGCTCGGCCGACGCGGACGGCGGCTGCTCGGGTTCGGTGGTCACGGAAGTGGCTCCAGAGGAGGAAGGGAGGTCGACGTCGTGGGGCGGGCGCGGGCGCGGGCTCAGCCGCCGGAGGCGAGCCACTCGCGCTGGCGCTTCATCAGGTCGTTCAGCAGCGCCTTGTCCGGCGTGCCCTTGACGTCGACGTCGACGGTGTACTGGACGTCGCCCTGGCTGGAGATGCCGGTCATCGAGCCGGTGTACGCCTCGTGCTTGGGCTTGCGGCGGAAGCCGTGGGCGTTGGGGTCGCCGTCGATGTCGATCGGCTCCTGCGACTTGATCGTGTAGCCCTGGACGAACCTGCTCGCCATGTCGGCGGAGCTGAAGTGCAGCAGGGTGACGGTCACTTCGGCCTTGCCGTCGGCCGTCCGGTAGGTGCGGGTCGCCCCGTCCCGGTAGCCGAGCCGGTTGAGGATGGTGTCGATGTCGTCCGGCTTGCCGAAGATCTCGGAGACGTCGTCGCGGGTCATCGTCATCCCGTCCGCGGGCCCGTAGGACTCGCCGCCGGCGGGGATCGGGAGCAGGAAGTAGCGCAGGTCGCCCTCGTGCTTGCCGTCGCTGACCGTGCCCTTGACGGTGCTGGCCGGGGCGGGCTCGCTCGGGACGACGGTGGGCACCGGGACGGCGGAGGGCGTCGCGCTCGCGCTCGCACCGGCGCTCGGCGAGGCGGCGGCGGCGGTGGCGCGGGGTGCGGGCGCGGCGGCCGGGCGGGTGTCCGGCTTGCCGACCGCGACGGTCACCGCGGCGCTGGCCGCCGTGACGGCGAGCAGTCCGGCGGTGGCCAGCGCGACGCCGACGGCGCGCGGCAGGCGGCGCGGGGCCTGGGCCGGGTCAGGCGCGGGTGCGGGCAGGGGCACGGGCGCGGGCGCGGGCGCGGGCGCGGGCACGGCAGCTGCTTCCGGCGCGGCTGCGGGCTCCGGTGCGGCTGCGGGTACGGCAGCCGGTTCCGTCACCGCAGCCGGCTCCGGCGGCGGATCGGTGAAGGCGGCGCTCTCGTTCTCGGGCGCGGACAAAGGACTCCCCCCAAGGGAAACGTGGGATTTTCACACGCGGGCCACTGTCGGATTCCGCTCCCCCAGCGGCTCTCCGGACCGTCCGTCACGTGTCTCAGCAGGCATTATGAGAGTCGGATGACATTCACGCCAACGAAAACAACCACCGCACTCCCACCCAATGGTTGATGAAATGGACACTCCGTGATCCAACCGCAACAGGCGGACCCGCCCGGGTGGACGCTCCGGCCGTGACGACGTGTCGTGCGGCTCCGGCTTGAGTTGGAGTGCACTCCAAGTCCTACGGTTCATGCCGTGGTCACGGCCGGACGGCCGGGACCAGGGCACGAGCACGAGTACGGGTACGAGGAGAGGACAGGCGCCATGGGTGTTCCCGCGAAGGAGGCCGGGCAGCGGCAGGAGCGTTTCGACCGGGGCATGGAGATGCTCACCCGGGTCGACGGCGAGGGCGGGCAGCGGGTGGTGGAGGCGCTGGCCGACATCAACCCCGAGCTGGCCCACCAGACTGTCGCCTGGGGCTTCGGCGAGATCTACAGCCGCCCCGAACTCGCCCCGCGCGACCGGCAGTTGGTGACCCTGGGGATGCTCACCGCGCTGGGCGGCTGCGAGCCGCAGCTGGAGGTGCACATCAACGCCGCCCTCAATGTCGGCCTCACCCCCACCGAGGTCACCGAGGCCCTGCTGCACTCCGCCGTGTACTGCGGGTTCCCCAAGGCGCTGAACGCGACCTTCGTCGCCAAGAAGGTCTTCGGCGAGCGCGGCCTGCTCCCGGTCACGGCGCACTGACGCCGCGCCGGGCGCGGTGCCCCGGCCGTCCTGGACTCAGGGCCGTCCTGGACTCAGGGCCGTCCTGGGCTCAGAGCTTGGACTCGTAGGCGAACACGGTCTTGATGACGGGACTCTGCAGCGGGGTCAGCAGGTCGACGAGCTGCTGGCGGTCGGTGGCGCGGCCGTCGGACCACTGGCCGAGGGAGACGAGCATCGCGCGGCCGGCACTGCTGAAGGCCTGGACCATGCCGCTGTCCGGCGGGAGGGTCCGCAGCCCGGAGGCGGGCGGCGGGGCCTGCGCGCCGACCTCGAAGTCCTCGAAGTGCATGGACAGTCGGGTGACCAGGTCGACGGCCTCCATGGGGTCCTTCATCGTGAACACCGCCAGATTGAACTGGTCGTCCTGGGCGTCCTTGTAGAGGGCGACCTGCTCGCCCACGCAGCCCTTGCCCGCCCTGATCATGGCGATCAGCCCGGGGGCGACCGAGTCCGGCTCGGTGCACGAGGGCAGGGCGGCGGAGGCGACCCTGGTGTAGACGGCGCCGGAAGCCGCCTTCACCTCGGCGGGGAAGACCTGGTCCAGCGGTATCGGCGGACGGCCCGCGGCGGCGGCCGGGGTGCCCGGGGCGGCGGAGGCCGTCGGGGTGGGGCTGGTGAGGGCTGCGAGGGGGGCCGCGGTGGTCGGGGCGGCGGTGTCCGCGGCGGGCTGCAGGACCTTGAAGCCGATGAGGGTCAGGGCGGCGGCGCCGAGGGCCAGGGCCGCGTTGCGCGGCCAGACCCGCTTGGGCCCCGGTTCGGCGGCCAGGAGCAGCGCCTCCTTCTCCGCGGCCACGGTCTGCACGAACTCGTTCCACTGCTCGTCATCGGTCTTGTCCTGGCCCGGGCCCGGGTCGTCGTTTCGCATACCGACATACGGTAGTGATCACGACTGACACATCCCGCCACCAGATGGTCACATCTTGATCAACTTGTGCCGTCCGGGCCCGCCCGCACCGGCCTGGGCGGAACGGCCGCGCCGTGGCTCGCCAAGCGCGAACCGCTGCCGGAGTGGGTGGCCCGGGCCGAGGACGAACCCCCCGCGCGGAAGGGGAGTTGAGACGGCCGGCCGGGGCCGTGAGGGGCGGATCAGGGCGGCGGTGGCGGTGTTGAGGACGAAGGCTGGTCGATGCCCCCGAAGGTGCGCCGGTAGGCGCCGGGGGTGGTGCCGAGCGCGGCGTGGAAGCGGCGGCGCAGGTTGACGGCGGAGGCCAGGCCCACCCGGGCGGCGACGGCCTCCACCGGCAGGTCGGTCTGCTCCAGCAGGGCGCGGGCGGCGTCGATGCGCCGGGCCAGCAGCCACTGGCCGGGGCTGGTGCCGAGCTGCTCGGTGAAGCGCCGGGCCAGGGTGCGGCCGGACAGGCCGGCGCGGGCGGCCAGGTCGTCCAGGCTCAGCCGCTCCCCCAGCCGTTCCTGGGCCCATTCCAGCAGCGGGGCCAGCGACTCGTCCGCGCGGGCGGGCGCCGGGGCGGCGGCGTACTGCAGCTGGCTGCCCTCGCGGTGCGGGGGCAGCACCATGTGCCGGGCGACCTGCGCGGCGTAGGCGGCGCCGTGGTCGCGGCGCAGCAGGTGCAGGCACAGGTCGATGCCGGCGCCGGAGCCGGCGCTGGTGGCGACGTCGCCGTGGTCGACGTACAGCACGTCCCGGTCGACCTCCAGGGCCGGGTGCTGGGCGGCGAGTTGGGCGGTGCGGCCCCAGTGGGTGGTGGCACGGCGCCCGTCGAGCAGACCGGCCTGGGCGAGGACGAAGGCGCCGGTGCAGATGGAGACGATCCGGGCGCCGCGGGCGTGGGCGGTGCGCAGTGCGTCCAGGACGGCGGTGGGCGCGGGTGAGCCGGGCGGCTGCCAGCCGGGGACGACGACGGTGTCGGCCCGTTCCAGCGTCTCCAGGCCGTCCTGGACCAGCAGCGGGACGCCGAGGGTGGTGGGCAGCGGGCCGGGGGTCGCGGTGCACAGCGCGAAGTCGTAGTACGAGGGCAGTCCGGCGCGTTCGGTGCCGAAGGCCTCGGCGACGCAGGCGAGTTCGAACGGTGCCTGGGGTGCGCCGAGCAGGGCCACCACCCGGTGGCGGGGTGCTTTCACGGCAGGGGCGTTCATGGCAGGGGCGTTCATGGCAGGAATGTACCTGAGGATGTCTTTCCGGACACTGGGGCGGCGGGGGCCTGGGCGGCCACAGTGGGGGCATGGACGAGAACGACGCACTGAAGACGACCCTGCTGGCCGAGGACGTGGAGCCGGTCGAGGTCGGGCCGGGGATCCTGCGGCGGCGGCTGACCGCCACCGGGTACGCCCGTGCCTGGCTGATCGACTTCGCGCCGGGCAGCCGGTGGCCGGAGGTCGACGTGCACGACACCGAGGAGCGGTACTTCGTGCTCAGCGGCGAGGTGATCGAGGGCGAGGAGCGCCACCCGGCGGGCAGTTACGTGGTGTTCGCGCCGGGCAGCCGGCACCGGCCGCGCACCGAGACCGGCGCGCGGATCCTGGGGATCACCCTGGCCGGCGCCTGACGGGGCGCCGGCCGGTCGTGACGATGTCGCGGCCTTGTCACCGTCGGGGAGGAGGCCTGGCCACGGGGGCCGGGCGGCCCGAGGATCGGGTACCGGACGGTGGTGGGGCCGCGACGCCGGGGGGCGGGGCTGATGGGGACGGGAGCGGCGGGGGCGGGGCCGGTGCGGCCGTGCGTGGCGGTGGCCGTGGCGGCGGTGGCGACGCTGGCGCTCGCGGGCTCGGCGGCGGTGTGGCAGTGGTCGCAGGACGAGCCGGTGGGCGGGTGGCTGTGGTGGCTGTGCGCCGGCGCGGCGGCGGTGGCCCTGGCGGCGTCCGCCGTGCTGCGCGGTCGCGATCCGCGGGCGCCCGTCGGGATGGGCACGCGGGCGGTGGGGTCGCTAACTGCGCTCGAATAAGTGTTCATGAGTGTCTTTCAGGTGTCATGAGTGTTGTATGTTCTTGTGTATGAACCTGACGGAATGGGCACGCGCACAGGGGGTCGCGCCGCGTACTGCGTACCGCTGGTTCCGTGAGGGCACGTTGCCGGTCCCTGCGGAACGAGTGGGGCCGCGCACGATCCTGGTGAACATCGACGCGAACACCTCACGCACCGTGAGCGGCGGTGTGGGCTTGTACGCCCGTGTCTCCTCCCACGATCAGAAGGCTGACCTGGAGCGGCAGACTGCACGGTTGTCGGCGTGGGCAGCGAAGGCCGGTCACAAGGTCGTCCGGGTCGAGTCCGAGATCGCCTCGGGCGTGAACGGCTGCCGTGCGAAGGCGAAGCGGCTGCTGGCCGACCCGAAGGTGACCACGGTCGTGGTCGAGCACAAAGACCGGCTCGGCCACATGAACGTCGAACTGGTCGAAGCGGCGCTGTCCGCGACCGGGCGCCGCCTGGTGGTGCTCGATGACGGTGAGGTCGAAGACGGCCTGGTCCGCGACATGGTCGAGGTGCTGACATCGTTCTGTGCCCGCCTGTACGGCCGCCGGTCGGCGAAGAACCGGGCGAGGAAGGCGCTTGAAGCGGCGGCTGCCGATGACTGAGTCGAAGAAGAAGCAGCTCCGCACGATCGAGGAGCC
>NZ_JBITZP010000034.1:0-85104 GCF_044546945.1 Kitasatospora sp. NPDC053057 | reverse complement strand
GACGCCATCAAGCCAGTGCTCGCCGCAGCCACTACCAACGACGGCTCGCCGACCCCTCAACCGGATAGATCACGAAGTCGCACTGGAGTACTAGGGGAGGCCGGCGCGACGGCGGGCATCCGGGCAGGTCAGGGGGGTCGCATGCGGGCGCCGCCGGGGAGCCCGGAACAACGCCCACGTACTACCCCCGCGCCTCGAACCGCCGGTCCGACCGCCGGGGCGCCCGGACTCCCGCTGTTGGCCTGCCGGCCAACTCCCTCTCGTGGCAGGGGAGATGAGAAGGTCGTGAATTCCACGGCGCGGGTCCGGGCCCGCAGGACCCGGGCTGAGGTGCTGCGTTAACCCCTCGGGCGGCAGCGGGCCGCCTCCCGTCCATCCTGTCCCTGTCAGATCGTCGTGATACTAATCGTCCCGGTGGCGGGCGCCGCCGAGCGGGCGGGCACGATGACGATGGCTCAACCGTTCCGGGGAGGTCCGGACGGCGACGGGGAGGGGCAGCAGATGGCGGCGAGGTTCGGCAGCGCCAAGGGTGGGCGCAAGGTTCGGCTCGGCAAGCGGGTCACGGGGACGGCGGCGGCCTTCGCCGCGCTGGCCGCGCTGACCGGCTCTCAGGTGTCGGACCTGGGCCTCGCGCAGGTCGCGGCCGCCGACGCCGGCCCGGCGCAGGACGGCACCGCCGCGCAGGGTTCGAGCTCCTCCTCCACTCCGTTCGGCGGCCCCTCGACCGGCATACCCGGCGTGCCCGGCACCGCGGCGGACGGCGGCAGCGCCGTCCAGCTGCCGCAGCCGCCCGGCACCCAGCCCGGCCTGCCCGCGGCCGGCCCGTTCGACGCCACCGGCGCGGCGCTGCCCGCCACCGTCTTCGCCGCCTACCGCCAGGCCGAGGCCTCGCTGGCGCAGCGCTCGCCGGGCTGCCACCTGCCCTGGCAGCTGCTGGCGGCGATCGGCCAGGTCGAGTCCGGCCAGGCCAACGGCGGCCAGGTGGACGCCTCCGGCCGGACGCTCACCCCGATCCTCGGCCCGGTGCTGGACGGCAACGGCTTCGCCGCGATACCCGACACCGACGGCGGCCGCTACGACGGCGACTCCCGCTGGGACCGCGCGGTCGGCCCGATGCAGTTCATCCCGTCGACCTGGGCCTCCTGGGGCGTGGACGCCACCGGCAAGGGCACGGCCGACCCGAACAACATCTTCGACGCGGCCGAGACCGCCGGCCGCTACCTGTGCGCGGGCGGCCGGGACCTCTCCGACCCCTCGCAGCTGGACCGGGCGGTCCTCAGCTACAACGACTCCACCGAGTACCTGCGCACCGTCCGCAACTGGATGGCGCACTTCGGCAGCGGCCAGGTGACCACCGTCCCTGACCTCCCCGGCGTCCCGAGCGTGCCGGGCACCTCGCCCTCGCCGTTCCTCCTGCCGTCCGGCACGACAGCGGGCACCTCGAACGGCACCCCGGCGGGCAGCGACGGCACGGGCACCGGCCCGACGCCGACCCCCCAGCCGACCGTGCCGCCGGTGACGCCCACCCAGAACCCGACTCCGACACCGACTCCAACGCCGTCCGCGCAGCCGACCAGCACGCCGACGCCCACCGGTTCGCCCTCGCCGTCCGCGAGCCCGACGGCCACCCCGAGCGGCCGCCCGTCCCCGACCGCCACGCCGAGCGGCACGCCGTCCCCGACGGCCACCCCCTCCGGCACGCCGACCGGTACGCCGACCGGTACGCCGACGTCCTGCCCGAGCCCGACGGCGACCGCGACGCCCACCGGCACCGCCGCGCCCACCGCCACGCCCACCGCCACACCGTCCCCGACGGCCACCCCGACCGGCACCCCGTCCGCGCCGCCGACCGCCCCCGGCTGCCCGACGCCCTCGCCGAGCGGCTCCCCCAGCGCCACCCCGTCCGCCGGATCGAGCGCCACGCCGAGCTCCTCACTGTCGCCGTCTCCCTCGGCGACCGTGAAGAAGTAACTCCTCCGCACCGAACCGCCGACGGCGGCAGGACGGTCCCCGGACCGTGCTGCCGCCGTCGCGCGTCCTCACGAAGGACGGGCCCTACGCCCCGAGGCCCCGTGTCGCCCGGTGCTCGCGCCAGCGGCCGAGCATCCCGTGCAGTTCGTCGATCATGAACTCGAAGAAGGCCGCGCTCTCCTCCAGCCGCTCCCCCGCCGCCGTGCCCGCACCGACGATCGCCTCCCCCTCCTTCAGCACCCGGACCCAGCGCAGCAGGAGTTCGTCGCGCCGGGTCAGCGACTCGAACCAGACGTCGTTGAGCACCCGGTAGCGGTCACGCCGGGATCCCGGCTCGCGTTCCTTGGCGACCAGCCCGATCTGGATGAGGTAGCGCATCCCGCCGGAGACGGCCGCCGGGCTGATCTGCAGCCGCTCGGACAGTTCGGCGGAGGTCAGCACGCCGCTCTCCTCGGCCATCAGGCAGGAGAAGATCCGGGACGGCATCCGGCCCATGCCCGCGACCACCAGCTCGGCCGCGAAGCGCTCCACGAAGTCCGCCACGGCCCGAGGGTCCTGCCCCTGCCCCTGCCCCTGCTCCTGCTCCGGCTCCCATTCCACCGCTCTCCCCTTTCCAGAGATCATCCGTCCCCCGGTCGAACCTTAACGCTTCTCAATATTCACGTTTTTCTGAAACTACGGTAGCTTCAAAAGCATGACCAAGGCCATCATCCTGTCCGGTCTGCGCAAGACCTTCGGCCGGACCACCGCACTGGACGGCCTCGACCTGACCGTCGAGACCGGCGAGGTCCACGGCTTCCTGGGCCCCAACGGAGCCGGGAAGTCCACCTCCATCCGCGTCCTGCTCGGACTGCTGCGCGCGGACGGCGGCAGCGCCCGGCTGCTCGGGAAGGACCCGTGGAGCGACGCCGTCGAGCTGCACCGCCGCCTCGCCTACGTCCCCGGCGACGTCGAGCTGTGGCCCAACCTCACCGGCGGCGAGGCCATCGACCTGCTCTCCCGGCTGCGCGGCCGGCTCGACCGGCGCCGCCGGGACGAACTGCTCGAGCGCTTCGACCTCGACCCGACCAAGAAGGGCCGCAGCTACTCCAAGGGCAACCGGCAGAAGGTCGCCATCGTCGCCGCGCTCGCCTCCGACGCCGAGCTCCTGCTGCTGGACGAGCCGACCTCCGGCCTGGACCCGCTGATGGAGGTGGTCTTCCAGGACGTCGTCCGGCAGGCCAAGGAGCAGGGCCGCACCGTCCTGCTCTCCAGCCACATCCTGGACGAGGTGGAGAAGCTGGGCGACCGGGTCAGCATCATCCGGCAGGGCCGGGTGGTGCAGAGCGGCACCCTCGGCGAGCTGCGCCACCTCACCCGCACCACCGTCGAGGCGGAGACCAGCCGCCCGGTCACCGGACTGGACACGCTGGCGGGCGTGCACGCCCTGCGCACCGACGGCCTGCGCGTCCGCTTCGCCGTGGACGGCGCCCGACTCGACACCGCCGTACGCACGCTGAGCGAGGCCGGGCTGCGCAGCCTGGTCAGCCACCCACCCACGCTGGAGGAGCTGATGCTGCGCCACTACGGCGACGAGCTGGCCGCCAACGGGCACCGGACCGACGGCGAGGCCGCGCGATGACCGCCACCGCCGCCGCCCGCACCGCCCCGCGCCGCGACACCGGCCGCGCCGGGGAGCGCACCACCCTGGCCGGCAGCGCCGTCCTGCTGCGCTTCGCGCTGCGCCGCGACCGGGCCCGGCTGCCCGCCTGGGTGCTCGGCCTGGGGCTGGTCACCCTGGCCACCGCCAACAGCGTCCACACCGTCTACCCGACCGCCGCCGACCGCGCCTCGATCGCCCACGGCTCGGACAACCCGGCCCTGCTCGCCATGACCGGTCCGGCCCACTACCTGGCCGACTACACCTGGGGCGCGATGCTCGGCCACCGGTTGCTCGGCCTGCTGGTCGTGCTGGCCGGCCTGATGAGCGTGCTGACCGTCGCCCGGCACACCCGGGCTGAGGAGGAGAGCGGCCGCGCCGAACTGGTCCGCTCGGCCGCGGTCGGCCGGCACGCCCAGCTCGCCGCCGCCCTGGCCACCGCCGCCGTCGCCGACCTCGCGCTCGGCCTGCTGCTCGCCCTCGGCCTGCCCGGCCTCGGCGTCCCCGGCCTGACCGCCGGCGGCGCGCTGCTGTACGGGGCCGCGACCGCCGTCGGCGGGCTGCTGTTCGGCGCGGTGGCCGCCGTCACCGTGCAGATCACCGCGCACACCCGGACGGCCTCCGGGCTGGCCCTGGCCGTGCTCGGCGCCGCCTACGCGCTGCGCGCCGCCGGGGACGCCGGGGAGAGCGGCCTGTCCTGGGCCTCCCCGATCGGCTGGCTGCAGCGCAGCTACCCCTTCGTCGACGACCACTGGTGGCCGCTGCTGCCCGCACTGGCGCTGGCCGCCGCCACCGCCGCGGCCGGGTTCGCGCTGAGCACCCGCCGCGACTTCGGCGCCGGGCTGCGCGCCGCCCGCCCCGGCCCGGCCACCGGCAGTCAGGCCCTGGGCACCCCGCTCGGCCTGGCGCTGCGGCTGCACCGCGGTCTGATCGGCGGCTTCGCCATCGCCCTGCTGCTGCTCGGCGCGATGTACGGGTCGCTGCTCGGCCAGGCCGACTCGATGCTCAAGGACGTCGACCAGATCAGGCAGGCGCTGGCCCGGCTCGGCGGCCACACCCTCGCCGACTCCTTCGCCGCGCTGACCCTGCTGGTGGTCGCGGTGGTCGGCGGGGTGTACGCGGTGCTGGCGACGCTACGCCCGCGCACCGAGGAGAGCGCCGGGCGGGCCGTGCCGGTGCTGGCCACCGGGGTGTCGCGGTCCGGCTGGCTGGGCGGGCACCTGGCGGCGGCGCTGCTGGGCTCCACCGTCGTGATGCTGGCGGCGGGCGTGGGCTTCGGCCTGGCCGGGGCGCTGTCCACCGGCGACGGGGGCGTGTTCCTGCGGCTGACCGGCGCGGCGCTGGCCTTCGCGCCCGCCCTGTGGGTGACGGTGGGTTTCGCCGCGGCCGTCTACGGCTGGCTGCCCCGGGCGATGCCGCTGGCCTGGGTCATCCCCGCGTACGCGTTCGTGATCGGCTACCTGGGCCCGCTGCTGAAGTTCCCCGCGGGCCTGGACCGGTTCTCCCCGTTCGGCCAGGTGCCCCGGCTCCCCGCGGCCCGGATGGACTGGACGCCGCTTGCCGTGCTCACCGTGGTCGCGGCCGCGCTGATCGCGCTGGCCCTGGCCGGGTTCCGGCGCCGGGACGTCGAGTAGCGTCGCGGCGCCGGGCCCCCCGAAGCCGTCAGAGGTACTTGACCAGCTCCGGCATCAGGTCCTTGAAGGTGCGCCCGCTCGCCGGCCGGCCGATCGCGACCATCTGCCAACCGGTCGGCGTGCGCTGCATCTTGGCCATGATCTGGGCGGTGTACGGGCCGCCGCCGGTGAGGGTGTAGCGGGCCAGCTCGGTGCCGGTGGTCTCGTCCACCAATCGGCAGAAGGCGGCCTCGACCTCCTGGAAGGTCTGTCCCGTGAAGGAGTTGACCGTGAACAGGATCTGGTCGACCTCGGCGCCCACCTTGGTCAGTTCGACCGTGATCGACTCGTCGTCGGTAGCGTCGCCCGCGCCGCCGACCAGGTTGTCCCCGCTGTGCCGGACCGAGCCGTCGTTGCTGGTGAGGTGCTGGAAGTAGACCACGTCCACCGACCTCCCGCGCGAGAACAGCACCGCCGAGGCGTCCAGGTCGATCTCCCGGCCGGAGGACATCAGCTTGGCCAGGAAACCCTTGCGCTGCACGGCCTTCCAGCCCAGGCCCATCCGGACCAGGCTCAACTGCCCACCGCCCGGCTTCTCCAGGCTGATCTTCTGCCCCTTGGCCAGTGAAACGGTCATCGTGCCCTCCTCGTTCCTACCGCCGTCCGTGCCGCGAACCTATCGCACGCAGGGAAACCTATGATCATCGGACAGCGACTCGGAGGACCCCGCCGGTTGCACGGGCACTGGGGCCCACGGCGGACTCACCCGGACACCCGGGTGTGGATCAGGCGTCGCCGTCCAGCAGGTGTTGCCGCACTTCCTGGAAGGTCCAGGCCCCGCCGGCCGGCCGGGAGAACACCCAGACCAGGTCGAACCGGTCCGGCCAGCTGGTCGGCACCCCGCTGCCCGAGGCTCCGAGCGCCTCGACGATCCGCGGGATCCGGGAGTGCTCCCAGCAGATCAGCACCGGCTGCGCCCCGGCGAGCGCGGCGCCGGCCAGCTCCGATTCCTGGGACTCGGCGTAGGTGGTGTCCACGGTCAGCCCGAGCTTGGCTCCCAGTGGCGTGACGGTCTGGCGCATTCGGTGCGCCCCGGCCATCGGGCCCTGGTCGGTGGCGGCATAGATCCGGGCCGGGGTGCGCAGCCCGGCCGCGGGCGGGGCGAACAGGGTCGGCAGCGCCTTGGCCCGGTCCCAGCCGCGCTGGGTGAGGGACTTGCCGTCGTGCTTGCCGTTCTCGTCCAGGCCCGGCTCGCTGCCGACGGGCTTCTCGCCGTGCCGGATGATCATCACGAAGGCCGCGCCGCCGGGGTCACTGGCTTTGGCCACCGGGCCGTTCGTCTCGGCCTTGCCCTTCTTCCCCGCGAAGGAGCAGCCGGCCAGCACCAGCGGGGCGGCGGCCACCAGGCCGGTGAGCAGTGTGCGGCGGGAGGGTCGGGGTGTCACTCGGCACCCCGCTCCAGCCGCACCAGCGCGTCGATCGCGACGCTCGTCAGGCCGCCCTTGTGGCCGGGCTCGCCGACCGTACGGTGGACGCGCTCGGCCCGTACGGTGTGCAGGCCGTACTCGGCGAGGTCGGCGAGGACGTCCTCCGGGGTGAACAGCACGGCCGGATCCTGGGGACCGCCGACGCCGTCGGTGAGGTTGGTCAGGTCGTGCCCGATGACCAGCAGGGTGCCGCCGGGGGCGAGTGCCTCGGCGGCGCGGTGCAGCGCGGCCCGGCGGTCCTCGGCGGGGAGCTGGAGGTAGGCGATCAGGACGAGGTCGTAACCGACGGCCGGGCCCTCCTGGGTACGGGCGTCGCCGTGCCGCCAGGTGAGCCGGTCGGCGACCTCGTCGGGCAGTTCGCCGGTGAGCCGTTCGGCGCGTTCCAGGGCGACGGCGGAGAAGTCGAGGCCGGTGACCTCCCAGCCCTGGGTGGCCAGCCAGATGGCGTTGCGGCCCTCGCCGGTGGCCAGGTCGAGGGCGCGGCCGGGGGTGCTGCCGGTCAGTTCGCGGACCACCCACTGGTTGGGCGCGGTGCCCCACACCAGTTCGCTCGCGGCGTAGCGGTCGTCCCAGCCCTGACTGTCCATGCGCTCCTCCGTTCGGCGGGCCTGTTCCGTCCCGGTCAACCTACCGGTCCATCGCCCTCCGCCGCCCGGGGCGGTCCACGGGGTGGACACCCTGGAGAACGACGACGCCTCCGGCACCATGCTCGACTCGATGGATGCCATCCTCGCTGATGTTTCGTCAGGATCGTGCACCGGTGGTTCCGTTCGGGACCACCGGTGCACGGATGACCAGAGTCGTCTCAGCTCTTGAGGTTGAGCGAGGGGAAGAGGTCCACGAAGGGCTGGGTGGTGACCGAGACGCTCCGGGCGAACGGGTCGTCGAAGTCCCAGATCATGAACAACAGGAAGGCGATCAGCACGCTGAAGCAGCCCGCCAGCATCAACTCCCTTGGCGTGCGCCTGATCTGCAGCGCGAACAGCATCCCGATGGTGACCACCGCCCCGCCGATCAGACCGAACCAGACCACGCCCGGCATGGTCGGCCCGGCGTTCTGACCGCGCTGGTTGCGGGCGTCGGAGGCCTGGCTGACCCGGTCCATGATCGGCTGGTAGGCCTGGGACTCCAGGTCCGAGGCCGGCGCCCGGGTGGCCACGTCGTTCTGGACCTTGTCCAGCAACTGGGAGCCCTTGTCGGTGATCCCGCCGTTCTTGGACATGTAGTCCCACTCGACGTTCACCACGTACGTGACGTAGGCGTCGATGTCGGCCCGGACCTGGTCGCGGAACTCGACCGGGTAGACCACCGCCCGGTCGCTCACCTCCCGCAGCGACTGCGCCTCACGGAACAGGTCGTCCTGCGCGGCGCCGCGCGCCTCCCAGACGCCCGCGATGGCGAGACCGAGGACGATCGCGTAGACCACGCCGATCATCATCGTGATGTACTCGATGACGTCGGGCGTCTCGTCGACGTTCTCCTCGACGCCCGCAGTGCGGTGCCTCAGCACCACCACCGCCAACACAACGGCACAGGCCGCCGCCATGGCGATGACCAGCGCCACCCACTCGGACATGGGAACTCCCTTCTCTGGCTTGGCTTGTGACGTGAACGGGGAAGCAGGGGGCTCAACGGGCGGGTCGAGCCGGAATGTGTCGGGGACTCGCGGTCTCCGGGCAGCCGGGACCGGGGTGCTCATCAGGACCCGGAACGGCCGCGACCTCGGCCTCGGCCACGACCCGGGCGCAGCGCGGCCGCCGCCAGGATGCCGGGGACGAAGATCAGCAGCATCGTGGTGATCGCCGAGGCGCCGTGGTGGTGCTGCCCGACCGCCAGCGGCTTGGTGGCCCACACCTTGAACACCGGGTGCGCCGAGGGCGTCGGCCACAGCGGGCTCGGACGGTCCGGGCTCGGCGCCGCGGGACTGGGCGCAGCGGGGACCGGCGGGGGCGGTGCGGGCGGCCCGGGAGCGGGCGCCGGGGGCGAGGGCGGTGGGGTGGGCACCGGGGTCGGGCTGGGGGGTGTCGCGCTCGGGGACGGCGTAGGTGTGGGGGTAGGGGTGGGAGTCGACGTCGGGGTCGGCGTGTGCGTCGGGGTCGGCGTGTGCGTAGGTGTGGGGGTCGGCGTGGGGGTCGGCGTGGGGCTCGGACAGGGGTGCGGGTGGTGGTGATGCCCTCCGTGCCCGTCGTGCCCGCCCTGCTCGTCGTCCGGCCGCCCCGGCTCGTGCCGGAGTCCCGTCGTCGTCGAGGGCGAGGGCAGCGCCGGGAGCGGCGCCGCCGTGGGCGGCTGGTGGCACGGGTGGTGGTCGTGTGGGGGCCGGTGACCGTGGTGGCGGCCGACGTCGGGGGTGACGGTGACGCCGACCTGGACGTCGACGTCCACCCCGACGTCGACGCTCCCGCCCGGCCCGACCGAGGTCGAGACGTCGGTGTCGCTGCACACGCAGATGTCCACGGCCGCGCCGTGCGCGTTCCCGCCGGGGCGTTCGGCGCCCGATGCGGTGGCGCCGCCGACCAGTGCGCACATCGCCACCACGCCGACCGCCGCGCCGATCAGCCGCACCCGCCGCCCGGGAGCGACGGAGCCGCCGCCGTGCTGCGGTATCCGTCGGAACTGCCGACGCTGCGGCATGGGCTCCACACACCTCTCGGTTCGCCTGGGGGGACGGGACGGACTCGGGCTGATCAGTCGACGGAAACGAGCAGCAGCGGTCGGATCCGGATCAGAGCCGATCGGGTACGACCATGCGCATTCGGACGCGATCAGACGGACGGCCCACCTCCCGGGCGGGCCGTCCGTCATCAGGTGAAACGATCTTCACGCCGACCGGTTACGGCCTGCGCTCGCTGTTCTCCGCGCTCAGTGGCGGCGGTGCGCGATCTCGACGTTCTCGAGCACGCCGACCGCGTCCGGCACCAGGATCGCGCACGAGTAGTAGGCGCTGACCAGGTAGGAGATGATCGCCTTCTCGTCGATCCCCATGAACCGGACCGAGAGCGAGGGCTGGTACTCGTCCGGCAGGCCGGTCTGGTGCAGGCCGATGACGCCCTGGTTGTCCTCACCGGTACGGATCACCAGGATCGAGCTGGTGTTCTCCTTGGTGATCGGGATCTTGCTGCACGGCAGGATCGGCACCCCGCGCCACGCCGGCACCTGCTGCCCGCCGAGGTCGACGTGGTGCGGGTAGATGCCCCGGGCGTTGAACTCCCGGCCGATCGCGGCGATGGCGCGCGGGTGGGCCAGCAGGTAGTCGGGGTCACGGCGGCGGTTGAGCAGCTCGTCCAGGTCGTCCGGAGTGGGCGGGCCGGAGTGGGTCTGGATCCGCTGGTCGAAGTCGGCGTTGTTGAGCAGGCCGAACTCCGGGTTGTTGATCATCTCGTGCTCCTGGCGCTCGCGCAGGGCCTCGATGGTCAGCCGGAGCTGGTGCTCGATCTGGTTCATCGGCTGGTTGTACAGGTCCGCGACGCGGGTGTGGACCTTGAGGATGGTCTGCGCGACGCTCAGCTCGTACTCACGCGGCTTGAGCTCGTAGTCCACGAAGGCGCCGGGGAGTTCGTACTCACCGTGGTGGCCGGCCGACATGGCGATCTCGGCCTCGCCACGTTCGTTCTGGGCCTGCAGCGGCAGGGCCAGGAACGACACCAGGTGCTCCTGGAGGGTCGGCGCGTTGTCCCGGATGCGGGCGAAGTCGTCCCGGCTCAGGGTGAGCGCGACACCGGAGGTGGCGGTCTTCGCGGTGTACTCCCAGACGGCGTCCGGGTTCAGCAGCGAGTCGTCGCCGAAGCGGTCGCCGTCACCGGCCACACCGACCACGGTCTCGTCACCGTACTTGCCGGTGCCGATCTTGTTGATCTTGCCGTGCGCGATCAGGAAGATCCGGTCGGCCGCCTCGCCCTGGGTGGTGAGCACCTCGCCGGGGCCGAAGTCGCGCTGCTGGCAGCGGTCGGCGAGGGCGGTCAGCACCTCCTCGTCCTCGTAACCGCGCAGCAGGGCGAGCTCGCCGAGCTCCTGCGGGATCACCCGGACCTGGGAGCCGGTCTTGATGAACTCCACCACGCCGTTGCCGACGGTGTAGGTGAGCCGTCGGTTCACCCGGTACGCGCCACCGTGGGCCTCGACCCACGGAAGCACCTTGAGCAGCCAGCGGGAGGTGATCTCCTGCATCTGCGGTGCGGACTTGGTCGTGGTGGCAAGATTGCGGGCAGCTGCCGTCGCAAGGCTCTGCTGCCGGTCCTGCTGTGTCTCCGGGCTCGTGTCCACGGGCATCGGCAGGGTCTCCATTCGTGTGGTCGGATCACGCGGTCAGGGCCGTACCGCTCCGCCCTGGGCGCGAGCCACAACGGATCATCAGATCCGCTGACTGGTGGGGAAGTTGGCGAGTGTCGGGAGCGCGACCGCCATCGCCCGGCGGCCCATCCGGAACCCTAGATCACCAGAACCCGACCGAGCCCGTACGGCGGCCGACTACCCCCCGATAGGGTGAATCTCCCGCCTTCCGCCCCCACCTGCTCCCGAGCACCCCACGCGCCACCAGAACATCCGTTCGCGCCCGCGATCCACACCCCCGCAAGGCCTCTCCCGCCCGCGCCCCGGCCCGGCCCGGCGACCGCCGCAGCGACCGCCGACCGTCAACCCGGCACACCGTCAGGCGACCTCCATCGCGTGCCGCACCCGGTCGAACCGACCCGCCGTCAGGCCCTCCGTCGGTGATCCAGATCGAGACGTTGACGAGCTCGCCCCAGGCCGCGTCCGCCGCCGACCCTTCGACCTGCAGCAGCGGCCGGTGCCCGGCCGGACGCGTGGTGTTGTGGCTGTCGCACCAGCCGAGGAGGCGGATCACGGGCGTGCCGAGGTGTTCGCCGAACTCGTCCTCCGCCGCTCCCCCTCCCCGGGCCCGGGTTCAGCCGTCCCGGGCCGCCCCGGACCGGCTCAGGCACGCTCAGGTGGGCTCAGACCGGCTCAGGCGGACGGCGGCAGGATGTCGCACAGCGCTTGGAGGGCCGCCGGATAGGCGTGGTCGGGCGGTGTGGCGTAGCCGACCACCAGGCCGTCGACGGCGGGCATCGCCTCCCGGCTGACCGCCGGGTGGCGGTAGTCGGCGAGCCCCTCGACGGCCAGGCCCCGGTAGGCGGCGGCCTTGAGGATCGAGCGCTCGGTGCCGGGGGCGAGCCGCAGGACGGCGTGCAGACCGGCCGCGATGCCGGACACCTCGATGTGCGGGGCGCTCGCGGCCAGCGCGGCCACCAGCCGGTCCCGGCGGTCCCGGTAGCGGCGCCGCATCCGGCGCACGTGCCGGTCGTAGCCGCCGGAGTCGATGAACTCGGCAAGGGTCAGCTGCTCCAACGCGCTGGCCCAGGCCTCGCGTTCGCCCTTGGCCGCGAGCACCCGGTCGACCAGGTGGTCCGGCAGGACCATCCAGCCGAGGCGCAGCGCCGGGCTGAGGCTCTTGCTGGTGCTGCCGAGGTAGACGACCCGGTCGGGGTCGAGCCCCTGGACGGCGCCGACCGGTTGGCGGTCGTAGCGGAACTCCCCGTCGTAGTCGTCCTCGAGGAGGAGCCCGCCGCGCCCGCGCGCCCAGTCGATCACGGCGGCCCGGCGCCCGGCGTGCAGCGGGCCGCCGGTCGGGAACTGGTGGGCGGGGGTGAGCAGGACCGTCCGGACGTCCGGGTGCCGTGTCAACTCGTCGACGCGCGCACCTTGTTCGTCGATCGGGAGCGGAACGGTGGTGACCCCGGCGGCGGCCAGCAGCCCGCGGTGGAAGCCGAGCCCGTACGCCTCGACGGCCAGCGGCTCCTGGTCGGCGGACGGCAGGACGGGCGCGGCACCGTCGAAGAGCAGCCGCAGCGCGTGGGCGAAGCCGGAGCAGACGACGATCCGGTCGGGGTCGGTGCGCACTCCGCGGGCACGGGCGAGGTAGTCGGCGAGGGCGGTGCGCAGTTCGCGCCGGCCCTGCGGATCGCCGGGCCCGAAGGCCTCGTTGGGCGCGGAAGTGAGAGCCCGGCGGGCGGCGGCCAGCCAGGCGGTGCGGGGGAAGGAGGCGGCGTCGGGCTGGCCCTGGCGCAGGTCGTGAACGGGCCCGGACCGGTGGGTGGGGCGGCGGGCCCGGTCGGGCCGGACGGGTGCGGCGCGTTCGGCGACGGTGGTGCCGGAGCCCTGACGGGCGGTCAGCCAGCCCTCGGCGACGAGTTCGGCGTAGGCCTCGGCGGCGGTGTTGCGGGCCAGGCCGAGGTCGGCGGCGAGCGCCCGGTAGGGCGGCAGCCGGGTGCCGGGGGCGAGTCGGCCGGTGCGGATCGCCTCGCGAAGGGCGGCCATCAGCGCGGAGCGGCGGCCGCCGGTGGCGGGCAGGTCGAGGTGCAGGTCGTTGCCGGTCGGGTGGGCCGGCTCGGTGGGGTGCGCGCCCGGCGTTTCCGTCATGGCCACGCACCCTACCCGCCGCTTACCGGCCGCCCGGCGGGCGGTCAGCCCTCGCGGTACGGGTTCGGCCGGCCGTACTGGGCGGGCTGCCCATAGCCGGGCGGTTGCGCCTGGAGCTGTGGGGCGGGCTGCCCGTAGCCGGGCGGCTGCGCCTGGAACTGTGGCGCGGGCTGCCGGACGGGCTGCGGTGAGGTCTGCTGGGCGGCAGGGCGGAGGAGTTGCTCGAAGGCCCGGTGGAGCCGCGGCCCGGTCTCGCCCGGCGCGGTGAAGTGGGCGAGCGAGTTGTCCGACTTGCGCAGGGTGGCGCGCAGTCCGCCCTGCGGGTCGATCTGCTGGTACTCGATCCCGTTGATCCACTTCGCCGGCAGCGACCACGGCTTGGGGCCGCCGCCGGCACCGCCCGTCCCGAAGAACTCGCCGAGCTTGACGCTGATCCAGCCCAGGAGCAGGCACAGCAGGAACACGCCGAGGCAGGCGAGCGCGACGTCGGTGACGGCGTTCCCCACCGCCTTCGGCAGGTGCAGCTTCTGGGCCAGGCGCCCGAGGCCGAAGGCCAGCAGCATGACCAGGAAGGCGACGAACCCGATGCCGAGGAACCACTCGTGCAGTTTCGTACGCGGCTTCCTCCGCTGCTCGTCCGGTTCGACGTGGAGCTTCCCGTCCTCGAAGCGCAGCGTGGCGCTGCCGCCGGGCTCGGCCTGGACCCCCGTGATCTCGATCATGAACGCGGAGGATAGCGGTCCGGCCGGGCCCGTACCGAGCCCACGGCGGTTCGCCTACGGAACGACGGTGACCGGCCAGCGTCCCGCCTTGACCAGCCGGACCGCGACCGATCCGATCACTTTGTGCCCGGCCTGTTCGGAGACGCCGACCACCACGGCGTCGGCGCGCAGCTCGTCGGCGAGCTTGGCCAGGCCCGTATAGGGGTCGCCGCGCATGGTGAGGAAGCGCCACCGCACCCGCCAGACCTCGCGCATCCGGTGCTCGGCCTCGCGCAGCGCGGCCAGCAGCTCGTCGGCGATCTCCTGGGTGGTCTCCTCCACCGCGGCACCGGCCAGGGCGGTCGCGGCGCCGAGTATCGGCTGGATATAGGCCACGGCGAGGAGGGCGCCCTGCCGGCGGGCCAGCCCGGCGGCGTAGGCGGTGGCGCGCCAGGAGGAGTCGGAGCCGTCCAGGCCCGCCAGGATCACCTTGGGCCCGTCGGTCCCCAGCTCGAAGCCGCTGGGCGCGACGGCCGGCTCGTGGCCCTCGTGCTCCGTACGGCCCCGGCTCCCGGGCACCTCGCCGTCCGGTCGGCCCGCGTCGTCGACGGCCCCCGCGTCCGCCGCATCGCTCTCGTTGCTCATGGGCCGAAGGCTATGCCCGCCACCGGGAGTGGGTGCAGGGGGCACTCCGGGTGAGGGCTGTGGTGCGGGCCACCCGGACGGGTGCGCGGGGCCGTCGATCCGGCACCGGGGGCGGGGTGGTCCGTCACGCGCTGTCGACCTGTGCGCGGCCTCACACGGCCTCCGCGGTGACGGGGGCCACTCCCGAGGGTGGTTTGATCTCGGAAATAGGGCGAAATGATCCGAAATCACCTCATTTTCGTGATCGCTACCTGCGGTAACAGGCCTCCGACGTGCCCGAACCTGCGAATCCTTGAACCGCCCCGAACGCCCCCGTAACTTCGAACCCGTTGCACCGAGCAATCCGCTCCGGCCGGGCCTCACCGCCCCCGAGCAGGAACGTGCCGGACCACGCGAGTGACGCGTCCCCGAAACCGACGGCCTTCCGAGGGCCTGGTTCCGCGCGCTCGCAGACGCCCTCCGAAAGGACCTTCATGACCTTCCGTAACGAGACCGCCGCTGCCACCACCACTGCCACCCCGAAGCGCCGCAACCGCGTCCGGATGGCTCTGATGGCCGGGGCGCTCACCGCGCTCCCGGTGGCCGGCCTCGTCACGGCCACCAGCGCCTCCGCCGCGCCGGCGTCGGTCTGGGACAAGGTCGCCTCCTGCGAGGCCACCGGCAACTGGGCCATCAACTCCGGCAACGGCTTCTACGGCGGTCTGCAGTTCACCTCCAGCACCTGGGCGGCCTTCGGCGGCACCTCCTTCGCCGCACGCGCCGACCTGGCCACCAAGGACCAGCAGATCTCCATCGGCGAGAAGGTCCTCGCCGCCCAGGGCCCCGGCGCCTGGCCGATCTGCTCCGGCAAGGCCGGCCTGGGCAAGTAAGCCCCCACGCCCCCACACGCAAGCCGCCGCACCCCGCAAGAGGGTGCGGCGGCTTCGTCGCGTCACGGCCCGACCCGCGGACCGCCCCGCTCCTCCGGCAGCGCCCGCGGCCGCCGCACCTCCTCGCCCAGCAGCGGCGGCGCCGCCCGCCTTGGCTCCGCCGCCGTCAGGCCTGGACCGGGCGGCCCAGGTGAGCGAGGAGGCGCAGGTGGACCGGGGCGCCCTCGGCGGCGGGGGCCTCGGGGCCGAAGATGCCGGGGACGCGGTACGGGTCGACGCCCAGCTGCCGGATCGCGGCCAGCAGGCCCTCCAGCAGCTCGGTGTCCAGCAGGTTCTCCTGCCCGGTCGCCACCGCGATGTCCACCCCGTGCACGGCGAGCTCGGTCAGGTGGACGGTGGCGGCGAACTCGCCCGGCACCTCGCCGAGCGAGATGGTGACGCTGTGGTCGAGCGCGCCCGGGCGGCGCCAGGCCGCGAGGTCGGCGGCCGCCGCGGAACGGTAGGCCGCGACCGGGTCGTCACCGAGCCAGTCGTCCTCGTGCGCCTTTCCGGGGTCGGTGTCGGTCAGCTGGCCGACGTACAGGTGGATCCCGCCCACCAGGTGGTTCACCAGGGCGGTGACGTCCCAGTCGGCACAGGGCGTGGGGAGCTTCCACTGCTCCGGACCGATGCCCGCGATCAGGGCTCCGGTCGTGGCGGCGGCGCGCTCGATCTGCTCGACGACGGGGTGGTTCGGCATGGCGGAGGCTCCCGTTTCTATCTGACGATCTGTCATGCCGCTGATGATGTCAGCTCCTTGGATCACTCCCCGACCCGGGCCCGGGGCTGATCATCGCGACGAAGGTGGTCAACCGGAAGGCGGCGAACAGGTGTTGGTCCATGAATTCCGGGTGGCTTTCGCCCCCCCCGGCGACCAGGGCTTGTCGGGCACGCCCTATCATGCCGCCTCATGATCATTCACCGTGAGGACGGCTACCAGCTCTCCACCGACCCCGAGCGCATCGACCTCGGGCTGGTCCACCACTGGCTCTCCACCGACGCCTTCTGGGCGCTCGGGCGCAGCCGGGAGGTGGTGGAGCAGTCGGTGCGCGGATCGGTGGTGTTCGGGGTGTACGGGCCGGACGGGGGGCAGGTGGCGTTCGCCCGGGTGGTGACCGACCACGCCACCTTCGGCTGGCTCTGCGACGTGTACGTCGACCCCGGGCAGCGGGGTCGCGGGTTGGGCACCTGGCTGGCCGAGGCGGTGGTGGAGCACCTGCGGCCGTACGCGCTGAAGCGGCTGATGCTCTCCACCCTCGACGCCCACGAGGTGTACGCGAAGGCCGGGTTCGTGCCGTTCCCCGACCCCGAGAAGCTGATGGTCCTCCCCGGGCGGCAGTCCGGCTGACCGTCAGGCCGGCCGGGCCGGGACCGGCAGCGGGAGGGCGGGCAGGCCGTCGATGCTGGTGCGGACGAGCGGCTTGCCCTCGCAGTAGGCGCTGAACTGCTCGTCGCCCTTGCGGTCGAAGTACTGGGCGTGCAGGTCGCGGTCGGCGCGGTAGTCCATGAACGGCACGGCGTAGCCGCAGGAGTCGCTGACCCGCTCGGCGCGGACCAGGACGATCGCGCGCAGGCCCGATCCGTCCGCGCCGGGCTCGAAGCGGCCGAGCAGTTCGGCGAAGCGCGGGTCGTCGCGGAAGACGGGCTCGCCGCGGCCGTGCACCCGGACCACGGTGGGCGGGCCGTCGAAGGCGCACCACATCAGGGTGATCCGGCCGTTCTCCCGCAGGTGGGCGATGGTCTCGGCCTGCGAGCCGCCGAAGTCCAGGTAGGCGAGGGTGAGTTCATCGATGATCGCGAGGGTGCCGGAGCGGCCCTTGGGCGAGAGGTTGACGTGCCCGTCGCCCGCCAGCGGCGCGGTGGCGACGAAGTAGACGGGCTGGCGTTCGATGAACTGCCGCAGCCGGCCGTCGATGCTTTCGTACTGCTTTCCCATGGCCGCAAGTGTGCCCGCATCTCGCCCCCCGAGAAAGGAAAATCCACGCAATGAGACGGTCGGCGCACTGACCGATCCGCCTAGGATGATCGGTGCACCTGCCACCCTCCGCTCCGAACAAGGGAGTTGACTTGGTTCAGGACACCCTCCCGACCGCCGGTCCGGCGATGGCGCTCGGCCTGCCCGCCGCACCGCTGCGCCGCTACGTCCTCGATTACCGCGGCTACCGGATGGCCCTGGACGGCCCGCGCCGACGGCTGGAGGTGCCGACGGACGTGGTGACGGTGGCGCTCGCCTTCGAGGGCACGATGCGGCTCACCGACGCCGTGTCACCCGCCCCCGGCATCTCCTTCGGCTCGATCGCCGCCGGACTGCGCCGCACCGCGACGATCGCCGAACACGCCGGTGTGCTGCACGGACTGGCGGTCTCGCTCACCCCGCAGGGCGCGTTCCGGGCGTTCGGTCCGGTGGCCGGGGAGCTCGGCGGGCAGTGGGCGGAGGCCGGGGATGTGCTGGGCCCCCGGCTGGGCCGGCTGGCCGCCCGCCTGACCGACGCCCCGACCTGGCCGGCCCGGTTCGCCCTGCTGGACGGCTACTTCACCGCGCTGCTGGCCGACGGACCGGTCTGGGAGCCGGACGTCGTCTGGGCCTGGCACCAACTGCGGCGCTCCCGGGGGCTGATGCCGGTCCGCGCCCTGGTGGAGGGCACCGGCTGGAGCCGCCGCCGACTGGAGCAGCGCTTCCGCGAACAGCTCGGGCTGGCACCCAAGCAGGCCGCCGGCATCCTGCGGCTGCAGCGGACGCTTCGGCTGCTGACCGCCCCGGACGGGCGGTTCGCCCGCGCCGACCTGGCGGCGCTCTGCGGCTACTACGACCAGTCCCACCTCGACCGGACCTTCCGCGGCATGGTCGGCTGCTCACCCCGCGAGTTCCTGGCCTCCCGCCGCGCCGCCACCGCCCTCGAACCGACCGACCGGGTCATCGGGCGGATCACCAGCGCCGTACTCGACACCGACCGGAGCTGAGCCGAGCTGAGCTGAGCCGAGCCGAGCCGAGCCGCTGGGCTGCCGAGCTGCCGAGCTGCCGAGCTGCCGAGCTGCCGAGCTGCCGAGCAGAAACAGCCGGATCAGCTTGATCGTACGTCAACTGACGTTTTCCGCCACACCGTTGTGAAATACCGTCAAAGGCATTTTCCTGTTCCGCGTCACGTTAACCTCCTCTTGGCGTGGTTACATGCCGATCTCGAATTGGGGGGAATCACATGGCAATCGGACGACGGCAACTCCTCGCCTCCGTCGCACTCTCCGCCCTCGCCGCGCCCGTCCTGGCCCAGGGAACCGCGACCCGCGCCGCCGCGGCCGCCCCCACCGCCGCGGCGGCAGGCCCCGGGCCGCTGGTCATGCAGGTCGTCGCGCACGAGGACGACGACATCCTGTTCATGAACCCGGACCTGTCCAACGCGCTCGCCGACGGCACGCCGTCCGTCACGGTGTTCGTCACCGCGGGGAACGCGACCGGCGACCCGTGCGCCACGGCCTGCTGGGACACCGCCGGCGAGCCGCTGCGCACCTGGAACCGGCAGATGGGCGCCATCAACGCGTACTCCCGGATGACCGGGGTCGGCGACAACGACCCGACGACCGACGAGGTCGGCCACTGGACGGCCGAGGCCTGGACGGTCGCGGGCAAGCAGGTCGAGCGGTACGTCCTCAAGGGCCGGCCGGTGCACCTGATCTTCCTCAACCTGCACGACGCCGGGCTCGGCGGCGTCCTGGCCGGCGGCACCGACACCACGGTCGTCCCGAGCGGCAGCCCGCTGTCCGGGCCGTCGACCTACACGGCCGCGGATGTCGTCGAGGTGCTGCGGCAGTTGATGGTGACGTACCAGCCGACCGTGCTCCGGGCGCAGGACGAACTCCCGGACACCCGCTACTCCGGCGACCACTCGGACCACGTCGCCGCCGCGAAATTCGCCGGCCAGGCGGCCCTGCTGTACGGCGGCCCGCTGATCCAGGTGAATTACCGGGACTACAACATCGGCGACTCCCCGGTGAACCTCGACCCGGCGACGGTCGGCGCCAAGGGCGTGTTCGTCTCCGAGTACGCCAGCCACGACCATTCGGGGAACTACTCCGACTCCTGGTTCTCCCGGATGTACTACCGCTGGTCCCGGGGCACCTCCTGGGCCGGGCTGAACCAGGACGGCCGGCCGCAGGTCTTCGTCGTCCGGGCCGGCGCCCTCTGCACGTACTGGCGTCAGGCGGACGGCAGTTGGGGCGGTCCGGTGCGGATGGCCGACCCGGGCGGGCGGCTGGCCCCGGGCATCGCCGTCGGCACCAACGCCGACGGCCGGCTGGAGGTCTTCGCCCGCCGCCTCACCGACCACCACATCATCTCCCTGCCGCAGGGCACGCCCAACGGCTGGTGGTGGAACGGCTGGGCCGACCACGGCAACCCCAACGCCGGGCTCGGCAACGATGACCAGGTCGGGGTGCCCGTGGTGGCCAACTCCCAGGACGGGCGGCTGGAGCTGTTCGTCAAGAACGGCGGGGGCGGCCTCAGCACCATCCGGCAGACCACCCCGGGCGGGGTGTGGACGACCACCTGGACGGACCTGGGCGGCACCGACCTCCAGGACCCGGTCACCGCGATCCGCAACGGCGTCGGGGCGATCGAGGTGTTCGCCAGCACCCGCACCGGCGTCCTCGGCTGGTGGCAGGGCGCCCCGAACGGCACCTTCAGCGGCCCCGGCCCGATCCCCGGCGCCCGGCCGGCGAGCCCGCCCAAGGCCGCGCTCGACCAGGACGGCCGGATCGAACTCGCCTACCGCGAGGCAGGAACCGGCGCGATGCTGGTCAGCTACCAGACCCAGCCCGGCGGTTCGTGGAGCCAGTCCCCGGCGCCCCTCGGCGGACACGGGGGCGTGGGCGAGCCGGCGGCGGCCACCCTCGGCGGACGGGTCGTCCTGTTCGAGCGCAACCGCGGCGGCGGGGTGAGCACCACCGCCCAGACCGCCCCGAACGCCGGCTACGACTCCTGGCAGGACCTCGGCGGCACCGTCCTCGACCACCCCACCGCGATCGTCGACGGCGCCGGCGTCCTCCACGTGTTCGCCATCGGCACGGACGCCCGCGTCTCCTACCGCACGGGCACCACGGCCACCGGCTTCGGCGGCTGGCAGAGCCTGCCGCTGTGAGCCCGTAGCGCCCGGAGTGGGAAGTCGGACCCGCCGACTTCCCACTCCGGGGCGGTAAATCGCGTGCCCCTGGGCGCCGACCGCGTTATCCTCGGCCCCATGAACGTCACCGGCCACATCACCGCCACCGCGCGAGCGACCAGCTCGCCGGTTGCCGCCGCCTGACGTACCCCCTCCCCCGGCGACCGGAAACGGTCCGCCGGTGTGGCTCCGAGGTGTTCTGCTCCTCGGCTCCGATGATCGCGTGGACTCGTTGTCCGGTGCCTCCCGCAACGGCATACGCGAAGGAGCCACCCCGTGAACACCGACCAGCTCGTCCGCACCTTCACCGAGTACTTCGAGGACCGCGGCCACCGCCGGATCACCGGCTCGACCCTGCTGCCCCCGCCCGGCGACCCGGTGCTGTTCACCACCTCCGGCATGCACCCCCTCACGCCCTACCTGGAGGGACGCCCCCACCCGCTCGGCAGGAGGCTGGTCAACGTCCAGCGCTGCCTGCGCACCACCGATCTCGACGAGGTCGGCGACCGCACCCACCTCACCGTCTTCGAGATGCTCGGCACATGGTCCCTGGGCGACTACGAGGGCCCGCAGAGCCTCGACTGGGGCTACGGGCTGCTCACCGACGGCTTCGGCATCGATCCCGGCCGGCTCCACGTCACCGTCTTCGGCGGCGACGACCAGGTCGGTCCGGACACCGACTCGCTGGAGCTGTGGCAGGACCGCGGCGTGCCGGTCGAGCTCACCGTCGAGGACAACTGGTGGTCCAACGGGCCGACCGGCCCCTGCGGCCCCGACTCGGAGATCTTCCTGTGGACCGGCGACACCCCGCCGCAGTCCACACCCACCCGGGACGACCGCTGGGTCGAGGTGTGGAACCACGTGATGATGCGCCACCGACGCCTCGACGACGGCACCCTCGTCCCGCTCCCCCAGCGCAACATCGACACCGGCCTCGGCCTGGAACGGCTCTCCTCGCTGCTCCAGGGCCGCTCGTCCGTCTTCGACTGCGACGTCTTCGACCCCTGGCGCCGGCTCGTCCCGACCCTGTGGCAGCTGGACGAACCGTCACTGCGCCTGGTCTGCGACCACCTGCGCTCGGCCGTCGTCGTCATCGGCGACGGCGTCCGCCCCTCCAACACCGGCCGCGGCTACGTCCTGCGCCGCCTGTTGCGCCGGGTGCTCACCGTGCTGCGCCGGGACGACCCGCAGCGCGGACTCGGCGACCTGCCGGACGAGTTGGTCCGGCACACCCTGGACCACTTCCGCCAGGACGTCCACCCCGAGTCGGTCCGTCAGGTGCTGCTCGACGAGGAGCACCGGTTCGGCCGCCTCCTGGACCGCGGCCGCCAGGTGCTCTCCCGCCCCCGCTTCCGCGGCCCGCTCACCGAGGACGACCTCCACTACCTCCATGACACCCACGGCCTGCCGCGCGACCTGGTCCTCGACCTGCGGCCGCAGTAACGGCGCCGGCCGCTCGGCGGGCGTCGCGCGTTCGTAGTCGCGCATTTGTGGTTGCGCATTTGTGGTTGCGCATTTGTACAAGACGCACGAGGGCCCCGTCCGGCACCCTCGGAAGGCCCGGCCGGTACGGGGGGACCGGCCGGTCACCGGGGCGCGGACGGGGCTGCCGCTCAGGGGCGGGGCGAGCGGGGTGTCACCGCTTCATGTAGACGCTGTCCATGAAGTCGATGATCTGCTGGTCCGTCACCTGGTGGCCGTCGCGGTGGCCCATCGCCAGGTCGGCCTCGCTGATCATGCCGACCAGCCGCTCGCCGTCGATCACCGGGATGCGCCGGATCTGGTGCTGTTCCATCTTCTTCAGCACGGTGTCCATGCTGTCCTCGGCCCGCACGCAGTGCAGGTGCCCGGCGAGTTCGATGGCGGTCATCTTCGCCGGGTCCTTGCCCTCGGCGAGACAGCGCACCACGATGTCGCGGTCGGTGATGATGCCGTGGAGCTTCTGGTCGTCGCCGCAGATCGGCAACGCGCCGACCTTCTTGTCGCGCATCATCTTCGCGGCCTCGTCCAGCGTCTGGTGGGCGCCGATGCACTGGGCGCCGGTGTGCATGATGTCTCGGGCAGTGGTCACGGGGACTCCTTCGTCGGTGTTACCCCCCTACTTCGTCGGTGTTACCCCCCGACGGTCCTCCCCCTCGGCGGTCCGCAGCGCCGCACGCGGGGTGACCGTGCCCTCACCGTAGGCGACCACGGGCCCGCCCGCGACCGCGGGCGCCGATGCGGGCGAAGTTCCGAAACGTCCAAGGCGTATCCGGGCGCGCCCCGGCCCGTCCGGTCGTCCTGACGCCCGGCTGGTAGTCGCCCCGGGCGCCGGCGGCCGTACCGGGGCAGACTGGCTGCGGGGGCCACCCGCAGGAGTCTTCGGAGACGGCCCATGCCGCAGATGACGGTGGACGGACGCACCCTCGCCCTGTCCCATCTCGACAAGGTGTACTACCCGAGCATCGGCACCCTGAAGGGCGACGTGCTGCGCTACTACGCCGCCGTGCACACCGCCCTGCTCCCCCACCTGCGCGACCGTCCGGTGTCCTTCCTGCGCTGCCCGGACGGCGTGGAGGCGGAGGTGTTCGTCGCCAAGAACCCGCCGCCGGGCACCCCGGACTGGGTGCGCACGGTGGACGTGCCCAGCACCGGCGGCGAGCTGCGCCAGGTGGTGCTGGAGGACGGCGCGGCGCTGCTGGCGGTCGCCAACCTGGGCTGCCTGGAGCTGCACGTCCCGCAGTGGCACGCGGCCGCGCCCGCCCTGGCCGACCGGCTGGTCCTGGACCTCGACCCGGGCGAGGGCGCGAACGTCCTCACCTGCCGGGCGGTCGCGCTGCTACTGCGCGAGCGGCTGGCCGCGGACGGGCTGTCGGCCTGGGTGAAGACCTCCGGCTCCAAGGGCCTGCACCTGCTGGTGCCGATCGAGCCGACGCCCAGCGCGGAGGTCTCCGGGTACGCGAAGGCGCTGGCCGCCGCGCTGGAGGTCGAGCGCCCGGACCTGGTGGTGCACACCATGGCCAAGGCCCGCCGCCGGGGCCGGGTGCTGGTCGACTGGTCACAGAACAACGCCAAGAAGACCACCGCCGCCCCGTACACCCTGCGCGCCCGGCCGCTGCCGACGGTCTCCACCCCACTGTCCTGGGCCGAGCTGGAGCGGGCGCGCGGGGAGGCGGAGCTGGTCTTCACCCTGGCCGAGCTGCCGCGACGGCTGGCGGCGCACGGCGACCTGTTCGCGCCGCTGCTGGCCCCTGAGCAGGCCCGGCCGCTGCCCTCCGCACCGCCCTCACCCGCTGCGCCGGCCGCGCCCGCGACGCCGTCGCAGCCCCGGCAGGTGCTGCACCCGCCGGTCGAGGTGATGCGCCCCGCCGCCGTCACCGCCGTGCCGCCCGCCGACGGGCTGGGCGGGGGCGGCGTGCAGTACGAGCTGAAGCTGGACGGCTTCCGCTGCGTCGCCTTCGCCCGCGGTGAGCGTCCGGCGTTCCTGCAGTCCCGCAGCGGTCGCGACCTCGCCCCCGAGTTCCCGCCGGTCGCCGCCGCCGTCGCCCGGCTGCCGGAGGGGCTGGTGCTGGACGCCGAACTCGTCGCCTGGCGGGCCGGGCGGTTCGCCTTCGAGGAGCTGCTGCACACCCGGCAGGCCCGGGCCGCGGCGCCGGACGTCGTGCTCGGGCTGATCGCCTTCGACCTGCTCGCCCTGCCCGGCCGCGACGTCCGGCGGCTGCCGCTCACCGACCGGCGCCGTCTGCTGCTGGCCGCCCTGGCCGACGTCCCGCCGCCGGTCCAGCCGGTGATGGCCACCACCGACCGGGCGGAGGCGCTGGAGTGGATGGAGCAGCTGGCCGACACCGGTGTGGAGGGCCTGGTCTGCAAGGCCGCGGCCTCCCCCTACCGGGCGCGCGGCGCGAGCCGGGCCTGGGTCAAGTACCGGCGCAGCGACACGGTGGACGCCACCGTCCGCGCCCTCACCGGTCCGGCCTCCCGGCCGCACGCGCTGGTGCTCCGGCTCGACGACGGCCGGGTCTTCCTGACCACCCCCCGGCTCACCCCCGTCCAGGCCCGCGAGGTCGCCCAGGTCGCCGGGCCGCTGCTCGGCCCGCCCGCCACCGACCCCGACCACGGCCAGGTGCACCCGCTCACCGGCCCGCTGCGCGCCGAACTCACCCTCACCGGGCGCCCGCCCACCGCCACCTTCGTCCGGCTGCGCGGGGACTGACCACCCGACGAGTCGGACCGCTGAAGCTGCCCGGCCGATCGGTCCCCGCCGGGTTTCGGTGTCCACCAGAGCGCGTTCACCCTCGCTCGCGTTCACCCACGTCCGAGGACGCGCGTCACTTCCGCCGCTTCCCCGCCGCGTGGACGAACTCGGTGACCAGCGCGTCCTCGAACACTGGCAGGTCCCCCGGCTTGCGGCTGGTCACCAGCAGGCCCGGCCCGTCCCGGCAGACGTGCACCTCCTCGTCCACCCAGTGGGCGCCCGCGTTGACCAGATCCGTCCGCAGGCTGGGCCAGGAGGTGAGGGTGCGGCCGCGGACGGCATCGGCCTCGATCAGCGTCCAGGCGGCGTGGCAGATCGCGGCGACCGGGCGGCCGGAGGCGCAGCAGGCGTGCACGAAGGAGACCGCCGCGCGGTCCAGCCGCAGGTGGTCCGGGTTGGCGACGCCGCCGGGCAGCACCAGCCCGTCGTAGTCGGCCGGGTCGGCCTCCGCGACCAGGCCGTCCACCGCGAAGGTGTCCCCGGGCTCGCGGTGCCGGACGGCCCGGACCCGGCCGGGGGCGGTGGAGAGCAGCCTCGGGACGCCGCCGGACTCGGCGACCGCCTGCCAGGGCGAGGTGAGTTCCTGCTGCTCGACGCCGTACGGGGCGACCAGGAAGGCGATCGTCCGGCCGGTCAGGGTGGTCAGCGGCCAGCCCATGGCTCAGTGCGGGCGGCGGGTGGTGAGGTCCTCGGCGGGCGGCGGGACGGTGCCGACCCGGGCCCGGGGGCAGTCGAGGTGGACGGTGCGGTCCAGGTGGTCGATCCGGGCGACCAGGCCGACCGGGACGAGCACCCGGGCGCCCGGCACCCAGGGCTCGGCGTCGACCATCAGGTGGTCGCCGCCGTCCTGCTCGACCCTGCCGAGCCGGCCGTCGGTGGCGTGCACCTCGTACCCGACCAGGGCGAGGTCGGCGGCGGGGTGGGAGCCCGGACGGTACTCCCACAGGTCGGTACTCATGGGCACCTCGCGATGGTTCGGTCCCCCGTCACGTCACGCAGCCGGATCACGTCACGCCTCCGGGCGGTCCCAGGGTCGGCGCTCGCGCCGCTCCTCCCGCGCCGGGTCGACGGCTTCCGTCTGACGGCCTCCCCGGCGCCGCCGCAGCAGTTCCGTGGCTGCCACCGCGGCCGCCACCGAGGCGGCCCAGACCACCCCGAGGGCGATCAGCACGCCCGTGGTCGGGGTGCGCACCCCGATGCCGAGGCAGATCGACGTCATCACCAGCACGGTCAGCAGCACCCCGGCCGAGATCCGGCGCCCGGCGGCGCGCAGCGCGCCCAGGACCCGGTTCGGCGACTTCGCCCCCATCGTGCTCAACTTCCGGTCGAGGCGCGTGTCCTGGCGCAGGTCGGACTCGATCTCCTCGAGGAGCCGCCGCTCCCATCCGCTCAACGCGGGTCCGTCCATCTCGGTCACCTCCGACATTCCGGTGACGTGCTCGCACCCGGGCGGTTGCCCGGTACGGGCCGGCGTTAACCGCTCCGGGGACCGCCGGTTCCGGCGTCCACGCGCCCGAAGGCCCGGGGACGAGCGAGCAGGCTGTCGTCCAGGACACGCAGCAGGGCGGCGGCGTCGCGGTGGACCTCGACCGCGCCGGCCGCCCGCAGCTCGGGACCGGCGTCCCCACCGGTCTCCAGGGCGACGCAGGGCACCCCGACCCGCAGCGCCGCCAGCACCTCGCGCACGCTCCCGGCGACGGCCACGGCGTGCGCGGGCTCGCCGTCCACCAGCTCCAGAGCGGCCCGCACGGGGTCGCTGCCGGGGGCGGTCACGGTCAGGGCGGGCGCCCCGGCCGGCCCGGGGCCCGTCAGCACCACCGTCCAGCCACGGGCGGCGCACTCGCACAGCAACTCGACGCCGCCGGGCAGCCGGGGCCGCCAGTCGGTGCCGAAGAGAGCCGCCGAGATCACCGTCATGGTCACCGCTCCCCTTGCCGTGCTTCCGTGCTTCCGTCGCAGGCCACGCACCGTGCGCGCCCTTCCAGGTTAGGACGCTCCCCGGCCCGGCGCGCTGCCTGCCGAGGACGGGCACCCCCACCGGCGAAAACCGCTTGGCGGGCGGTGCGCGGACCGCCATACTCCGGACGTTCACGGACGAGCGGAGGGGAGAACGCGTGGCGGTGTTCGCGTGCGCGGGGTGCGGTGCGGAGCTGACCGCGCCGGTGACGGAGGTGGCGCTGCCGCCGCACGCGCACCGCGAGGGCGGGGACCGGTACCTGCCGCCACTGCTGGAGCCGGGGACCTTCGCCGTCGACCCGGAGCCCTCCGAACGGCCCTGGCAGCCCTGGGCCGCGATCACGCCCGCGCAGGCCGCCGCCCAGGGCGTGTACGCACCGGTCGACGGGCTGTGGTCCGGCCCCGGCGGGGCCGTCCTGCTGGCCCCGGGCGACACCCGCGGCACCGCCCTGATCCCCGAGCAGTGCGACGGCTGCTGCGCTTCCGCCGGAGGTCCCAACCTGGCCTGCGAGCGGTGCGGGCGGACGGTGGGTGCCCGGATCGACGACTGCTACCGCTGGCAGGCGGTCTGGCTGTATCCGCAGGCCGTACGGCGGCTCCCGGTCGCGGGCCCGGCCCGTCCTGCCGGGGACGGCTGGTCAGTGGCGCCGACGCCGCCGCTCGACCCCCTCGGCGGGTGGAGCGACCGGTGGAGCGCCGCGGTCGGGACCGCCCTGGCCGAGGTCCTGGCGGCCTCCGGCGGCGCGCCGGTGGCGGTGGTCCCGGGCCTGCTCACCGAGACCTTCGGCCGCACCCTGCAGCGGCTGCTCCCGGCCGGCGCCCCGGTCCGTACGCTGGGCCTGGCCGGGCCCGGCCTCGCCCCCGAGCCGGTGCCGGACATCACCCTCGTCCCCCGCCACCCGTGGACCGGCGCCGCCTGGCAGCCGGCCCCCGGCGGCGCGGTGGCCGTCCCGCTGGACGCCGGGGTGTGGACGTACCTGGCCTTCCCGCCCGTCCGCCCCACCACCCGGCTGCCCGCCGGGGAGGAGCGCGACGACCCGCCGCCGCTGCGCCCGTACCGGCTGTTCGAACCCGACCGGCACCTGCTGCGTCACCGCCTCGCCCGGCTGCCCGCCGTCCGGCAGCCCTGGCTGCGCGCGATCTACGATCGGCTCGGCGACCGCCGCCACCACCGGGCCGCATCGGAGGGCACCCCATGAGGATCAACCTGACCACCGTGTTCGTCGACGACCAGGACAAGGCGCTGCGCTTCTACACCGAGGTGCTGGGCTTCGTGAAGAAGGAGGAGGTCCCGCTCGGCGAGTACCGCTGGCTCACCGTGGTCTCGCCCGAACAGCCCGACGGCACCGAACTGCTCCTGGAACCCGACAACCACCGGGCCGTCAGGCCGTACAAGACGGCCCTGGTCGAGGACGGCATCCCGGCCGCCCAGTTCGCCGTGGACAACGTCCACGGCGAGTACGACCGCCTGCACCGGCTCGGTGTGCGGTTCACCCAGGAGCCGACGGCGCTCGGCCCGGTCACCATCGCGGTGCTGGACGACACCTGCGGCAACCTCATCCAGCTCGCCCAGTTCCACCGCTAGCCACCAGGACGAACCGGCCGGGCCAGCGCCGCCTCGCGATCAATCCGGTGCCGGGCGCGCGCTCGGGACGTGCCGGCCGCGCGACCCGAGGGCCCGTGGCCGGCACACCCGCCTCGTCCTAGGAGAGCGCCACGCCGACCGTCGCGGCCCAGATGCCGTCGTTCGAGGCCGAGGGCGCGACGGCGCTGCCCCAGGCCAGCACCAACCGGTCCGGGCCCAGCGCGGAGAACCCGAAGGTGTCGCCGGGCCACACCGTGCCAGTGCCGAAGTTCTGCGAGACCTGGACCGGGGCGGACAGCCAGCCCTGGGTGGTCGAGAAGGTCCGGAGGTACTGCGCGTAGCCGCGCGGGTCGCTGCTCGACAGCCAGCCCACGTAGGCGATCCCGGGCGGTCCGGCGACGACCTGCATGATGTGCGGGACGTTCAGCGTGTCGGAGGGCACCTGCAGCGGGGCGGACCAGGTCGCCCCGTGGTCCCGGGAGTACGACAGCCACCCGGTGTCGCTGTTCGAGCCCTGGGTGTCCCAGGTGGCGTACAGCGTCCCGTCCGGGCCGAGCGCCTCGCTGCCGTCGATCCACCACTCGCTGTTGTTCATCGACCCGGCGCCGCCGCCGATCCGCACCGGCTGGGACCAGGTCGCGCCGCCGTCGGTGGAGCGGGTCGCGTAGGTGTAGGCGACGGTCAGGTCGTCGGTCGGGACGTTGGTGACGACGTAGCCCTGGTAGAGCACGTCGATCGAGCCGTCCGGCTCGACCACGACGGGCGCGCTGTCGGCCCCGCTGTTCGGGTAGCCGGGGCTGATGTGCGACATCGCGCTCCAGGTCCGGCCGCCGTCGGTGGATTTCTGCAGCACCGCGTTGACGTCGCCGGTGGCGAAGGAGCAGCTGCCGGACGCCGCGCAGACGAAGGTGACGGCCGCCGCGCTCGGCCCGTAGTCCCAGGTCAGGTAGAGCGTTCCGTCCGGACCGGCGGTGATGAAGTCCCGGTCGCCCCAGTTGTTCGCGTCCGGCGGGGCGATCTGGCCGACGGTCTTGAAGCTGGCGCCGTGGTCGGTGCTGACGTCCACGACGGGGTAGGTCAGGCCGGAGCGGGAGACCATGAACGCCACGTAGACCGCGCCGTCGGGCGCGACGGTGATCGCCGGGTCCCAGGACCGGCTGCCGTTCTGTCCGGTGCTGCCGGGCAGTGTCAGCGGCAGGCCGAAGGTGGATCCGCCGTCCGGCGAACCGGCGAAGCCGATGCCCTTGCAGCCCATCCAGACGTCGTACACGGCGTTCACCGCCGGATCGACGGCCTGGATGGTCTCGGCGTTCTGCCCGGAGCAGGCGGCCGAGATGTTCCTCGGGGTGCTGATCGTGTAGGAGGCGGCCGCCGCACGGGCGGCCGGGCTCGCGCCGACGCGGGTGCCGGCCGGTGCGGCCTGCGCCGGTCCGGTGGTGAGGGCGAGGACGGTGACTCCGGCGCAGAGGCCGACGAGCAGGGATCTGAGCGTGCCGAGACGTGCGCGCACGGGCTGATCTCCTCAGGGTGGATGGGAGCCTGGGGGAACGGGCGTGGGGGGCTGGCGGGCCGTCAGCAGCTGGGCCGCGTCCCGCCTCCGGACGGATTCCCCCGGGTCCCGATCGCGAAGCCGTGCAGCTGTGGAGACAGCTCGGACGTCGTGTGCGGGGCCGGTTCAGATCACGGAAAGCCACGCAGGGGTATTGCGCTGCCCTGCGTGGCCGGATAGGCACCGGGCGATCGGATCGGCCGATCATCCGAACGACAACCTCCGGCACACCGGCCTCAGCGCCCCGGGGCGACCCGGCCGAGCAGGTGGAGCAGCCGGTCCAGGGCGTCCTTGGAGTTGGGCTCGGTCAGGTTGACCATCAGCCGGAACGCCACCTTCAGCAGCGCCGGGTGGCCCAGTCCGGCGGCGCCCGCGGCGCCGAGCAGCCGGGGGCGGCCGAGCAGGTCGGCGGCCAGCCGGCCGAGGGCGAAGTAGCCCGCGTAGGCGGAGCGCAGCTTCTGCGGGTAGGCGCGCAGGGCGAGTTCGCGGCCGCGGTCGGTGCGGCGGGCGTGCGCCTGGACGATGGTCTCGGCGGCGTAGCGGCCGGATTCCATCGCGTAGGCGATGCCCTCGCCGGTGCCGGGGCTGACCGTGCCGCCGGCGTCGCCGATCAGCAACAGGCCGTCCGCGTAGTGGGGTTGGCGGTTGAGGCCCATCGGGAGGGCGGAGCCGCGGATCGGCTCGGTGACGGCCTCGGGGGTGTAGGCGTAGCCGGGCGGCAGGTCGGCGCACCAGCGCCGCAGCAGGTCGCGCCAGTCGAGGTCGGTGCCGGCGGTGTCGAGGACGCCGAGGCCGACGTTGGCGGTGCCGTCGCCCATGCCGAACACCCAGGCGTAGCCGGGCAGGAGGCGGTGGGCGGGGTCGTTCGGGTCGCGCAGGTCGAGCCAGGCCTCCAGGTAGCGGTCGTCGTGGCGCGGGGTGGTGAAGTAGGTGCGGTAGGCCACGCCCATCGCGCGATCGGTGCGCCGGTAGCGCTTCATCGCCACGGACAGCCGGGTGGAGTTGCCGTCGGCGGCGATCACGATCGGGGCCCGGTACTCGACGGGCTTGCGCTCCTCGCCCAGTTTGGCGCTGACGCCGGTGATACGGCCGGACCGATCGTCCGTCAACGGGCCCGCCACGTTGGCCCGTTCGATCAGCCGGGCACCGGCCGCAGCGGCCTTGCGGGCGAGCAGTTCGTCGAAGTCGGCGCGGCGGCGCACCAGTCCGTGGCCGGGGAAGGCGGAGAGTTCGGGCCAGTCGAACTCCAGCGAGCGGTGCCCGGAGATCAGCCGCAGACCGCGGTTGTGCAGCCAGCCGGCCTCCTCGGAGGTGTCGATGCCCATGTCGACCAGTTGCTTGACGGTACGTGGGGTGAGGCCGTCGCCGCAGACCTTCTCGCGCGGGAAGGCGGACTTCTCCAGCAGCAGGACGTCCAGGCCGGTGCGGGCGAGGTGATAGGCGGCGGTGGAGCCGGCCGGGCCGGCGCCGACGACGATGACGTCGGCGCTGTCCTCGGTCGGAGCGGTCGGCTGCCGCTCCGGTCGCACCTGCTGCTCTGGGCCGGGCATCGAACACTCCCCCTGGGTCGGATCGGCTGCGGACCGGACCGCTTGCTCACGCGGTCGGCCGCACCCGCAACGGAATCGGCGGACTGGGCGGTTCCAGACGGACGATAGAGAACCCCGCCTTCCGCCCGCCGCCCCGACACGCGGGCCCGGGTCGCGGACCGGCCAATACCGGCCATCGCATGACATGCCTGCGGCGCGCACGAGTTCAACACAATCGGGTGATCAGATTGTTGCGAGGGACTAGCCGGACTAATCGCTCTCAGCGATGCATTCCGGCCAAACCTCCCTTGCGTCACGTTTCCCACTACGGGAACTTTTGTGCCCCTCACGTCGTACGAATCCGGTCCCCAGCCCGGCGGCCGACCGAGACATCCCTCCCACCTCACAGGCTCGTCCCGGCCTGCCATTACCCGATGGAAAACGCATGCACATCCGCTCCACCGCCGCACGCTCCCTGGTGGCCGTCCCGACCGCCGCCGCCCTGATGCTGCTCGCCCCCGTCGCGCACGCCGCCGCCGGCGGCAACGGCAACGGCAAGGGCCACCCCGGCAACAACGGCACCGTGAAGATCCACGATGCCGCCACCGGCCAGGAGGACGTGCGCAACGAGCCCAAGGTCTGCACCTTCTACCTGGACTCCTTCGGCTTCGACCCGAACCAGGACGTGCTCTGGGCGATCTTCGACATGAACAGCGACATGACCGAGCCGGTCGTGTTCGGTGACCTCCCGGTCGACGACAAGGGCCACATCCGCACCGAGGACATCAACCTGCCGGACGGCCACTACATGCTGTTCTGGAAGGCCATCCCGCTGGTCGACGGCGAGCTGCCGGAGCAGCCGGACGTCAGCAACCCCAAGCACAAGGTCTTCAAGGTCGACTGCGGCGGCCAGACCCCGGCCCCGACCGGCAAGCCGACCGCCACCGGCACCCCGACCAAGGCCCCGTCGGCGAGCCCGACCGCCGTGCCGAGCACCACCCCTTCGCACACCCCGGTCCCGTCGCACACCCCGACCCCTTCGCACACCCCGACCCCGTCGCACACCCCCGCGCCCTCGCACTCGGCCACGCCGCCCGCCACCCCGGCGCCCACCGCCCCGGCGACGACTCCGGCGACCGAACCGGCCAAGACCCCGGCGCCGACCACCCCGGCCACCGAGCCCGCGAAGACCCCCGCGCCCACCACCCCGGCCGCCGAGGTTCCGACCGACGCGCCCAGCGACGCCCCGAGCGCCGGCCCGTCCACCCCGCCGACCGCCACCGTCCCGGTGCACCCCGGTACCGGCACCAAGGTCACCCCGGAGCAGCCGCTGGTCGTGCCCGCCAAGGTCAGCGTCCCGACCCCGATCCCGGGCGCCTCGGACGGCAAGAAGCTGGCCTCCACCGGTAGCGACGGCACCCTGCTGTACGCGGGCGTCGGCACCGCCCTGCTGGTCGCCGGCGCGGGCGCGGTGGTCTACACCCGCCGTCGCCGCACCTCCTCCTGACGATCCGCAGGAGCCGGCGGCACCGCTGAGGTGCCGCCGGAACCCGATCGCGCCGCCTCCGGGGGTCTGAGCCCTCCGGAGGCCGCAGGGCCGCGTCTGAGCCGCGGCACCACGGAGCCCCTGGCCCCGTCGGCAGCCGCGCCGGCGCCACGGGCTCCCGGCCGTGACCCCGCCCCTCCCAGCGGGCACGGCCGAAGACGACGGAAGCCCCTGGCCGCACGGGGGGACGTGCCAGGGGCTTCCGTTCTTCACCACGGCCACGACGGCCTCAGTGGTTCACCGTCGTCACGGATTCACCGCCAGCACCACGAACTCCGCCAGCACCCCCAGGTGCAGCGCGCCCTGCAGCAGGGTCGCCCGGCGCGGGATGACGGTCAGGGTGCCGAGCACGACCGTCAGGGTGAGCAGCACCATGTGCGACGGTCCGAGGCCGAGGACGAGCGGGCCGGAGAGCCAGGCGGAGGCGATCGCGACCGCCGGGATGGTCAGGCCGATGCTGGCCAGGGCCGAGCCCAGGGCCAGGTTGAGACTGGTCTGCACCCGGTTGCGCACGGCCGAGCGCAGCGCCGCGATGGTCTCGGGCAGCAGCACCATCATGGCGATCACCACGCCGACCACCGCCTGCGGGAGTCCGGCGCTGTCCACCGCGGACTCGATGGTCGGCGAGACACCCTTGGCCAGGCCCACCACCGAGACCAGCGCGACGGCGAGCAACAGCAGGCTGACCCCGGCGGCCCGGAGGGTGGGCGGGCTCGCGTGGTCGTCGTCCTCGTCCCGGCGGATCTTGCCCTCCGGGGTGACGGGCAAGAAGTAGTCCCGGTGCCGCAGGGTCTGGGTGGTCACGAACAGCCCGTACACCACGAGCGAGGCGGTGGCCGCGTAGCCGAGCTGGGTGGTGGAGAACTGCGGGCCCGGGGTGCTGGTGGTGAAGGTCGGCAGCACCATGCTGAGCGTGGCGAGGGTGGCGATGCAGGCGAGCGCCGTGCCGGTTCCCTCGGCGTTGAAGACGGCGGTGCGGTACTTGAGCGCGGCCACGATGATCGACAGGCCCATGATCCCGTTGCAGGTGATCATGACGGCGGCGAACACGGTGTCCCGGGCGAGGGTCGCGGACTTGTCCCCGCCGTCGGCCATCAGCGTGACGATCAGCGCCACCTCGATCACGGTGACCGCCACCGCGAGCACCAGCGATCCGAACGGCTCCCCGGTCCAGTGGGCGATGACCTCGGCGTGGTGCACGGCGGCCAGCACCGCCCCGATCAGGAACACGGCGACCACGCCCACCACCCAGCCGGGCAGGTCCTTGTGCCAGGTCAGGACGAGGACGACGAACGCCGCCACCGGGACGACGAGGGTCCATTGCGCGGAGGCCGCGCGGAGCTTCGTGATCATGCGCCCGAGGATCCCAGACCGGGGGCCGGTCACCCCGGCGCCCGCGCCGGGGTACGTAGGGATGTGGCACGACTCATCCCGATTTGCGCAGTCACCCGCCGTAGTCGGCGAGGTAGCGGAGCACCTTGTCGACGTGCGGGCGGACCCGCTCCGGAACGCCGCCGGCGGCCGCCACCGACTTGTCGCTGGTGCGGTAGGCGGCGGCGACCAGGGCGGGCAGGTCCCGGGTGAAGCCGCGGCGCTTTATCTGCTGGTCGAGCCAGCAGACGTAGTTGCCCATCGCGGCGATCGCGTCGCCCGGGTCCAGGTAGGACTTCGGGCCGTCGTGGTTGGCGGCCTTGGCCCAGGCGTCGAAGACGGCGGGCGTCCACATCGCGATGCCGTACTCGCCGGTCTCCGGGCTGGCCGCGTTCGGGTCGAAGCCGCTCTCCGCCTTGAGCATCGCGGCCAGCAGGGCCGGGGTGATCTCCGGCTCGGGGCAGCGCCGGGCCGCGTCCTCGATCATGCCCCGGTAGGCCGTCGGGACGTCGGAGCCTGCCGGGATCGCCCCGGGCAGCGGCGGCGGGGCGCGGTGGACGCCCGGCGCGAGGGGCTCGGGGCCGCCGGTCAGCGCCAGCAGGACGGCCGCGCACGCCAGCAGGCCGGCGCCGGCCCGGACGGCCCTGCGGCGCCCGGCCGGGCGGGCGGTGGCGCGGGCGACCAGCGCGGCGAGGTCGATGCGGGCGCGCTCCTCCCGGTCGGCGGCCAGGCAGGCCGCCACCACCGGCCGCCAGCGCGCCGGCAGCGCCTGGTCCGGCCGCAGCGGGGCGGCGCCGCGCGCGTACGCCTGGGCGGCCAGTGACCGGGCCCGGGCGGTGGCGCCGAGGAAGGGGTGCAGTCCGCCGGTGAGCAGCTGGTGGGCGATCACCCCGAAGGCCCAGACGTCGGCGCTGGGGCGCAGCGCGACCCCGCGCGCCCCGGTGCGCTGGGACCACCACTCGGGCGGGACGTGGTCCGGCGAGCCGAGCGGCGGGGCGTAGGCGTGGGTGCCCTCCAGTTCGGCGGTGAGGCCGAAGTCGGCGATCTTGGCGGTGCCGTCGGGCATCAGCAGGATGTTGGCCGGTTTGAGGTCCCCGTGGACCCAGCCCGCCCGGTGCATGTGGGTCAGTCCGGCGCAGACCTCGGTGAGGATCCGCTCGGCGCCGGGCACCGCCGTGCCGACGCGGGCGGCGGCCAGGACGTCCTGCAGGCTGCGGGCGGCGCGCTCCATCACCAGGGCGACGGCGCCGTCCAGTTCGGGGTGGTCGGGGTCGTCGACGGTGGCGACGGCGAGGGTGCGGATCAGGTGGGGGTGGTCGGCGCGGCGGCTGAAGCGCAGCTCGCCCGCGGCCATCTGGGCCAGGGTGCGGCGCTGACCGGGGCTGGAGCGGGCCGGGCCGAGGAGTTTGACGGCGGCCGGGGTGCCGTCCGGGCCCTCGGCGGCGTAGACGCTGCCCCAGGCGCCCGCGCCGAGGAAGGCGCCGGTGCGGTAGCCGGCCAGCGGGTAGCCGTCGGGGACGTCGAAGGGCGGCGGCGCGGCGACGGGTCGCTCCGCGGGGGGCTCGGCATCCGGGGCGGCGCCCTGCTGCTCGCCGTGCCGCTCGCCCCGCTGCCCGGGCGGCTTCACGGCCGGTGGACCGGGCGCCGGGGCGGGAGCAGGGCCAGGTGCTCCTCCCGGACGAGGTCGAACCTCAGGGCCAGGGCGACCAGTTCCTCGCGCTTGCCGCCCGCCGGGCCCTCCTCGTACGGCTCGCGCAGCCGCAGCTTCGCGCCGACCAGGTAGTCGATGTGGTAGTTCACCGCCGAGCGGGTCAGCCCCCGGCAGGAGGGCAGGGCGCGCAGCCGAGCCAGCACGTCGGTCACCCCGGGGACGGCGGCGGTGGAGGGCGAGCGCAGCCGGGGTTCGCAGAGCGCGAGCAGCACCAGGAAGTACTTGGCGGTCGGGTCCAGGGCGAAGGGGCTGACGGTGTGCTCGCCGTCGGCGCCGCCCGGGGGGCCGTCCAGGTAGGCGTGCTGGGGGGCGAAGACCTTGAAGGCGGCGGGCTCGCCGAGGGCGGGCAGCAGGACGCGGGAGAGCTCGAACGGGACGGGTGCGCCGAGGCGCCCCGGGGCCACCTTGATGTGCTCCCCCGCGCCTTCGAGGTTCTCCACCACGTAGGTGGCGGTGGTGCTGAAGTTGGACAGCCGCCAGTAGTCCTCGGCGGCGACCACCTCGCCGGCGCGGCGGGAGACGCCCTGGTCGGGCAGCGGGATGGCGAGCGGCCGCCCGGGCTCGCCGCGGCCGAACACCGCGGCCTCGCCGGGGCCCATCCGCAGCAGTCCGGGCGCCGCGCCGGGCGCCGGATCCGGCGCCGGGCCGGGCAGTTGCACGATGACCGTGTCCACGCAGCCACCTCCGTGGGATCGGCTCGATGGTATCCGTCCGATTCGCCGGGGTGGCAAAGCGCCACCCGGACGAGTGAAGGAACGCGGCCAACCCCGTCCGGTCGGCGCGGAGTTGTCCTCCGGGACCGTGAGCGGCGCGTACACGGCCGGCAAAAGGGCGGTTCAAGGTCTGGTCAAAGCAGCGGCGTTGGCGTACGGGCCTCGGGGCATCAGGATCAACGCGATCCTCCCCGGCACCACGGGCACCGCCTTCATCCGCCCGGCAGGCGTCCCGGACGGGGCTTGGGTACAGTCCAAGAAGGCCTACGGCCCTTTGAACATCGAGGGGTTGGAACGTATGGCCGAACCGGAGGAGATCGTCCGGGCGATCCTGGCACTGACCTCGGACGACTTCGGTCACCAGACCGGGGCGTCGGTGCCGGTGGACGGCGGCGCGACGGCCGGGCGGCGGATGGTTCCGCCACCCCGATGACTGATCCTCCGTCAGGCGGCAACTTGTCCGTGTGCTGAACATTCGGCGAACGATTGCAGTCAGTAGTTGAATGGTCACCATGAGTGTGACGCAACGCACACATGCGTAGTCCAGGATGTGTGCAAGACTCATCTCACCCAGTGAGATTCCCTTAATTTCCAAGGAGGTTCGTATCATGCACACTCGGATTGCAGCCGTGATGATGACGGTGGCAGGGATCGCAGGGCTGTCGGCTGCCCCCGCCATGGCCGCCACGGCGACGTCCGAGGCCGGCACCGTCGCCTGCGCCACGGTGCTCAACCGCCCCTGCATCACGCACCAGGCCGACGGTGACGGCATCGTCGGCATAGCCCAGGTCAACGCGGACCCCACCCAGTTGACGATGGTTCAGGTAGAGGTGCGCTCCCAGCAGGCCTGGGGCAGCCCGTGGGAGGCGGTCGCCAGCGCGTCGACCGTCCGACTCGGCTCCGCCCAGGCCGCCACCCCGAAGGTCACCGGCCCCGCCCCCCACATCATCTGCGCCACCGCCGGCCCGGCGCTGGACGCCAGCAAGCAGGTGACCACCTGTACCAACCCGTTCTGACCCCTGACGTCAGAACTCCGGGCCGTCCACCCGTGGAACGGCATCCGTAAGACAGGGCAGCCCGTACGACAGGGCGCAGGGAGCCGGGGCCTTCACAGGCCCCGGCTCCTCGCACATCCGCCCCGACAAGCCCCCACCAGGCCGGACGCCCGAGCCCCCGCACCGGCCCCGGGTGGACCTAACGGCCCCGTTCACGGCAAACTGGTCTAGACCTCGGAGGTCTAGACCTCAGACTCGCCTCAGAACGGTGGACCCAGTATGGAAATCGTGATCGTCCCTGACGCCTCAGCGGCCGGCGAACTCATCGCCGCGGCGATCACCGATCTGCTGACCGACAAGCCCGACGCTCTGCTCGGTGTCGCGACCGGCTCGACCCCGCTGCCGATCTACCAGTCCCTCGCCGAGCGGGTCCGGGACGGCCGCCTGGACGCCTCCCGGGCGCGCGTCTGCCAGCTGGACGAGTACGTCGGCCTGCCGGTTGGCCACCCGGAGTCCTACCGCTCGGTGGTGCTGCGCGAGGTCGTGGAGCCGCTCGGCCTGACCGAGGACTCCTTCCTGGGCCCGGACGGCAACGCGGCCGACATCGCCGCGGCCGCCACCGCCTACGACCGCGCGCTGACCGAGGCCGGCGGCGTGGACCTGCAACTGCTCGGCATCGGCACGGACGGCCACATCGGCTTCAACGAGCCCTGCTCCTCGCTCGCCTCCCGGACCCGGATCAAGACCCTGACCCGGCAGACCCGGGTGGACAACGCCCGCTTCTTCGACAGCATCGACGAGGTCCCGCACCACGTCATCACCCAGGGCATCGGCACCATCCTGGAGGCCCGCCACCTGGTCCTGCTGGCCACCGGCGAGGCCAAGGCCGAGGCCGTCGCCCTGGCCGTCGAGGGCCCGCTGGCCGCGGCCGTGCCCGCCTCGGCCCTGCAGCTGCACCCGCACGCCACCGTGGTGGTCGACGAGGCCGCCGCCTCCCGCCTCAGGCTCGCCGACTACTTCCGCGACACCTACGCGGCGAAGCCGGCCTGGCAGAAGCTCTGACCCGTACGGTCACGACAGCCGGGGTGCCGATCCCTCGATCGGCACCCCGGCTGTCCGTTTTCGCTAGCGCTTGCGCAGCCAGTCGGCGAAGGCGTCCAGGGCGGGGCCGGGGTCGCGGCGGCCGACGCCGATCCGGAAGCGGTCGGTGGGGGTGGGGGTGAGTTCGGAGCGGAACATGCTCGCGGGCATCAGCAGCACGCCGGCCTGTTCGACCAGGGTGGTGCAGAAGTCCTCGACGCCGTCCGGGCCGAGGTAGCGCGGGTAGGCGACGCAGCCGCCCTCCGGGGCCCGCCAGTCGAAGAGCTCGGGGAACTCGGCGAAGAAGGCGTCGAACCGCGGCAGGTTCTCGGCGATGATGCCCCGGTTGCGCGCCAGGATCCGGTCGCGGGCGGTGATCGCGATCCGGGCCAGCACCTCGCTGGGCGCCGAGTTGCAGATGGTGGTGTAGTGCTTGGCCCGCTCCAGCCGGGTGCGCAGCTCGCGGTCCCGGCAGGCGATCCAGCCGATCCGCAGGCCGGGCAGGCCGAGGGACTTGGACGTCACGTTGAGCGAGAGGGCCGTCGCGGAGAGGTCGGCGGCCTGCGGCAGGGCGCGGGCCGGGTCGCGCTCCAGGCCGCGGTAGACCTCGTCCGAGAACAGCCGGATGCCGCGCTCCTCGCAGAGTTCGGCCAGCCGGGCGAAGTCGGCGGCGGGGATCAGCGTGCCGGTGGGGTTGTTCGGGAAGTTGACCGAGAGCACCTTGGTGTTCGGCCGCAGCGCCGCCTCGAGCGCGTCCAGGTCGAGCGCCCAGTCCTGCCGCTCGTCCAGCGCGACGCCGGTGACCTCGCAGAGCGAGAGCGGGATGGTCTCCGCCGACTGGTAGTTGGGGGTCAGCACCACCGCGTGGTCGCCCGGTTCGAGCAGCACCTGCATGGCGAGGTTGATGCCCTCCTGGGCGCCGCCGAAGCAGATCACGTCGTCCGCCTCGACCTGCTCGTACATCCCGGCGATCGCCCGCCGCAGGCCCGGGTCGCCGAAGGTCTCGGTGTAGCCGAGGGCGAGGGTGTCCCAGGCCTCGCGGTCCTCGGGGCCGGCCAGGGCGAGGAGTTCGGCCATCGTCATGCTCTGGGAGTCGGAGGCGGTGAGGTGGTACCGGGCGGTGAACTCCCAGCGGGTGAAGTAGGTTTCGAGCCGGAAGTCGGGCAGCTGGGTCATCGGGTTCTCAGTCTTTCCTGGGGTTCGGCCGGGTGCTTGAGCTCGGCGAGCAGGGCGTAGGCGGTGGAGCGGGAGATCCGCAGCGCGGTGGCGACGGCGGGGACGGCGCGGCGGACGGCGAACACCCCGGCCTCGTCCAGCTCGCGCAGTACGGCGAGCCGGTCCTCGCGGGTGAAGCGTTCCAGCGGGCGGCCCCGCGCGCGGACGTGGCCGCCGATCACGTCGTTCATCCGCTCCGTCCAGTCGCGTTCGAACAGCGGCTCGGGGCGGGGCGCGGTGGGCGCGGCGAAGTTCGCCAGCAGGGCCGCGGCCTGCTCCAGCGGGCCGCGGTCGAGGTTGACGCAGAGCACCGCCGAGGCCTTTCCGGCCTCGTCCCGCAGCACCGCGCTGACCGAGGAGAGCCGCCGGCCGTCCGGCAGCAGCTTCTCGTACGGCCCGTAGACGTCGGGCGCGGATGGGTCCAGCTCGTCCAGTTCGCCGAGCAGGGACGGGTCGCCGGGGGCGCGGGTGGTCATCGGGTTCCAGATGGCCAGCACCCGGTCGGTGGCGGTGTCGTGCAGCACCACCTCGGCGTAGGGACCGAGCAGCAGGGCCACCGCGCGGCAGACCGGCGACCAGGTCCGCACACGCGGGTCGGGGGTTTCGGCAGGCATGGATGGACTGTACGTCCGACTCGGATGCTTCGTCCAGAAGCCGCTCGGGAAAGCTCCGGCCGGGTGTCCGGCGACGTGACCAGGGTCTCAGTCAGGATCCGGCAGGAAATTGGAGTTGTGGAGTCGTATTCGTTAGCGTTCGATCGTGAGGCTGACCAAGAGCACCGACATCGCCCTCCGCATCGCGATGCGACTCGCCGTACTCGGCGAGGGCGAGAACCCGACCACCCGGGAGGTGGCCGAGTCGGTCGGCGTGCCGTACACCCACGCGGCGAAGGTGGTCAGCAGGCTGCAGCACCTCGGAGTGGTGGAGGCCCGGCGCGGACGCGGCGGCGGGCTGATGATCACCTTCGCCGGGCGGACCGGTTCACTCGGCCTGCTGCTGCGGGAGCTGGAGGGCATCGGCGACGTGGTCGGCTGCGAGGACGACCCACCGTGCCCGCTGCGGGCCGCCTGTCGGCTGCGCGGGGCGCTGCGCACCGCGCAGGAGGCGTTCTTCGCGGCGCTCGACCCGCTCAGCATCGACGACCTGGTGGCCTCCCCCACCGGGCCGGTGCTGCTCAGCCTCACCCCCAGACCCGCCGACTGACCCCATCCCCCCGGGGGTCAGTCGGCGCCCACAGGCTTTAATGCGAATCTCAGATACCAGTTCTCAGCTACCAGTCAGGAGCTCCTCTGATGCTGTCCGCGAAGTCCGCCGAGGTCGTCGAGGCCACCCTGCCCGTCGTGGGCGGCGCGATCGGTGACATCACCCCGCGCTTCTACGACCGGCTCTTCGCCGCGCACCCGGAGCTGCTGCGCGACCTGTTCAACCGGGGCAACCAGGCCAACGGCACCCAGCGCGAGGCGCTGGCCGGCTCGATAGCCGCCTTCGCCTCGGCGCTGATCGCCAACCCCGACCAGCGCCCGGACGCGATGCTCGCGCGGATCGCCCACAAGCACGTCTCGGTCGGGATCAACGACGAGCAGTACAAGGTCGTCCACGAGCACCTGTTCGCCGCGATCGTCGAGGTCCTCGGCGAGGCCGTCACCCCCGAGGTCGCCACCGCCTGGGACGAGGTCTACTGGCTGATGGCCAACGCTCTGATGGCCATTGAGAAGCGGCTGCGCGCCGAGGCCGCGGCCGGCGGCGACCAGGCCGACCTGTGGCGCCCGTACACCGTGGTCGCCCGCCACCAGGAGACCGAGACCGTCACCACCTACCTGGTCCGCCCGGCCGACGGCCGCCCCCTCCCGGCCTCCCGCCCCGGCCAGTACGTCTCGGTGCGCACCGAACTGGCCGACGGCGCCCACCAGATCCGCCAGTACAGCCTGTCCGGCGGCGCCGACAACGCCCTGCGCTTCAGCGTCAAGCGTGACGGCGAGGTCTCCGGCCACCTGCACGACCACCTGCAGGCCGGCGACACCGTCGAGCTGGCTCCCCCGCTGGGCGACATCTTCCTCGCCGAGGGCGACGGCCCGGTGCTGCTCGCCTCGGCCGGCATCGGCAACACCCCGATGACCGCCATGCTCGACCACCTGGCCGCCACCGGTTCCACCCGGCAGGTCGTCTCGGTGCACGGCGACCGCGACCAGCTCAGCCACGCCTTCCGCGCCGACCTGGAGCAGCTGACCGCCAAGCTGGCCAACGCCACCGCCCACGTCTTCTACGAGCAGCCGCTCGGCGAGTGGCCGGCCGAGCGCACCGGCCTGGCCGACCTGTCGACCGTCGAGGTCCCGGCCGGCACCACCGCCTACCTGTGCGGCCCGCTGCCCTTCCTGCGCGCCGTGCGCGGGCAGCTGATCGAGGCGGGCGTCCCGGCGGCGGACATCCACTACGAGGTGTTCGGGCCGGACCTCTGGCACGGCGCCGGCGCCTGATCCCTCAAGAAGGTTCCTGCGCAGCCTCCTTCGCCGGCACCGGCCCGCCCGTTACCTTCACGGGCGGGCCCGCGCCGTTTCGTCACGGCCTGAGTTCGAGGGTGCAGCACTTCGCCCCGCCGCCGCCCTTGAGCAACTCGGAGACGTCCACCGGGATCGGCTCGTAGCCGTGCTCGGCGAGCCGGCCCGCCAGATTCTTGGCCGCCTCCGGGAGCAGCACCCGGCGGCCGTCCGAGACCGCGTTCAGCCCGAACACCTCGGCGTCGGCCCGGTCGGCGAGGATCGCGTCCGGGTAGAGGGAGCGCAGCACCGAGCGGCTGTGGAAGTCGAAGGCCTCCGGGTAGTACATGACGTCGTCGTCGGCGAGGACGGCCAGCGCGGTGTCCAGGTGGTAGAAGCGCGGGTCGACCAGGGTCAGGCTGACCACCGGCACGCCGAACAGCTGCTCCGCCTCGGCGTGCGCGGCCCGCGAGGTGCGGAAGCCCGTCCCGGCGAGCACCCGGCGGCCGACCACCAGGTGGTCGCCCTCGCCCTCGTTGACGTGCCCGGCGCGGCGCACCGCGCGGTAGCCGTGCAGGCGGAACCAGGACTGGTAGGCCTCCGACTCGGCGGCCCGTTCCCGGTGGCGGAAGGTCGCCACCAGGGCCCGGCCGTCCAGCACGGTCGCGCCGTTGGCGGCGTAGACCATGTCGGGCAGGCCCGGCACCGGGTCGATCAGCTCGACGGTGTGGCCGAGGCGCCGGTACGTCAGGTGCAGCCGCTCCCACTGGCGGACGGCGAGCTCGGTGTCGGTGGGCTGCGCCGGGTCCATCCACGGGTTGATCGCGTAGTCCACCGTGAAGTACGTGGGCCGGCACATCAGGTAGCGCCGGGGCCGCGCCGTACGCGCCGGGGTGTGCGTGGGCATTGCTCAACCGTCCTCGGATCGCGGGGAGTCGGGGTACGCGTCGCTCCAGAGGCGGCTGCCCCGTCGCTCCCGTTCGCACACCCGCGCGGGCGTTCCCGGCGGGCGCAACCCCCCGCGCACCCGGCGCGAGCCCCGGCGCACGGCCATGCCGCCCGGGGCTACCAGCGCACGGCGGCGAAGTCCACCGGCTCGGTCCGCAGCGCCCGGGCGCGGACGGCGAGGGCGCGCAGTCGGCGGTCCGCCTCCTCGGCGGGCATCCGCTGCTTGTCGCCGTGGCCCGGCAGCAGCCATTCGAAGCGCAGCGCGTCCAGGCTTCGGTCCAGCGAGGCGGACTGCTCCTCGATCGAGTACCAGGTCACCGCCTCCTGCACCTCGATGTCCTCGTTGGTGCGGGACCAGTACAGGCTGTCACCGCTGAAGCAGTAGCGCTGGTCGGCGACGTACAGCACGCTGCCCAGGGTGTGGCCGGGGAAGGGGTGGGCGACCAGGCCGGGCGAGATCTCCACCGGGTCGGTGCCGCGCAGCACCTCGTCGGCGTCGGGGGCGGAGGCGAGGTCTCCCTCGTGGATCCACAGCCGGGCGCCCAGCCGGTCGGCGTACTCCCGGCCGTGTGCCGCGTGGTCGCGGTGGGTGAGCAGGACGTCGGTGACCGGGCCGAGCGCCTGGTAGCGGGCGGCGAGCGCCTCGCTGTAGCGGGGCGTGTCGATCATCACCCAGCCGTTGGGCCGGCGGCACAGGTAGGAGTTGGCGCCCGCGGTCTGCCGGGAGTTGTGGCCGAGCAGCAGCACGTCCCCGTCCTCGTCCAGCGCGAGCGGGAACGGGTCGGTGGCCGGGTCGAGCCGGCCGGTGCCGGGGCGGATCGAGCGGGTCGGGCAGGCGTGGGCGGCGGCGAGCAGCTGCCGCTGCTCGGCCTCGTCGCGCGGCTGGCGGATCAGTTCGGACTTGCGGGCGTGCTCGCGGATCAGGTCGGGCGCTAGCTGCCGGGCCACGTCGCAGTTGGTGCAGCGGTCGTCGACGGTCCAGTTCTCGGAAGGGTTCATGGTCCGGTTCTCCCCCAGGAAGAACGGCCGCCGGTGCGGCGCGCCGTACTTCGAGCATGGTCCGGACGGGCCGGAAAGCGGAAGGGGGCCCGGATCTTGTGCTTTCCGGTGCACGGCGCTCTGGGCGCGGCACCGCGCAGGGCGAGCTCCGACGGCTCGGACCGGGGCCGCGCGGGCTACGTGGCCCATCTCACGTACCGCCAGGGTCACCTACGGTGGCGTAGGTCACTTGAAGAGGTGAACTATCTCTTTCATGCCGAACCTCCAGGAGACCCTTGACCTCAGTTCGTACGCCGCCCTCGGGGACAGCTTCACCGAGGGTCTGAACGACCCCGGTGCCGACGGCGCCTTCGCCGGCTGGGCCGACCGCCTGGCCGGGATGCTCGCCGAAGGCAGGCCGCCGGGCGGGTTCCGCTACGCCAACCTGGCGGTGCGCGGACGGCTGCTGGACCAGATCGTGGCCGAGCAGGTGCCGCAGGTCCGCCGGCTCCAGCCCGACCTGGTCACCTTCTGCGCCGGTGGCAACGACATCCTCCGGCCCGGCAGCGACCCGGACGAGGTGGCCGAGCGCTTCGAGGCCGCCATCGCCCAACTCGCCGAGAACGCCGGGACGGTGCTGATCTGCACCGGCTTCGACACCCGCGAGGTGCCGCTGATCAAGCACCTGCGCGGCAAGATCGCCACCTACAACGGCCACATGCGGGCGGTCGCCGACCGCTACGACTGCAAGGTGGCCGACCTGTGGTCGCTGCGCGCGGTGCAGGACCGCCGCGCCTGGAGCGAGGACCGGCTCCACCTGTCCCCCGAGGGGCACCAGCGGGTCGCCCTGCTGGCCGCCCGCTCGCTGGGCCTGCGCACCGAGGACGACCCGGAGGCCCCGTGGCCGACCACCCGCGTCCTCTCTCCCGCCGACCAGCGGCGCGAGAACCTCCAGTGGGCCCGCGAGCACCTGATCCCCTGGGTCGGCCGTCGCCTGCGCGGCGAGTCCTCGGGCGACCACGTCGAGGCCAAGCGGCCGGAGCTGCTCCCGCTCTGACGATCCGTCAAGCAGTGCCACCGGGTGCCGCGGTCCCACCGGACCGCAGCACCCGGTGCGGCAGTGCGGCACCGGCCGCGCCGACCAGGTACCAGAGCAGGTCCGGCGGGTTGAAGGTCGACCCGAGCACCAGGTGCACCAGCCCGCTGTGCCGCCCCCACGCGTCCGGCAGCCCGGTGGCCTGGAACAGCTCCACCGCCCAGCTCACCCCGGCCGCCACCAGCGCGGCCCGCGCCGGCCGCACCTTCGGCGCGACCAGCACCACCACGGCGTAGACCAGGACGGTGTAGAGCGCGTCGCCCGCGTACTTCGCCGGGTCGCCGGTCATGGCGGCGCGTACACCCAGGCCGGCCGCCACCGTGAGCAACGCGGCCGCGGCGGCGGGGAGTCGGGTGAGCAACTCCGGCCGTAGCCGTCGGGGCGGGAGACTGCGGAGATCGTCCATCCGCCCCAGGCTACGTGCGGTCCCCATCCGTCACATCCGCACCCCCGCCCCCGCCCCCGGAACCACGGCGCGACGCCGGACGTCACTCCCCCTGACGAGCCGTCCGTGCAGGTCACGGGCGGGAGTTCGAGCAAGGCGAGCGGGCGGGGAACAGTGACGGACAACGGGAACACCACGGGGCGCCGGAAGTTCACCGTCCCCGGGTTCGCGACCGGGCCGGACGGCCGGGCGCAGCGGGCGAGGGAGCGGGGGAAGGCGCTGCGGGGTCGGGTGCCCCGGGAGCGGCACGCGGAGTTCGCGCCCGCGGCCGACCGGCCCACGGCGGTGGCGGCGCTGGAAGCGTCCAACGCGGGCCGGATCGCGGGCCTGGTGCCGATCCGGGTGGGCCGGATGGCCGCCACGCCGTTCGCCTTCCTGCGCGGGTCGGCCGGGCTGATGGCCGCCGACCTCGCGGGCACGCCGGTGACCGGCGTCACCGCGCAGCTGTGCGGGGACGCGCATGCGGCGAACTTCGGGCTGTACGGCGATGCGCGCGGCCAACTCGTCATGGACATCAACGACTTCGACGAGACCGTACCGGGCCCCTGGGAGTGGGACCTCAAGCGGCTCGCCACCAGCCTGGTGCTGGCCGGCCGGGAGACCGGTGCCGGCGAGACCACCGCCCGCGCGGCCGCCCAGCACGCGGCCGGCTCCTACCGCCGCACCATGCGCACGCTCGCCAAGCTGCCCGCCCTGGACGCCTGGAACGCCGTGGCGGACGAGCAGTTGGTGTCCTTCGCCGAGGCGCACGACCTCGCCGAGGTGCTGCGGAAGGTCGGCGCCAAGGCGCTCGGCAACACCAGCGCCCGGTTCGCCGCCCGCAGCACCACCCGTACCGCGGACGGCGGTTGGCGGTTCACGGCCGCCGCGCCGGTGCTCACCCAGGTCACCGACGGGACCGCCCGGGCGGTGGCCGAGGCGCTCGGCCCGTACGTGGCGACGGTGCCCGCCGAGGTGCGCACCCTGCTGTCCCGGTACCGGGTGCAGGACGTGGCGTTCCGGGTGGTCGGCACCGGCAGTGTCGGCACCCGCTCCTACGTCGTACTGCTCACCGACCACCGGGACCAGCCGCTGGTGCTGCAGGTGAAGGAGGCCCGGCCGTCCGTGCTGCTGCCGTACCTCGACGGCCATGGGCAGCGGACGGCGGAGGAGCACGAGGGCCGGCGGGTGGTGCTGGGACAGAAGCACATGCAGGTGGTCAGCGACACCCTGCTCGGCTGGACGACTGTCGACGGACTCCCCTACCAGGTACGGCAGTTCCGCAACCGCAAGGGCAGCGTCGACCCGGTCGCGCTGCTGCCGGCCCAGCTGGACGACTACGCCCGGATCACCGGCGCCCTGCTCGCCCGCGCCCACGCCCACACCGCCGACCCGGGCCTGCTCGCCGGGTACTGCGGCAAGAGCGAGGCGCTGGACGAGGCCGTCGCCGCCTTCGCCGTCGCCTACGCGGACCGCACCGAGGCCGACCACGCCGAGCTGGTGACGGCGGTGCGCAGCGGGCGGCTGCCCGCCGAGCAGGGGGTGTAGCGGGCATGGGACTTTCGATCAGTGTGGCGCTGCTCGGCACCCCGGATCTGCGGGACGGGGCCGAGGTGCTGCACCGGGCGCTGGAGGCCGAGGGCGTGGCCTGGCGGTAGCGGCCATCGGGATCCGGCTGGCGGCTCGCTCGACCCGGAGTCCCGGCTCAGGCTTCCAGGAACGGCGCCACGGCGGCGATGAACTCGGCCGGGCGGGCACTGTGTACCAGGTGCCCGGCCTCGATGGTGACCAGGCGGCAGTCCGGGATCAGCCGGGCGAGTTCGGCGATCCGCTCCTGGGGGACGTGGCTGGTGGGCCCGCCCGCGACGGCCAGAGTGGGGGCGGTGATCCGGGTCAGCCCTTCCCGCCAGGCCGGGTCGGGGGTGTCGAGCTGCGCCTTGACGGCCCGGACCATCGCCCAGTCGAAGTGCGCCGGTTCATCCGCTCCCTCGGGCGGCACGCTCGACGGGCGCGGGTGCAGGGCGGGGATCTCCTCCAGGACCAGCCGGTCGATCCGCTCGGGCGCGGCCTGGGCGAGCAGGTAGGCGACGGCGCCGCCCATCGAGTGGCCGACCAGGTCGACCCGGTCCAGGCCGAGCGCGTCGAGGAAGGCGAGCACGTCCTCGCGCATCGCCTCCAGCCCGTACGCGGCGGTGCGGCCGCTGTCGCCGTGGCCGCGCAGGTCGAGCGCGTACACCTGGTGTCGGGGGGCGAGGTCGGGCAGCACGACGTCCCAGTCGGCGGCGCGCTCGCCGAGGCCGTGCAGCAGCACCAGCGGCGGGCCGTCGGGTCGTCCGCTCTCGTGGTAGGCGAGGGTGACCTCGGGCAGCCGCACCGTCCGTACTGTCGTCATGCCCGCCACCGTACGCGCCGATCGGCCGCTACCGCGTGGCTGTTCGCCCTCGGCTCACCGCGACCGGATCCTCCGACGTCCGCTCCCACGCGCTCACCCGACCGGGGCGCCGCCGAGCAGTTGGAGCAGGGCGAGCAGCCAGGGCGGGACGGGCGGCGGGCGCCCCGTGGGCGACGAGTCCGCTGCTCGGCTCCGGTTCGGCCGACATGGCGCCCCCGACGCGCCGGTGATCATATGATGTACGCCGACAAAGTGGCCGGTCAGCGGCCCATCGGCGAGGGGGATCCAGGATCGTGTTCGGCATCATCAGACCGTGCAGGCACCGGCTGTCCGAACGCCTCCAGGCCTCCTGGATGGCGCACCTGTGCGGGCTCTGCCTCGCCCTGCGGGACGATCACGGGCAGCTCGCCCGGACCGCCACCAACTACGACGGGCTGATCATCTCCGTCCTGGTCGAGGCCCAGGCCGCCCGGGAGGACTCGACCTGGCGCCGCACCGCCGGGCCCTGCCCGCTGCGCGGCATGCGCACCGCCTCCGTCGCCAAGGGCGAGGGCGCCCGGCTGGCGGCGGCCGTCTCGCTCGCGCTCGCCTCGGTGAAGATCCGTGACCACGTCGAGGACCGGGACGGCGTGTTCGCCCGCCGCCCGGTCGCCGTCGGGGCCCGCGCCGTGACCCGGCGCTGGGACCGCAAGAGCGCGGGCAGCGCCTCCACCGTCGGCTTCGACACCGCCGTGCTGCTCGACGCCGCCTCCCGGCAGGGCGAGTTGGAGCGCTCGCTGCTGCCCGGCAGCTCCGTGCTGCTGGTCACCGAGCCCACCGAGACCGCCACCTCGGCCGCCTTCGCGCACACCGCCGTGATCGCCGGCCGCCCCGGCAACGCCGCGCCGCTCGCCGAGGCGGGACGGCTGTTCGGCCGGCTCGCCCACCTCCTCGACGCCGCCGAGGACCAGGCCGCCGACGCCGCCTCGGGCGCCTGGAACCCGCTGACCGCCACCGGCACCGACCGCGCCGAGGCCGAACGGCTCTGCCGCGACGCCGTGCACGGCATCCGGCTCGCACTGCGCGAGGTCGAACTGACCGACCGGGCGCTGGTGCACGTGCTGCTCGGGCACGAGACGGAGAGCGCGGTGGACCGGGTCTTCGGCCGGGCCGGGCACGGCGCGAGCTGCCGCACCGGCCGGCACGGCGCCACCCACGACGCCACCGCCGAGCACCCCCACGACGCGCCGCCGCGTCAGGTGCCGCCCGGCTATCCGGGCGGCCCGTACCCGGGCCAGGACCCGAACCAGGCGCCGGTCCCGCCGTGGGTGCCGCAGGGCCCCGGCTTCAGCCCGCCCGGCGGGAAGCCGCCGCACCCGCGCAACCTGCTCGCCGGGTGCGCGGTGTGGGCGCTGATGGCCTGCACCTGCCAGCTGCTCTGCTGCGAGCACAACGACCCGTTCAGCCGCGAGCGCCGCAAGGGCTTCTGCGAGCGGCACGACTGCTGCGACTGCTGCGGTTCCTGCGACCTCAGTTGCTGCGACTGCTGCAAGTGCGGGTGCGACTGCTCCGACAGCTGCGGGTGCGACGACTGCGGATGCGACGGCTGCTGCTGCGACTGCTCGTGATCCGTCACGCCTCGTCCGGCACAGCCTCCGGCTGATCGGACGCCACCGGCCCGGGGTGCCCCCGCAGCACCCCGGGCCGGTCCGCGTCCCGGCACTCCTCCCCGCGCCGCCAGAGCGGCAGCACCGCCACCGGGCCGCGCGGTTCGGCGGCCTCAGGCCTCACGCCCCGCCGCCTCCCGGTCCGCCGCCAGCGAGTTCTCCAGCCCGGCCAGCAACTGCCGGAACCGCTCGGTGTCCTGCTCCGTGATCCGCCCCTCGGGCGCCGCCCCCGGCCACTCGGCCGTCCTGTCGTCCATGGGCCCGACGCTAGGCGCCGACGATCAACGGGCGATAAACGAGGGGCTGGTGGGACGGGAGGGGCCGGAACCCGGCTTCCGAGGCGGCGAACCGAGCAGTACGTGGCCGCGCACAGCCGCTCGGCTCCGGGCATCCACCGCGGCGTCCAGGAGCAGCCGGGCCGCCGCCCCGACGACCGCCCGGGGCTCACCGAACTCGGCCTCTGACCGCACGCCGGGGACAGCATCCACCCTGTGGCGCACACGAACTGACGCCGTGTCGGTCGTACTGTTCCAGGGCTGTGACAGAGCGGGTACCGGGCGCTGACCTCGGACTGCGAACCTCCTTGACGAAAGCGAACAGCACCACCAAGGGGGAACCGGAATGTCCGTGCGCAACCGATTCGGCAGCGCCGCAGCGATCGCGCTGATGACCACCGTCAGCGCGGTCCTGCTCTCCGCCTGCGGCCCTGACAACGCCGACCCCGGCGCCACCGCCGCGCCCGGCACCAGCGCGCCCGGAACGGCGGCGCCCGGCGGCGCCTCGCACTCCGGCAGCCCGGCCCCCGGCCGCAAGGAGGTCAACGGGACCTCGGTCGCCAACCACCTGACCATCAGCACGGGCACCAGGAACGTCGCGATGAACGGCACCATCGTCGACTTCGGCTCTGTGGTGCGCGACCTCGCCTGGTCGCCGGACGGGAAGAAGGTCGTCTACGTCGGCGACAGCGGCGATCTGATGACCGCCAACCCGGACGGCACCGGCAGGGCCACCCTCGCCAAGCACCCGGACGGCGAGGAGTGGTCCCACCCGACCTGGCAGCACGCGGCGAAGGGGCCGAGCGGCAACGTCGTCCCCAACGAGACCGAGCGCTACAACAACATCGTGTTCACCGCCAAGAAGGCCGGCGTGCTGCGGCTGGCGAAGGTCCCCGCCAAGGGCGGCACCGTCGAGGACGTCAGCCCGCACAACTCCGAGGGCGGCGACAACTCGAACCTCCCCCAGCCACCGCAGACCGGCAACACCTGGGCCAACGCGGGCGGCCAGCAGGCTGCCATCGCGTACGCCAACACCCCGACGAACGAGGTGTACATCTACGACGACTACATCCGCCCGGCCACCCAGGACATCGGCAAGGGCTCGCAGCCGGCCCTGTCCGCGGACGGCGGGCAGATCGTCTTCGTCCGCGCGGTGAACGGTCACGACCACCTGTTCACCCGCTCCACCGAGCACGACCAGAAGGCCGAGAAGGACCTCACCCCCTCGGCCACCACGGACTTCACCGAGCCCGCCTGGTCCCCCGACGGCAAGACCATCGCGGCCCGCACCCCCGAGGGCATCGACACCGTGCCGGCCGACGGCTCCGCCGCGCCGACCCAGGTCTCCACCCTCCTGGGCCTGCCGGTCTACCGGCCCTGATCCCGCGCCGACCGGGCCAACTCGGCCCGCAGCTCGGCCAGATGCTCGTCGGCGGACTCGTGCGGCAGGAACTCGACCACGTCGAGGAAGCGGAACAGCACCCGGGTCTCGGTGACCGCGTACTCGTAGTCACCGAACCCGACCACCGCCCCCGTCCCGCCACGGGCCGCACCGCGGACGGCGGCGGCGGTCAGCCAGTCCTCCCCGCCCTCGGCGGTCACCTTCCGGCGGGCATTGGGCCGGGCCAGGTACGGGCACACCATCGAGGCGTACAGCATGCAGGCGCGGTGCCCGGGGCCCTCCATGGTCGGCGCGAGATTGCGGTACGGGCGCCCCGCCGCGATCGCCTCGGCGATCGCGGCGCTCTCGGCCGGCCCCACCACCCGCCACACCGGCCCGCGCGCCATGAACATCCCGCACACCGAACACCGGCGCTCCAACGCGCAGTCGGCGCTGCGCCCGTGGTCGGTCAGGGCGAACTGCGGCTGCCCGTCCTGCCACGGCGTGATCGCCGGCACCGGGTACCCGCGTCCGTCCCGGGGCCGCTCCCCCACCTCGTCCGGCATCGGCACTAGTTCGAATCGCACGCCCCTATCGATACCAGTCGGGCGTACCACCGGTCGAGCTACAGGCTTCTTGAACCCCCGCCGCCGAGCAGCCGGCGGACCTTCGGGCCGTGGCGGCGCCACCAGGCCCGCACCCACAGGCCCTGGGCGGCGACCAGGGCGAGGACCGTGGCGACGGCGTCGGCGAGCGAGAGCGGGTCGGCGGGGCCGCCGAGGGTGTGCAGGGCCCGGGCCAGGAGCACCAGGGTGACCCTGGCGAAGAGCAGGTAGCCGAGGACGAGCGAGCCCGCGGAGCCCAGCACCATCAGCACGGCGTAGCCGCGGACGATGCGCCGCTCCCGCGGCCGCAGGCGGGCCAGCGGGGAGGGCTGGGCCCGGCCCGCGCACCGGAGCGCGAGGTGGCGGCAGTAGACGGCCGCGTCCTGGTAGAGGTTGCGGCAGGACAGCAGGTCCTGGAGCAGGAAGTAGACGTCGGTCCGCATGAAGACCATGAACTCGACGGCCACGGCGAGCAGCTTGCTGAGCACGAGCAGGGAGAGGAACCGGTTCGGGCCGGTGCCGGCCTCGATGAGCACGCAGCCGCCGGCGACACCGAGGTCCAGCACGATCCCGGAGAGGTAGACGGTGCACCGGACCCGCCGGGTGCACTGCCAGATGCCGGAGACGTCGGTCTGCATCACCAGGAACTGCAGCCGGGTGCCCAGCCGGATCGTCCCGGGCACCCCGGCGGCGCGCGCCGTCAGCAGGTGGGACAGCTCGTGGACGTAGAGCAGCACCCAGGCGAGCGCGGCCTGCCCGGCGAGCACGAAGGTGCCGCGGTCGCTCCACACCAGGTCGTGCCAGCCAGGCCGCAGCCGGGGCTGCACGGCCAGCACGAGGCCGGCGGCCGCGGCGATCGCGAGCAGGACGGCGGGGACGACCGGGCTGAGCAGCCGGCGGACGTGCTCGGTGCGGATCCAGGGCAGGCTGGGCCGCACCGGCGGGGCGGAGTCCACCTCGCGGCCGTCCACCGAGCGGACGAAGCCCAGCGCCGTCAGGGAGTCGACGAAGGGGGCGACGGCCAGGCGGCGGCCGGTGTCGCGCTGGATGCGGGCCGCCGTCTCGGCCACCGACAGGCCGGACTGGAGCAGCCGGATGGCCTGGACGCCTTCGGGCGGCAGCGCCACGAAGTCACCGGTGTCGGCCCGGCCGACGATCCACTCCCCGGCGTCCTCGCGCATGCCGAGCGGGTGGAAGACCACCCGCTCCACGACGGCCTGCTCGCCGCCACCGACGGCCTCAGCCACGGCAGTTGGGGCAGTCGGGTCGGCGCTCGTGGCGGATCAGCGGCTTGTCGTCCGAGGCGATCAGGTTGACCGCCCGCATGTAGCCCGGGGCCAGCCGGGAGGTCCCCGTGAGCAGGGCGATCACCTCGTAGGCGACCAGGTTGCCGGAGATGCCGGCGGAGGCCGAGAGCACGCCCTCGCCGCCGAGCCTGGGCGGTGGTCCGGCGGGCAGTTGGGCCTCCTCGCCGGCGGCGAGGCACTGGAAGCAGGGGCCTTCCCGGGTGAAGGTGCCGACGGAGATGAAGGGGCCGTTGTAGCCGCCGCCGACCCAGGGGACGCCGGTCTGCGCGCAGACCTCCGAGGCCCAACCGCGGATGGTCTCGCTGTCGGGCTCGTCCGCGCACAGGGCCAGGGCGTCGTGCCCGGTGACCAGTTCGGCGAGGTCGGCCCGGCCGCTCACGGTCCGGGTGTCGTGGGTGACCTCGATGCGGGAGTTGACGGCGCGCAGCCGCTCGGCGGCGACCTCCGCCTTGGGGCGGCCGAGGTCGGCCTCGGCGTACAGGACCTGGCGGGTCAGGTTGGAGAGCTCGACGCGGTCCGGGTCGACGCAGTGCACCCGGCCGACGCCGGCCGCGGCGAGCGCCCAGGCGGCGTGGCTGCCGGTGCCGCCGACGCCAAGCACCACCACGCTCGCGCGCTTGAGCTTCAGCTGGGCGTCCCACTGGCTCTCCCGGGGCCGGAGGTCGGTCCGGCGGAAGAAGGCCTGGTTCTTGGCGTACCGGTCCTGTTCGGCGGCGTCGAGCAGGTCGGTGGTGGCGCCGGCCGCGTCCTCGACGTAGCCGGTGCCGATCAGTCCGCGGACCAGCTTGGCGGCCGATGCGGGCGTCAACTCGGGGTGATCCGCGCGCAGTTCGTCGGCGATGCGGTCCTCGCCACGGGTACCGTCCATCAGGCCGAGGGCCGTCCAGATCCACCCGTGGGGGTCGCGGATCTCGGCCCCGAGGCCGTAGAGCTCGCCGCCGATCCGCACCGAGCCGTCGTCGGTACGGTACGGCAGGTGGTCGAACTTGACCTTCGGAAGTCTCATCAGGGCAGCTCTCCCCGGGAGTCGGTCGGTGCGCAGGTGATGTGTGTCGGGGGGGGGTGACGCGGACGTGCCGGCGGGGGACGGACCCCCCGCCGGCACTCGGTGTCGCTCCGTCGAGGGATCAGCCCTGGGCGGACTTGTTACCGATGGTCTCGATCCGGTCGAGCATGCGGATCTCGATGGCCGCGACCTCGTCCTCGACCTGGACGGTGACCTTCTCGGTGTTCTCGTTCTGCATGATCGTCTCCTTAGGGGGTGAGTCACAAGCCGGACCGGAGCGGTCCGTCAGACCCACCGGGTGGGGCCCGGCGGGGCTGTGGTCACCATCCTCAGCGGTCCCACTACTCGACCGCTCTCCGTCGGCTACCCGTCCGCCCCACCCGTCGCCAGCTGCGGTTTTCTCCTGCCCGGCGAGGTCAGGCCGACTCGGCGGGCCGGTCCTGGACGGCCTGCGCGAGGCGTTCCTCGTCGCCGCTCCCCAGGCGGCCGAGGGCGGCGAGGCAGAGCCGGTGGGCGGTCTCGTCGTCCAGGCCGCCGAGGTACAGCCGGGTGCCGGCGGCGCGGCGCAGGTCGCCGAGGGCGAGGAAGCCGGTGACGGCCCGCAGGAGGTACTCGCGGGCGCGGGCGTCGCGCCGGATCGCGAAGGCGATGCCCAGACTGCCGGCGAGCGTCGCGGCGGCCAGATCGTGGCCCGCCAGGACGGCCGCGCGCTCGCCGAGCTGCTGGGTCTCCACCAGCGGGTCCAGGCCGTGGCTGCCGATCAGGTGGATGTGCTGCACGGTGGCGAGCTGCCAGGTCGCGTGGTGGTCGCCGAGCGAGGCGGCGAGCCTGGTGAGGGCGAGCAGGTTGCCGGATTCGGCCCGGAACCAGTCCCGCGCCGCGCCCGCCTCCTCGAACGGGTACGGGCCCTGCCAGGGGTGGCGGGGCTCGACCGGTACGTGGTGGCCGGCCGGGGCCAGCAGCCGCTGGGCGGCGTCGGCGACCGTGATGTACCAATCGAACATCCGGGCCCGGGCCGCCGCGGACCCGGCCGGGTCCGCGGCGGCGAGCTGACGGCCGTACAGCCGGACCAGGTCGTGCATCCGGTAGCGACCGCCCGGGCCGGCGGGTTCGATGAGGTGGAGGGACTCCAGGATCCGCAGCAGCGGCCGGGCCGCTGCCCCGGAGGCGCCGAGCGGGGTGTCCGCCGAGCCGAGCAGGGCGGCCGCGGCGGCTTCCGTCACGGACTCGGCCGGGTGCAGGCCGAGCAGCCGCAGCAGCCGGGCGGCGTCCGGGCCGAGGCGCCGGTAGGTGTGTTCCAGGGCCCGGGAGACGGTCAGTTCGCCGTCCGGCAGGCTCAGCGCGGTGAGCCGCTCGTCCTCGGGGGTGAGTTCCTCGGCGAGGCCGGAGAGCGGCAGTTCGGGCCGCTCGGCGAGCCGGACCGCCGAGATCCGCAGGGCCAGCGGCAGTCCGCCGCAGAGCCGGGCCAGCTCCCCGGCGGCCTCCGGTGCCCCGGCGACCCGGTCCCGTCCGGCGATCCGGCCGAGCACCTCGACCGAGTCCATCGGCGACAGGACGCCGAGCCGCAGCGGCACGGCGCCCGTGGTCGCGACCAGGCTGCCGAGCTTGCCCCGGCTGGTGACCACGGTGAAGCTCTGCGGCGAGCTCGGCAGCAGCGGGCGGACCTGCTCGTAGTCCCGGGCGTCATCGAGCACCACCAGCAGCCGGCGGCCGGCGACGGTCGACCGGTAGAGGTCCTCCCGCAGGTCCGCGTCATGGGGTATCGAGCGGCCGGGAACGCCGAGGGCGAGCAGCAGGCGTTCCAGGACCCTGGCGGGCGGCTCGTGCTCGTCCTGGTCGTAGCCGTGCAGGTCGACGAAGAGCTGGCCGTCCGGATAGTGCGCGGCGAGGTCCTGGGCCGAGCGCAGCGCGAGGGAGGTCTTCCCGACGCCGGCCGGACCGGTCACGGCCGTGATCCGGCTGCTGCCGGGGCCGGCGCCGGACAGCTCGGCCAGGCGGTCGATCTCCTCCAGCCGGCCGACGAACCCACCGGTGACCTGCGGGAGTTGGGCCGGGGCCGAGGGGGCCGGGGGTCTCTCCAGGGCTTCCTGCGGGGCTTCCAGCGGGGCGGTGTCGACCGGGGCCGGATCGGCGGTGTCGGCCCGGGACGGCAGGACGAGGGGCAGTTCGTGCCGGAGGATGGCCTGCTCCAGTTCCAGCAGCCGCTCCCCGGGGTCGAGGCCGTACTCGTCGGCCAGCACCTCCCTGGTCGTGCGGACGACCGCGAGCGCGTCGGCCTGCCGTCCGCAGCGGTAGAGCGCGTTGGCGGCCCGTTCGGCGATGGACTCCCGGGCGGGGAACTCGCCGACCAGGGCGGTCAGCTCCGGCACCAGTTCGCGGTGCCGGCCCAGCGCCAGTTCGAGGTCGGCCAGCAACTCGTAGGCGGCGAACCGTTCCTCCTCCAGGCGGGCCCGGGCCGAGGCGGCGAACGGCGCGTCGATGTCGCTCAGCGCCTGGCCGCGCCACAGGGCCAGCGCCTGCCGGAGCCCCAGGGCCGCCTCCTCCGCCCGGCCGTCCCCGGCCAGCCCCCGGGCGCGGGCCAGCGCCGCGGCGAACTCCGCCGCGTCCAGGTCCTCGTCCCGTACGGCGAGACGGTAGCCGGCCGGTTCGAAGGTGAGCGCCTGGGCGGCCTGCGGCGGGAGGGCCCGCCGGATGGTGGAGACGACGGTGTGCACCTGCGCGCGGGCGGTGCGCGGCGGTGCGTCCGCCCACAGGGCGTCCACCATCCGGTCGATGCTGACCGGGTGGTTGGCGTTGAGCAGGAGCAGAGCCAGTCCGGCGCGCTGCCGCGGGCGCGGCACCACCACCGGAGCGTCGTCGAACCGGACCTCGAAGGGCCCCAGAATCCCGTACTGCACCACGTGATCCCCCTCCCCGTGCCCGGCCCGTCCACCGGCCGGTCGGGCCGTGGATGTCGGGCCGTGCCATGCCCGCTCCGGCCTGGTGGCCCGGCGGGATGCTGATCTTTCATGCGCGGGTCAACGTACCCCGGCATTGCGGGCGGAGCACCGCGTTTGGCCGAGTGATTGCGTCCCACGGCGTCTCACGGCGCCGTGGGACGCCGTGGGTCGGCGTCCCCTGGTGCGGGGGCGGGGGTGAGGTCGCCGCGCAGGTCGGAGGGGGCGGCGCGGCCGGCCAGGACGGGCAGGTGCCGAACTCGTCCACGTGCGGGCCGGGGAACTCGCGGGACCGGCGGCCGTCGAGCGGCCGCCGGTCCCGGTCAACTCCTGCTCGCGGAAGGTCAGTTCCAGATGCCCGTGATGTCCGTCGCGGTCGCCGCGTTGCCCGCGTGGCCGCTCGCCCCGGAGAGGTCCTCCAGGGTGCGCAGGACGTTGTAGTGGTTGTAGGTCGTGGCCGAGCTGCTGCCCGGGGTGACATGGGCGCCGTAGACCACGGTCGGGATCCGGTTGCCGGACAGGCTGTTGTCCTCGTCGAAGGTGACGACCAGCAGGCTGTTGTGGCTCTGCGCCCAGGTGGCGTACGCGCCCAGGTTGTTCTTGATCCAGGTGTCGCCCGTGCCGATCGAGCAGTCGTGCATGTCGCTGCACAGGTTCGGGATCACGAAGGAGACCTTGGGCAGGGTGGTGTAGTCGGTCGGGAACTGCGCGAAGGTCATGGCGCTGTTCAGCGGCACGTTGCCGAAGCCGAACCACGGGTTGTGCTTCTGCGCGTACTTGCCGCTGCTGCAGACCGTACTGCCCTGGCCGGGCAGGGACTCGTTGTAGCTCGCCCAGGTCTTCCCCGCGGCGAGCACCTCGGAGGCCAGGTTCGGGGCCTGGAACCCGCCAACCGTCACGCAGCTGTCGTCGACCCGGCCCTGGGTGGAGCCGGAGAACAACGCGTAGTAGTTCGGCTCGCTGGGGTGGGTGATGGCGTAGGACTGGGTGAGGCTGGCGCCGCCCGCCTTCAGGGTGTTGTTGAGGTACGGCGCGCTGCTGCTGCCGATGATCTGGCTGTAGGAGTGGTTCTCCATCACCACGACGATGATGTGGTCGGGCGTGGGCAGCCCGGCCGCCTGCGCGGTGGTGGCGGTGGCCGCCCACAGCCCGGCGGAGGCGGCGACGAGCGCGACGGCCGAGCCGAGCGCGGTCGCGGTGCGGCGGGATCGGGGGCGGGGGGAGTCGTTCAGGGGCTTCGCGGACGAAGTCATGACAGGTCCTCGGGTGGGCGGGCGGCCCCGCGGGGCCGCCCGGAACGGGAGGTGCCGGACTGTCGTGCTCTCGCCGAACGGATCAGCGCCCGTCCGGCAGGATCCGCCGGACGGACCCTAGTAGGGCGTGCCGTTGGCGAAGTCGGTGGCGAAGGTCGACTCGATCGTGCTGAGCACCCCGGCGTCGGAGACGATCAGGCCCAGCTCGCGGTTGCTGTTCAGCGAGTTGTCGGAGAAGTTCTCCGAGCCGGCGAACACCTTCGCGGTGGAGGTGCCGTAGTCGGCGACGATGGCCTTGGCGTGGATGTACAGGCCGGTGGTCGAGGAGTAGGTGACCACCTTGGCGCCGGCCGTGGTGACCTGGTCGAAGTAGGAGCCGTACGAGCTGGGGTCCATGCCGACGACGCGCACGGTGACGCCGCGGTTGGCGGCCTCGGTGATCGCGTCGACCAGGGCCGGGTCGCCGAACTCCAGCTCCTCGACGTCCAGGGAGGTCTGCGCGCCGTTGATCAGCGCCAGCAGGCGGTCCTGCGAGTCGGTGGGCGACCAGACCAGGTTGTCGCCGTCGGAGGGGGTGATCGAGGTCTTGGCGTAGTCGGCGGCGAAGACCTGCTCGATCGCGTTGACGTCGTTGGCGTCGGTGTCGACGACGGCGTAGTCGCGGCTGCTGGAGTAGTAGGTGGCGTCCAGGTTCCCGGTCAGGATCAGGGATGTGGCGCCGTCCACCGTGACGGTCTTCTGGTGGGTGTAGACGAACGCCGAGGAGGAGTACGTGACGCCGACGCCGGCCGCCTTCAGCGCGTTGTAGGCGGAACCGTTGACCGAGGTGTGCCGGCCGTCCAGGATGACCCGGACCTTGACGCCGGCCCGCTGACGGGCGATCAGGTCGTTGACGGCCGTGGTGTCACGCAGCTCGTACATGGTGACGTCGACGGTCTTGGTGGCCGAGTTGATCAGGTTGTAGACCATCGCGTGGCTCTGGTCGGGGAAGACCACGGCGGTGTAGGTGCCGGTCGCGTGGGCGGTGCCGGTGGCGGATATCAGGCCGGCACCGGCGAGCAGCAGGGCGCCGGCACGGCGCGCGAAGGTGGCCAGGGGCATGGGGACTCCATGGTCGGTGAGGGGAAGCCGCGGAGGGGGAGGTCCGGCGCGGTGGGGCCACCGGACGGCGGAGCGAGCGCCCGAACAGCATGCGGGCGGCGCGGTCAACGCGGGTAGACGACGGGAGGTAAAACCTTGGCCCCGGCCCGGAAAACGAACGGTGCGTCAGGCGAATCCACCCGGCAACGGACAATTCGGGCGATCCTTTTCACATTGCCACCAGCCGCCCGAACCCGTGATAGTGATCACCGATCGACACGATCCGACACCACGTCAGCTCACGAGAGAGCCGAGGAACATGGCGAAGACCAGCCTTCTGCGTCCGCTCGCGGTGGCCGCCACCGCCGCCGTCCTGGCGGCAACCGGAACCGTGCCCGCCCTGGCCGCCGACCGACACGGCGCGACGCTGCCGACCCCCGACACCGCCGGGGTGCTCAGCGCACTTCAGGCCACCACCGGCGCGGGCGCCCCGGGCGCCTTCGCGGTGATCCGCGACCACGGCGACGACGACCGGACCCGCTCGCTGACCGTCGGCAGGGCGAACCTGGACGGGACGCCGATGAACTCCACGTGGAGGTTCCGGGTCGGCAGCAACAGCAAGGTGTTCGCCGCCGTTCTCGTGATGCAGCTGGCGCAGCAGGGCCGGATCGACCTCGACAAGCCGCTGCGCGACTACCTCCCGGCCGGCACCCTGCCGGACGGCTGGAACATGACCGGCCGCCAGGTGATGGAGCACCGGGCCGGCATCTACGACCACACCGACGACCTGCTGGAGCAGCCCGGCGAGGAGACCACCGCCGCCTTCGAGGCCCGCATCCGCACCAAGGTGTACGCCCCGGCCGACCTGGTCGCGATGTCCGTCAAGCACGGCCCGCAGTACGCGCCCGGCACCCGCTACTCCTACTCCAACACCGACTTCGTGCTGATGGGCCTCGCCGTCGAGCACCTCACCGGCCGCCCGTACGCGGACGTGCTGCGCGAGCGGATCATCGAGCCGCTCGGCCTGGAGCAGACCTCCTTCGTCGTCCCCGACCAGCGGATCGCGGGCGCCCACGTCACCGGCTACCTCACCAACGACGACCGCAGCAAGCCGCTGCTGGACTCCACCGAGCAGACCGGCTCCTGGGTGTGGAGCGCCGGGGCGGTCGTCTCCTCCGCCGAGGACCTCGACACCTTCCTCACCGCGCTGATGGCCGGCAGCTCCGGCGGGCTGGTCTCGGACGACTCGCTGCGCCAGATGGAGGCCGCGCTGCCCACGCCGACCGCCAAGATCTCCTACGGGCTGGGGCTGCGCCGCATCTCGCTGTCCTGCGGGGACGTGTACGGGCACGGCGGCATCGTCCAGGGCTACCAGACCCAGTCCTTCACCACCCCGGACGGGCACCGCTCGGTGGTGGTCTTCGCCAACGCCTCCAACAACGGTTCCGTCACCCAGGGGCTGATGAACGCGCTGGAGCCGGCCTTCTGCGGGAAGAAGCCGGCGGCCGCGCCCCGGACGGCCTTCGCCCCGGCCGCGCGGGACGGCCAGGACGACCAGGGTGACCAGGGGCTGCCGGTGGTGGAGGACACCCGGATCTGACCCCTTCGCGCCGCGGCCCGGGGCCCCGCTACACGGGGCCCCGGCCGTGACGGCCGTCCGCGCTCAGGTCGGTGAGCGCCTCGGTGAGGATCTCCCGGGCCTCGTCGGCGCGGCCCTGCTCGATCAGCGCGGTGCCGAGCTCGGTCAGCGTCTTGGTCATGCTGTCCGGACGCCCGATCGCCTCGTAGTGGACCAGCGCCTGCCGGTAGGCCTTCTCGGCGGCCGGCCAGCGCTTCAACGCCGCCCGGTCCTGGCCGAGTTCGTGCGCCGTCATGGCCGCCAGCAGGTGCATCAGCGGCGAGGACCACCGCTCCACCAGCTCCAGGGCGCGCGCCAGCGCGCGGCGGCGGGAGTCCTGTGCCTCCTCGGCCCGGCCCAGGTGGCGCAGGCAGGTCGCGGCGCCGCGCAGGGTGACCAGCCGGCCGATCATCGCGGCCCGGTTGTCGACCTCGGCGAAGGCCTCCGCCGCCCGCTGGTAGCTCTCGCCGGCCTCCCGGTAGCGCTGGAGGTGGCGCAGCCCGGTGCCGAGGTAGGTGAGCGCCCAGCCCTGCTGCTCGTAGTCGCCCAGGCTGCGGGCCAACTCCAGGCCCTCACCGGCGAGTTCGATGCCGCGCTGGTAGCGGTGCAGACAGGTGACGTACGTCCAGGCCAGGTAGTTCACGTGCACCGCCTCGGCCTGCCGGTCGCCGCTCGCGCGGGCCGCGTCCACCGACAGCTGGAACACCTCGCCCCAGAGGTCCCAGCTGACCAGGCGGTCGGAGAACCAGTGCATGGCCTCGGCGGTGTCGATCACCTCCCGGTGGCGACCCTCCCGCTGCGCCCGGTACAGCGCGGCCAGCCACTCCGGGTGCTCCTCCTCCAGCCAGCGCGCCGCCTCGGTGAGCGGGACGGACCGGTCGTAGGCGGGCCCGGCCTCGTCGGCCGCGGCGTGGTCCGGGTCGAACCGCAGGCCGTGGGCGGCCGCCTCGCGCAGCAGCCAACTCCCGGCCTGTGTACGGGCTTCGGCGACGGCCTCGGCAGTCTCGTCGGCGGCCAGGCGCTCGCCCGCGTACAGCCGCACCAGGTCGTGCAGCCGGTAGCGCTCCGGGGTGGCCGGCTGCACCAGGCCGGCGTCCACCAGCTGCTCCAGGACCAGTTCGGTGCGCGCGGCCGACAGCTCCGCGTAGCGGGCCAGGACGGCCGCGGTGAAGTCCGCCCCGGCCGTCAGCGCGCAGCGGCGCAGCACCAGTCGGGATTCGGCGGGCAGTCTGCGGTAGGACAGTTCGAAGGCCGGGCGAACGGCCAGGTCCCCGGTCTCCAGCAGGTCCAGGCGGTTCTCCTCGGCGGCGAGCTGACGCGCCAGCTGGGCCACCGGCTGCTGCGGGCGGGCGACCAGCCGCTGCCCGGCGATCCGCAGCGCGAGCGGCAGGTAGCCGCAGAGCCGGGCCAGCTCGGCGGCCGCGTCCGGGGCGGCCTCGACCCGTTCCGGCCCGGCGATCCGGGCCAGCAGTGCGGACGCCTCGGCCGGGGAGAGCACGTCGAGCCGCAGCCGGTGCACCGCCTCCAGGCCGGGCAGGGCGTGACGACTGGTCACGATGGTCACGGCCGGCCCGGAGCCGGGCAGCAGCGGGCGCACCTGGCCCTCGTCGGCGGCGTTGTCCAGCACCAGGACCAGCCGGCGGTCGCGGACCAGGGCGCGGAACAGACCGGCCCGCTCCTCCGTCCCGGCGGGCACCGCGCCGTCCGCCACCCCGAGGGCGCGCAGCACCTGGCCGAGGGCCTCGCGGGCGGACAGCGGCGTGGCGGCCATGCCGCCGAGGTCGAGGGAGAGCTGGCCGTCCGGGAAGGCAGGGGCGAGCGAATGGGCGGCGTGCAGGGCGAAGGTGGTCTTGCCGAGGCCGGGCTGACCGCTGATCAGCACCACCCGGGGGTGGGCGGGGTGCTCGTCGGCGGTGAGGGCGGCGAGCTCGGCGAGGGCCTGCTCGCGGGCGGTGAAGTCGGCGAGGTCGCGCGGGAGGGCGAGCGCGCCGGGGGGCGCGGGCTCTCCGGCAACGTCCGGTACGGGCATTGCCGATTCCGGTACGGGCGTTGCCGATTCCGGTACGGGCACGGCCGGGCCGACGGGCCGTACGGCCTGCCCCTGCAGCGGCACCTGGCGCACGCCCCGGGGCCGGCCGGCCTGCGCGGCCCCCTCCAGCGCGGCGGTCTGCGCGCCGTCCAGGCCCAGGGCGGCGGCCAGCGCCCGGACGGTGCGCCGCTGCGGTCCCCGGGTGCGGCCGCGCTCCATGTCCCCGAGGGCCCGCAGGCTGATCCCCGCGTTGGCGGCCAGGTCCTCCTGGGTCAGACCCGCTGCCACCCGATGCCCGGCCAGCAGGTGGCCGAACTCCCCGGTTCCGCTCACCACCGTCATGTCCCCGCCCCGCCCCTGGTTCCGTACTTTCGCAGTTCTGCCGGGCGCCGTGCCGGGCAGTTCCCCTCAGGCAGAAGTATGCCCCGGCGGAAGTACCGCGCGTACCCGCCCTCCGCCTGCGGGGATGCCCGGGACGGGGGCGGCCCGGCAACTGGTTCCGCGCGCCGGAACCGCCGATAGTTCCGCCTGTGCCGACAGCGCGGGAGGCAGTTGTGCACCAGTACTCAGTGCCCGGTGCTCAGTGCCTGGTGCTCAGTGCCCGTGCGCGGTGCCCGTGCTCAGCGCTCCGCCGCCGCCAGCGCCTGTTCCTGCCGTCTGGCCTCCGCCCCCTCGACGCTGCGGCCGAGCTCGAACAGCAGGTCGGCGAGCAGCCCGTGCGAGCGCGCCTCCACGGCGGCGTCACCGACGGTGCGGCCGAGCGCGACGGCGAGCCGGGCCGAGGACAGCGCGGCGTCCCGGCGGCCGAGGGCGTGCAGGGCGCGGGCCCGGCTGTGGGTGGCCAGCACCGTCTCGACACCGTCGGGGCGGCCGACGGCCGGCCGGCCGTCGGCGGCACGGGCGGTGGCCGTGCGGACCGCCTCGTCCGCGTGGGCGAGCGCACGCTCCGGGGTGCCGAGCAGCACCAGGGCCTCGGCGAGATCGGTCAGGGCGCGCACCAGCAGGTGCCCGGCGGCCGGGATCCGGGCGGCGGCCACCAGGTCGGTGAGCAGCGGCAGCGCCCGGTCGTACTGCCCGGCCCGCACCAGCGCGGCCGCCACCCGGCTGCGGCAGTGGTGGCGCAGCACCGCGTCCCCGGCCCGGTCGGCGGCCGCGGCCGCCGTGTCGAGGTGCTCCAGGGCGGTGCGGTGGGCCGCCCGGCGCACATGCAGGACGGCGAGGTCGGTGCCCAGCCGGGCGAGGGCCGCCTCGTCCCGGTCGGCGTGCGCGGCGCGCAGCCCGATCTCGGCGACGGTCCGCCAGTGCGCCTGGTCCTGGCCGCCGGGCTCGTCCGACCGCTCGTACAACAGGCTGACCCGGTGGGCGAGTTGCCAGGCAGCGTCAGTGCGCCCGTACTGCTCGGCGCAGAGCACGACGGCGCGCAGTGCGCTCTCCTCCCGGCGGAACCAGGCCGCCGGGAGCCGGGGGGCCTCGCCGCCCTCGCCGACCCACGGGGCGGTGAGCTCCAGGTAGTGGGCGATCAGCCGGTCGAGGGCGCCGAACCGCTCCTCGCAGTCCAGCGCGGCGGCCTGTCCGGCGGCGTAGCGGCGGACCAGTTCGGGCCGGGCGTAGCGGCCCGGGGTGGTCTCCGCCAGCAGGTGGACGGCGTCGAGCGCGGTCAGCAGCGGGCGGGCGGCGGCCGGCCGCAGGTCGGCGAGCGCGGCGGCGGTGGCGGTGTCGATCTCCGCGCCCGGGTGCAGCCCGAGCAGGGTGAACAGCCGGGCGGCGGCGGGCGGCAGGGTCCGGTACGTACGGTCCAGGGCGGCGCCGACGCCGATCGGGCCGCGCGCGGCACCGACCCCGGCCAGGGCGGCGAGGCCGGTCTGCTCGTCGGCGAGTTCGGCGGCGAGGTCGGCCGGAGACCAGTCCGGGCGGGCGGCCAGCCGGGCGGCGGCCAGGCGCAGGGCGAGCGGCAGATGGTCGCAGCGCTCGGCGAGGTCGGCGAGCTCGGCGGCCGTCTCCGGGTCGGTGGCCGGGCGGTCCGGGCCGAGTCCGCGGGCGAGCAGCGCCCGGGCGTCCTCGGCGCCGAGCGGGCCGAGCGGCAGCACCAGGGCGTCCTCGTGGAGCAGCAGTTCGCGCAGCCGGTCACGGCTGGTGATGACGGCGACCGGGCCCAGGACGGTGCTGGTCGCCGCGGGCCGGTCGGGCAGCAGCGGGGCGAGCTGCCGGTACGAGGCGGCGTCGTCGAGCAGGATCAGGATCCGGCGGTCGGCGAGGAGTTCGCGGTAGCGGGCCGCGCGCTCCTCCAGCCCGGCGGGGACGGCCTCCGGCGCGACGCCGAGGTCGGTGAGGAAGCCGGCCAGGACGTCGGCGGGCCGGCGCGGACCGTCCGGGCCGGAGCCGCGCAGGTCGGCGTGCAGGACGCCCTCGGGGAAGCGCTGCGCCGCCCAGTGCTGGACCAGGCCGGTCTTGCCCACCCCGGCCGGGCCGGTGACCAGGATCGGGCAGGCCGTCCGGGCGGCGACGGCCAACGCCTCGTGCAGCCGGGCGAGTTCGGCGGCGCGGCCGACGAAGCGGCGGTCCGGCGCGGCGTGGCGCGCCAACTGCTCACCCGCCTGCCGCAGTTCCGGCCCGGGCGGGCCGGACAGCCGGGCGACCGCCTGCTCGTACCGCTCCCGGGCCTCCAGCCCGCGCCCGGCCTGCTCCAGGCACTCGACCAGCCGGGCGGCCAGCGGCTGCCGGCTCGGGTGCGCGTCCGTCGCCTCGGTGAGCTCGGCCACCAGCTCCCCGCCGCGACCGGCCAGCACCAGCCCCTGCGCCAGCCGGTCCAGGGCCCGCAGCCGCAGGTCGGTCAGGTACGGGAGGGTGCGCTCGCGCAGCAGGGCGGACCCGCAGTCGGCGAGCGCGGGCCCGCGCCACAGGTCGAGAGCCGCGCGCAGCAGCGGAACCGCCGGGTCGTCCGTCCCCACCCGGGCGGCCGCATCGGGCAGCAGGAGCCCCGCCCGGTCGCAGAGCGCCCCGAAGCGCACCAGGTCCACCCGGTCCGCGTCCCCCTCCAGGACGTACCCGCCGCCGCGGGTGCCGAGCACCAGCCGGGGGTCGTCCAACTGCTGCCGCAGCGCGGCGACATGGCCTTGCAGCGCCGCCCGCGCGGTCGGCGGCGCGGCGCCGTCCCAGACCAGCTCGATCAGCTCCTCGGCGCTCACCGGCTGGTTCAGCCGTGCCGCCAACGCCCCCAGCAGCGCACGCCGCTTCGGCGCCGAGGGCGTGGCCACCGTGCCGTCCTCCCGCCGGACCACCATCGGCCCGAGCAGCTCGATGTCCATGCTCCCCTTCCCTCTCGTCGTGGGACAGTACGCCGAACCGGACGCCGCCGGTTCACTTCGCGGGCTCACCCTCCGTACGGTCCGTTTCCATACGGTCCGGGCCTTCCGCCAGGTCGGACCAGACCGGCGGCGTCCTGAAGTCCGGCCCCTCGACGACCAGCACGTCGAACGGCGCGTAGTCGTTCCCCGAGCCCCTGACGGTGAAGCCGGCCGCCGACAGGATCGCGATCACCGCGGCGGACATCGCCTGGTGGACCTGACCGCCCTGGACGATCGCCGGAGTCGGCTCCCCGTACCGCCGCAGGTCCGCCATCGCCTTGCTCCGCAGCCGGGGGCTCGTGTGCCAGCTCACCAGCACCTCCGGTTCCTCCCCGAAGTGCTGGTTCCAGGCGCTGATCCGTACCGCCGCACCGACGGCCAGCTCGTCGTCCAGGCCCGGGGCCACCACCGGCAGTCCGGCGGCGGCGAGTTCGTCGCGGACCCGCTGGGCCAGCCGCTCGAACCGGGCGTTCACGTGTCTCCCGAGAGTCTCGTCCATGCCCGCACGCTATCGGCCCGCCCCGACACGGCGCCCCGCACCTCCCGCCTCGGTGTCGGCCCGCGGGCCTGCGATCCCGGCCCGTGACCGATCCCGCCCACCACCGCCGAGGTCGACCGGGTGTCGCGGCGGATCCCGGGCCTGAGCCGCCGGAACCTCGCCCCGGACGTCGGCAGGCAACCATCCGCCGCCCCCACGGACTCTGTACCCGTGGCGGCTCCGTCGGCTGCGAGCGTTCGAGTGCGGACCGGACACGTGTGCGCACTACACTGCTCCACCCCGAAGGCCGCCTTCGGGTCTCGGGGTGCGGCGAGGGTGGGGTTACTGGTGCGGATTCGGCTGCTCGGGCCGGTGGAGCTGGAGGTCGCGGCGGGCGGTCTCGCCACGCTGGCGGGGTCGCAGCGGCGGGCGGTCCTGGCGTTGCCGGCGCTGCGGCTGGGCCAGGTGGTCAGCATGGACCAGTTCTGCGAGCTGCTGTGGGGGGAGCGGCCGCCGGCCAGTGCCCGGGCGGCGGTGCAGGGGCATGTCGCGGCGCTGCGCAAGGTGCTCGCCGACACCCCCTTCGAGCTGCACACCCGGGCCTGCGGCTACCTGCTGAGCGGACCGGCCGAGGAGGTGGACGCACTGCGTTTCACGGCGCTCGCCGAGCGGGCGGGCGAGCGCGCCGACCGCGGTGCCGGCGACGAGGCGATCGCGCTGCTGGAGGAGGCCCTGCAACTGTGGCGCGGTGAGGCCCTGGCCGACCTGCCGGACACCCCGTTGCGCGCCGCCACCGTGGACCACCTGAAGCAGTCCTCCACCGCCGCGCTGCTCCGCTGGGCGGGGCTGCGGCTGCGCCAGGGCACCGGTGCGGCGGCGGTGGCGGTGCTGGAGCAGAGCGTCCGCCGGGACGGGCTGCGCGAGGAGCTGGTGGCACTGCTGATGCGCTGTCTGCACCAGGCCGGACGGCCCGCGGACGCGCTGAACGCCTACCACCGGGCCCGGCTGCGGCTGGACCGCGAGCTGGGCATCCGCCCCGGACCGGCGCTGCGGGCCGCGTTCGCCGAGGTGCTGGCGGACGACCGCCCGGAGGCACCCCCGGCCGTCCCCGCCGCCGTCGCCGCCGCCGCTCCCCCGGCCGCCCGGCCCAGCCATCTGGCTCCTCAGCAACTCCCCCGCCGGCGCGTCGAGTTGGTCGGACGCACCGCCGAGACCCAGTGGCTGGACCGCGCCTGCGCCCCCGACCGGGCCACCGACGGGCCCGCCCTGGTGGTCGGCCCGGCCGGGATCGGCAAGAGCGCCCTGGTCACCGCCTGGGCCCACCGGGCCGGCGACCGCTTCCCGGACGGCCGGCTGTACGCGGACCTGCGCGGCCTCGACCCGGCCGGGCCCGCCGAGCCCGGGGCCGTCCTCGGCCGCTTCCTTCGTGCCCTGGGCGTCCCGGACGACGCCGTCCCCGCCGACCCGGCCGGCCGCGCCGCGCTCTACCGGGAGCACACGAAGGGCCGCCGCCTGCTCGTCGTCCTGGACGACGCGGCCGACGCCGACCAGCTCACCGACCTGCTGCCACAGGGGCCGGGCTGCGCCGCCGTGATCACCGCGCGCGGCTCGCTGGAGAAGCTGGTCGCCACCGAGGACGCCGCCCTGCTGCGGTTGACCGCGCTGCCCGAGGACGACGCCCTGGGCCTGCTGGAGCACCTGCTGACACCCGGGCGGCTGCGCGCCGAGCCGGAGGCTGCCGCCGAACTCGTCCGGCTCTGCGAGCAGTCGCCGCTCACCCTGCGGATCGCCGCCGCCCGGCTGACCGCCCACCCGAGCTGGACGGTCGCCGAACTGGTCGCCGAACTCACCGACGAGCGGACCAGGCTGGCCGCCCTGGAGCTCGACGCGCACACCGGGCTGCGACAGCAGCTGAGTCTGACGCTGCATCAACTCTCCACACCGGCAGCGGAACTGCTCGCCCTGCTCGCCCTCCACCCCGGCCACGAGGTGGACAGCCACGCCGCCGCCGCACTGCTCGGCACCGACACCGCGACCGCCCACCGGGCACTCGGCGAGCTGGCCTCCCACCACCTGCTCACCGGCGCCGCCCCCGGCCGCTACCACCGCTCCGACCTGGTCCGGCTGTTCAGCGTCGACCTGCTCGCCGGACAGCCCGCACCGTCCGGACGGCGCCGGGAGCGCGCCCTCCTCCGCCTGCTGGACCACTACCAGACCGCCCTGCGGCACTGCGGCTCCTACCTCGACCCCGGCCAGGAGGACGACGGGGCGCCCGCCCAGCCGCCGCAGCCCCTGCCGCCCGCCGTCGACATCCGCACCGCGCTGGACTGGTTCCGCACCGAGGAGCCCGCGGTCCGGGCCCTGATCGACGGGGCCGCCGTCACCCACCCCGACCGGGCCTGGCGGCTCGCCCTGACCGCCGGCTCGCTCTACTACGGCGCCAGTCGCTTCACCGACTGGCTGGCCCGCGCCGACGTCGGCCTGGCGGCGGCCGAGCGCTGCGCCGACCCGGTCGCGGTGGCCTTCCTGCACAACTGCCGGGCGCAGGCGCTGGTCGCCCTGGAGCGCCGTCACGAATCGGCCGAGGCGGCGCGAAAGGGGGTGGCCGCCGCCGAGTCCGCCGAGGGGCCCGCCGCGGCCTCGGCGCGGGTCCGGGCGCTGGCCACCCTGGGCCTGGTCACCGCGATGCTCGGGGACTCCACCGAGGCACAGCGGCTGGCGGCCGAGGCGGCCGCGCTGGCCGTCGAGTCCGGCAACCGCGAGCGGCTGGTCGACGCCCTGGTGCACCAGGGCTGGGTGAGCCTGGCGACCGGCGATCCGGCGGGTGCGCAGCGCCGGTCCCGGGAGGCCAGGGAGCTGCTGCCGCCCCGTCCGGTCACCCAGGTGCACCTGTGGTCGCTGCTGACCGAGGCGCAGGCGCTGGCGCCGACCGTCCGGGACGACGCGGCGGACCTCGCCTGGCACCGGCTGCTGGCCGCCTGCGAGGAGGCGGGCCTGCTCTACCTGCACGCCGTCACCGAGCAGTCCTACGCGGCCCACCTGGTGGCCCGGGGCCGCGCGCCGGAGGTTCGGGCACGGCTGGCCTCGGCGCTGGAGCGCTTCCGCCGGCACGACCGGCTGGCGGGCTACCGCAGCGAGTTCACCGCGGGCCTGGAGACCTCGCTCAGCCTGCGCACCCCCTGAGACAAAGCCCCCGGCGGGCGCTCAGCCGGTGACCGGAGCGTACCCGTGCTCCGCCGCCAGGACCGGCCGCAGGGCCCGGACCGCGTAGAAGTTCCGGGACTTGACCGTCCCCGGCGGCACTCCCAGCCGGGCCGAGGCCTCCACCACCGAGCGGTCCTTCAGGTGCAGTTCGACCAGCACCTCGCGGTGGTGCTTCTGCACCCGCCGCAGCGCCAGCGCGAGGTCCCGGGCGACCACGACCTGCTCGTACGGGTCGTCGGCGAGCGGGCGGTCCTCGACCGGCTCGCCGATCACCTCCTTGGCGCGGGCGGCGGCCATCCGGTAGTGGTCGATGGCGATCCGCCGGGCGACGGTGAACAGCCAGGGGCGGGCCTGCTCGGGGCCGGCGGCCAGGGCCTCCGGGTGCTGCCAGGCGCGCAGCAGGGTCTCCTGGAGGATGTCCTCGGCCTTGCCGCGGTCGCCGCCGGTGGTGCGCATCAGGGCGCGCAGCAGGTAGCCGCCGTGCAGCCGGTGGATCTCGGCCAGGGTGTCGGGGTCGAGGGTCGGTCGGGCCGGGGCCGGCTCGGGTGTCGCCGCAGAGGCGGCCGGGGGGCCCGCGGGCGGCTGGGCGACGGGCATGGGCTGGGCGACGGACGGCTTCGACACGCGCTACCTCTCAGGTCGGGCAAGGGCACATGGCAGGGCTTCCGCCGGACATCCCCCGTGGCGGTCGGACAGCAGCCTGCCGGGCGCCGCCAAGGACCCGCCAACGATCCGCCAACGCCGACCCGCGGGCACCGGCCCCGCCGCCGAGTGCCACCGCTCAGCCCTCGTCGAGCTCCCGGACCAGCTCCTGGACGCCGTCCTCGCCCCGGTGCTCGATCAGCACCGCGACCCACCCCGCCAGCCGTTCCCGCTCGGCCACCGTCCACCCCGGGGCGGACGGGTGCACGTCCACCACCAGCTCCCTCGCCACGGCCAGCAGCCCCGGCGTGGGCTCCGGCCGCCGCTGGCGCTCCGGCAGTGCCCGCAGCGCCAGCCGCCGGGCGACGGCCGTCACCTCGGCCGCGGTGTCCGCCGGCACCGCCAGCGCGGGCGGCCCCGGCACCTCCGGCGCGCCCATCCGCACCAGGGCCGCGATGTACGCACGCACCTCCGGGCCGTCCGCATCCATCCGCTGTTCCTCCCCCCGTCCCTTTCCGTCCCGCTCAACGTGGCTTCCGTCGACCGGGGTTCAGCCGCGGCCCGGCGGCGTTACCCGTCGGTACGGGTGCGGCTGGAAGCCGCCGACCACCACGACGGAGGCGATCGTTCCGTCCGCCGCCCGGCCGAGCCGGACCGAGCGTAGCCAGCCCCACCCGACAGCCGACGGCCGGCCGGGAGCGGCTGCTCCCGGCCGGCCGTTCGCCTGCGCTGCGCTGCGGGCTACTTCTTCGTCTGCGCCACCGGGGTCTGGTACGGGTGGTGGTGGGTGCCGCCGACGTGCAGCTCCTCGTCCGGCTTGCCGGCGAGCTTGGGCAGCACGTGGGTGCCGAACGGGTCGGTGACGGTCACCGCGTTGCCGCTGCGGCGCACCTCGTGCGGCGAGCCGATCGAGTAGGAGGCGAGCGCGATCCCGGTGCTCGGGGTCGCACTGGCGCTGGGCGCGGTGCCGAACAGGGCGCTGGCCACGGTGAGGCTGGTCGGCGTCGTGCCGAGGGTGGTGAACGCGGACTGCTCGCCGCCGTAGACGCTGCCGAAGGCCGCGCCGCCGGTCACGGTGGTGCCGGAGGGCACGGTGACCGGGACGGTGGTGCCGGCCGGGCCCTGGACGGTGACCACGCCGCCCTGGACGTAGCCGCTGACGGTGCCGGCGGTCAGGGTCTGCTGCCAGGCGGTCTGCTGCCGCAGGGTGGTGCCCGCGTCGGTGAGGGTCTGGTTGACCACCGGGGTGTCGGCGGTGTACCAACCACGGTACGTGGAGAGGATGTTGGTCAGGGTCTGCAGGGCGAGCCGGTCGTCGGTCAGGTTCGACTGGTGCATGAAGAACGGGCGCGGGTCGTTGCTGAGCACGTACCCGAGGGTGATCTTCGCCTGCATCGGCAGGACGTAGTCCGCCCAGCCGGTGCTGAGGTTCAGCGGCGAGATGCAGGTCGTGGTGGTCGGGTTGGCCTCGCAGTTGCCGCTGCCGCCGTTGGCCTTCGAGGTGTAGAGCCAGTTGTACTCGCTGACCTCGTCGGACTGGGTGGAGACGTTGTAGAAGACGTTGACCGGGTGGCGCGGCACGCCGAGGGCCGAGGCGATCTGCCGCTGGCCGGTCTCCCGGGAGGCGTCCACGCCGAGCCACTGGATGTTGTTCCGGCTGAGCGCGGCGAGGAAGTTCGGGTTGTCGTTGGGCTGCTGCGGCAGCATCACGGTGCCGGAGTGCTCACCGGCGACCAGCTCGCCCGGCCGGAACGGCAGTCCGTTGGCCTGGCCGAACTGGATGTTCTGCTGGATCTGGCTGTTGACGGTGGCCTGGTCGACGTACTGGATCGCACCGGTGGAGTCGGTCTGGCACTTCCACGGGATCACGGTGAAGTTCTGCACGCAGCCCAGGAACGGGTGCTGGTAGGTGTGGTCGAGCCACATGAAGCTGTTCTTGTTCGCGAGCAGCGCGGTGGTCAGCGGGTCGGTGCCGCCGTTGGCCGCCGCGTAGTCCAGGCTGGGGCCGCCGTTGAACAGGAAGTCCAGGGTGTAGTTGTTCTGCTGTTCCCAGGCCACGGTGGCGGTGACGTCCGCGGGCGTCATCCGGATCGGCGTGGTCGCCGGGACGGTGCCGACGCAGTCGCCCTCGCCCGGGGTGCAGTTGCCGACCTGGCTCCACCGCGAGTTGGCGTTGAACAGGTCGTCGATGTGGGCGGAGAAGTAGTTGCGCCAGTAGCCGAGGTGGACGCCCTTGGTGACCCAGTCCACGATGCCGTGCGCCAGCAGCCGGAACTGCTGCTGGTAGTAGTTGTACGCGAAGGTCAGCACCAGTTGCTGGCGCCCGCCGGAGGTGTAGACCCCGGCGAGGGTGCCCTGGGTGCCGGTGCCGGGGATCGTCTCGGTCAGGAACGGCTCGAAGTGCGAGCCGGTGGCCGGGTTGTCGGGCAGCGGGGTCGGCAGGTAGCCGTACGAGCCGCTGCCGCCGGCGGTGCCCTCGAAGGTCACCGGGCCGTTCAGGTAGCGGAAGGCGTCCGCCCGGGCGGAGGCGCTCGCGGTGGCGGTGGTGGCGTCGAACGAACCGGACCAGGTCGGCGCGGACAGGCCGGTGTTGGCGCCGGGCCAGACGTAGGCGTCCACCTGCCGGACCTGGTAGGTCTGCTCGTACCCGCTCAGTGCGCTCAGTTCGGCCGCGGAGAGCTGGGCCGGCGCGTCGTTGGGCAGCACGACGCCCTCGAAGTGCCCGTGCGGGGTGCCGTCGGCCAGGGTGTCGGCCAGGAAGGCGGCGGTGATCGTGGCGCGGCTGGTGCTGGTCAGGTCGATGACGGTGGTCGGCACGCCCTCGGCGGAGAGCTGCTGTCGGATGCCCTCGACCCACGGGTTGCCGTCGGTGACCACCAGGACGTTCAGGTCCACCCGCGAGCTCGTGGCCGAGGCCGGCACGACGGTGGCCAACCCGATCACCGCGGTGGCGACGGCCAGCGCGACGACGGGGAGGAAGCGGAAGGCTCTCACGCGAAAGCCCCCTGCGATATTACGGTGAGTCGACTCATGGGAGCTGATAATGCCCGGCCGGATCGGCCCGGCGCAGCAGCCTGGGAACAAGATTTACCAAGGTCTGGGGATTTACTGGCACAAGCCCGTTCCGGAGCTGGTCCGCACTCAATGTCCGGGGGGTGGACGGAATTTGATGGAAGCATGTCCAAACCGTCACGACCAGCGGTGTCGCCCATCCCACCGCCCTCGGTGCGGTCGCGCCCCGGGGTTCTGGCGGGCCCCCGACAAATGCCTCCGCCGCACACGCCGAACCGGCCTTTTCGCGCCGCCGCCGAAATACCGGTCAGGTCAATTTCCGCACTCGAACGAAGGCTCGGCCCGGCGTGCGGGAACCGGTGCACCGCCGGGTCCGGCCCGATCGCCCGGACGCACCGGGGCCGGGCCGCCGGGCGCTAGGTAGCAACATTGGCCCTGCACGCCGGGCCCGTCCCGTCACCCGCGTCGGCGCCGCTGAGTGGCACACGAACCGGGCCTGGACCAGGCTGAGGCGGAAGTCCGGTCGCCAGATGGGTGCGGTGTCGATGTTCGATACGAGCTTTGCGTTCCCGCGTTCCCTGCTGAACCCGGTGGTAGGCGCCCGAGGGCGGGTCGCCGTCATCGGCGCAGGAGTCGCCGGCCTGGTGTGCGCGTACGAGCTGGAACGGCGTGGATTCGACGTCGTGGTCTACGAGCGGTCGAACCGGCCCGGCGGACGGGTGCGGACCCACCGCTTCTGGGACGGCACCCACGTCGACCTCGGCGCCATGCGCATCCCCGGCAACCACCACTGCGTGCTGCACTACGTCTCCCGGTTCCACCTGGAGACCCGCCCCTTCGTCAACGCCAACCCGCGCGCCTACTACCACCTGCGCGGCCGCCGGGTCCGGGTGCGGGACGTAGCCTCCCTCTACCCCGCGTACGCGCTGCGCCCCGGCGAACGGCAGGCCCCGACGCCGGTGCTCGACCGCCTGCTCGGCCCGGTGTGGCGCGCGCTCACCGTCGAACAGCAGGAGCACACGCTGGCCGGCCACTGGGACGACCCGGCGCTGGAGCGGGCGGCCTCGGTGTCCCTCTGGCAGTTCGTCCACGAGCACCTGTCGCAGGACGCCTGGGACCTCATCGGCCACGCCAGCGGGCTCGCACACTACGAGCAGTCCTCCCTGCTGGAGGTCCTGGTCGACTACTTCGGCCTGTTCCACGAAGGGCAGGTCGAGCTGGTGAACGGGCTGGACGCGCTGATCCACGCCTTCGTCCGGGCGCTGCGCCCCGACACCCTCCGGCTCTCCAGCCGGATCGACGAACTGGCGCTCACGACGGACGGCGTCCGGATCCACGGCAAGCGGCTCGGCGCCCCGTTGGAGGACCGCGCCGACTACGTGGTGTGCTGCGTCCCGGCGCCCGCACTCGACCAGATCACCGTCAGCCCGGGCCTGCCCCACGCCCAGCGGCACGCCGTGCGCGGCATCAGCTACGCCAGCAGCAGCAAGACCGTCCTCCACCTCACCCGCCGCCGCTGGGAGCTGGAGGACGGCATCCACGGCGGCGGGAGCTTCACCGACCTGCCGATCCAGCAGTGCTGGTACCCGTCGGACAACGCGATGCCGGTCACGGACGGCGTCAACGGCAGCGCCGACCACCGCTGGGCCGCCCGCGACCCGCTGCGCTCGGCCGAGCCGACCGCCCTGCTCGGCGCCTACCAGTGGGGCGCGAACGCCCGGCGCTTCGCCGCGCTGCCCCCGGCGGACCGCGACGCCCTGGTCCTGGACTGCCTGGAACGGCTCCACCCCGGCATCTCCGCCGACGTGGACGACATCCTGCACTGCGACTGGGACGTGCAGACCGGCATGGGCGGCGGCGCCTTCGCCCACCTGACGCCCGGCGAGCACACCCGCTACCTGACGGTGCTCGGCTCGCCGCACCCGGCCGACGACCCGCGGATCTTCTTCGCCGGCGAGCACCTGTCCGGCGCCCACGCCTGGTGCCAGGGCGCCGCCCGGTCCGCCCTCGACGCGGTGAGCGCCGTGCTCGACCGCGCCGGCCGCCCTCGGACCGCCACCCGGGTGAGCACCGCGTGACCGACCGGGAGCTCGCCCGGGACGACCTCCGCGCCCCGTTCCGACCCGCCCGCAGCGAGCAGATCGGCATCGAGGTCGAGTGCGGCCTGCTCGACCCGGCCACCGGCCTGGCCGCTCGCTACTTCGGGGACCGCGGCGTCCTGGCCGTCCTGGAGGCCGTGCTGGCCCACTGGGGCGGCGAACGCCAGGAGGACGCCGGACGGCTGACCGGAGTGCTGCGCCCGGACGGCAGCCAGATCACCCTGGAGCACGGCGGCCAGCTCGAATACTCCTCGGTGCCCGTCCCGAGCGTGGCCGAGGCAGTGCACGACATGCGCACCGCACTGGAGCAACTCGCCGACCTGGTGGGCCGGTTCGGCCTGGCCCTGGTGCCCGGCGGCAACCTCCCGTTCGACCGGCTGGCCGACATCCAGTGGGTGCCGATGACCAGGGGCGCCATCATGCGCGACTACTTCGCCGGGCTGGGCGCGGCGGGCGACCGGGCCCGGTACATCATGGCGCTGTCGCTCTCCACCCAGGTCACACTGGACTACCTCTCGCCCGGGGACTTCACCGAGAAGCTGCGGACACAGATGGCCGCCGCGCCGGTGGTCGCCGCCCTGCTCGTCAACTCCCCGATCCAGGAGGGGCGTTCGGAGGGCCTGCTGTCGCACCGCAGCTGGGCCTGGCTGCGGATGGACCCACGCCGGGTCGGCGTGCTCCCGCCCGCGCTGCGCCCGGACGTCAGCGTGGACGACGTGATCGACTGGGCCCTCGACATCCCCCTGATCCACTACCGCACCCCGGACGGCCGCTACCACCCGGCGCCCGACCGCCCCTTCGCCGACCTCCTCCGGCACGGCTACGACGACGGGTCGCGCCCCACGCCCGCCCACTGGGCCTCCCACCTGAACCAGCTCTGGACCCACACCCGGGTCCGCAACACCCTGGAACTGCGCGGCGCGGACGGACCGCCGTACCCGTTCATCGCCGCCGTCCCGGCCCTGTGGACCGGCCTCACCTACCACCCCGAATCCCGTGCCGCCGCCTGGAAGTTGCTCGGCCACCACACGGCGGCGCAGCACCGCGCCGCACTCGCCGAGCTGCCCGCCCTCGGCCTCGCCACCCGGCTGGGCGGCGACCCCGTCCGCCCGCTGGCCGCCGAACTGCTCCGCCTCGCCCGGGCCGGCCTGTGCGCCCGCGTCGCGGCGGGTCTCGAACCGCCGCACGTCCCCGGCTTCCTGGACCCGCTGGACGAGATCGTCGCCACCGGCCGCACCTTCGCCGAGCAGTGCCTCGGACGCTGGCACGGCGAGTTCGGCCGCGACCCGGCCCGCTACGTCGCCGCCCACCGGGTCTGAGGCCGACTTGCCGTCAGGAGCCTGCTCGACGAGACCGAGTTCCAGCGGCGGGTCAACCACTACCTGGACGACCTGGGCTACCGCGGCCTGTTCCACTTCCACGGCTGGCCCACCCTGGGCACGGCCCGCGGAAAGGTCGTGCTGCTCGCCGACTTCGCCAATCCGTGGGGTCTGATCGACTGGTCCAGCGGCCAGAACGGCTGGTTCGACACCCAGGACGTCTGGCAGATCGGCGGCCCCGACGCCCTGGGCGAGAAGGGCCGGTACATCACCGCCCAGTTCGACAAGGCGTTCCTCAACCCGGGCTACCCGCGGATGTTCGTGAACTTCCTCAGCTACGCGGGCGGTTACTGGCCCAAGACCAGCTCGCAGGCCCTGATGGACCGGAGCATCTACCCGTACCTCGTCGCCCGCACCCGGCAGCGCGCCCGGTTCGGCATCGTCCCGATGGACTTCCCGGACTTCCATGTGAACGTGCTGCAGATGCTCATCGACAAGAACTTCGTGTGAGCCCGGCGGCCGGACGGTGGTCCGGCCACCGGGCCGACCTCACGAACTCGCACTCGGCGTCGGGGTCTCCAACGCCGGGGCCGCGGTCGTCGGGGCCGCGGTCGTCGGGGTCCCCACCGCCGGCGTCGCGGTCTTCGGCGAGGGGGTGGCCATGGTGCTCGCCCGGGCGGCGGGGTCCGTGACCAGCGGGATGCAGCCGTCGCCGCCCGGCTGGTGGCCGCACACCTGCAAGGTGGTGTCGGCCGGACCGGCGTCGACCATGGCCGAGTAGTTGTCGTAGCCATAGTGGATCACGGCGGTCTCCTGCCAGCCGGTGTTGGTGGTGATGGTGACGGTGTCCTTGGGGGCGCCATCGGTGATCCCCGCCCAGGCGGCGCGGCAGCGCGGGCTGTAGTGGAGGTACAGGATCACCTGGCCGACGTTGCCGGTCAGCAGGGTGTGGTCGTCGGCCTCGCACCCCATGGCCTGGGGATCCTTGCCGGCGCAGCCGATGCCCTGGCAGAGCGGGGCGGACCCGGCCGCCGCACTCACCGTCGGAAGCCCGGCGGCCGCGGCGTCGGTGTCGCCGTTCAGGCCGTGCAGGTACAGGCTCGCGACCAGGAGGAGCGCGACGCCGACGGCGGCGGCTAGCAGGACTGACGGGCGGCGCCACCCGGCGGCTCGGGCGAGGATGGCGGGCAGGCCCGTCAACCGTCCGATCCGCGGCTCGGGCCGGCCGGAGAGCGGGGCCGGCGCTTCGGTCGGCAGCTCGGGAACGGGGACGGGCACGGGGGCGGCCCCCGGTGCCGACGCGAACCCTTCGGCCTCATCGCGCGCCGCCTCCGCCTGCTGGAGCAGGGAGGTCAGCAGCTCGCCGTCGCAGTCCAGGGCGGCGATCATCCCGGCCAGCGCCTGAGAGGTGATCAGGCGCTTGCCGTTCAGCCAGCGTTCCCAGGAGGCCTTGCTGAGGTAGGTCCGCTTCCCGAGTTCGGCGAGCGAGATCCGGTGCGCGTCCTTGACCGCGCGCAGTTCCTCGGCCAGGCGCCGGGCCGGCTCCGAAAGGTCGTCAGGGAGCGGTTTCCAGGACTGACTCATCGTGGGGGTGCACCTCTGGCGGGTCGACGGCAGACATGGACTGATCTTCGTTAGGATGATCAGTTTAATCCGCTCCGCCCTCGACCTCCCGCGGAATCCGGCCCTCCGTCTCAACCGTCTCCACCCCGGTGTCTCAAGCCCCAGCTCAGGGGCCCTGAAACGGGGCCCGTCGTCTCAGAACCATCGGAGACGGTCGAAGATCGGTGCACGATCGCGCAGAGTTGGCCGCGCCGGGTAGCCCGAGGTCAACACCGGTTCTGGTCCGGGTAAAGACCTCGACGAGTCAGAGCAGACGAGGGCGCCCGGTGCACCACCGAGTACTCCGCACCACAACGGTCATCTCAGAGGAAGTTCGGGGAGTTACCTCATGGGCCGCCACCACACGTCCGAGATCACATCACCGTCGCCGGCCGACCAGCTCGCCGGCGAGCTGCAGTCGCTGAAGTCCGGGTCGGGCCTCACCTACGCCCGGCTCAGCGAACGCACCCACTACGCGAAGTCCTCGTGGGAGCGCTGGGTCAACGGGAAGCAGTTCCCTCCGCGCGACGCGGTGCAGAGCATCGCGTCCGTCTGCGGGGGCGATGCCGAGCGCCTGCTGGAGCTGTGGCGCCTCGCGGACAGCCGCCGCATCACGTTCATCCCGCCGGGCGCCCCGGCGCCCGGTACGACGGCCCCCGTGGCCGGTCCCGCCGACGGGGGCCCGGCCGAGGACGCGGATTCCGCGTGCCCGCACCGCCGGCAGGCCACCCTGCTGCGGCGGGTGGCCCTGCTCTCCCTGGCGCTCGGGGCGGGCGGGATGCTGGTCGCCGCCGGCCGGCGTCCGTTCCGGCGCGAGGCCTGACCGGCCGCACCGCGAGAACGGCGGACACGCGAAGCGGCACCGCACCCCCGTGGGGAGGGCGCGGTGCCGCGGCACGCGGAGGGCGCTCGCCGTTACGCGACGCCGTCCTGCCACCACCAGAAGCCCGAGCCGTAGTTGGAGTGCTCGATCCGGCTGTCCACGTGCTGCCAGGAGACGGTGTACGTCTCCAGGCCGGAGAAGCCGCAGGTCTCGGCGATCCGGTAGACGGAGAGCGTCGACAGGCCCGAGACGGCGATGTCGGCCGCCACCCCGTAGGTGTGCATGGAGTTCCCCGCACCGCCCACCGAGGAGTTGTACGCGGTGCTGCGGAAGCCGGAGTTGATGGTGATCGCGCGGTCGCCCGCCTTCTTCCGCAGCGCCTCCAGCTTGTACATGGTGCGGCGGACGTTCTCCTGCACCTCGCCGGAGCCGACGTTGCCGCCGCCGAAGCCCGAGCCGTCGTGGCTGGTGAACTCCGACCAGTTGAAGTGGGCGGTGGAGCCGTCCGACTTCTCCAGCGAGTTGAGCACGCCGAAGGTCTGCGGGCCGGCCACGCCGTCCGCGCTCAGCCCGTAAGCGGCCTGGAACCGGCGCACCGCGGCGGCGGTGCCCGGCCCGAAGGAGCCGTCCACGGCCACGTAGGTCTGCGAGGCGGAGTCCGCCGCCCAGCCCGCGACGCGGATCTGGAGCTCGGCCACGGCCGAACCCGAGGAGCCCTCACTGAGGTTGCCGGACCAGCCGTACGCGGCCGCGGGGCGGGCGAACCCGATGTTGGCGACCGCGGCGAGCCCGGCCGCGGCCACGGCGCCGGTGCCGTAGCGCAGGAGTGAGCGGCGGTCGAAAGAAGAGCTGTTCACTACGTGCTCCTTCGAGGAGTCGGCACTGGGAGACGTCGAGCAAGGACGAACAAGGGTGAAAAGGACGGGATCAGGGGGCCCGTCAGTACCAGTTGTGGGCCTGCCAGAAGCTCCAGGCCGAGCACGGGTCGCCGTAGCGGTCCTTGATGTAGTCCAGGCCCCACTGGATCTGGGTCGCCGGGTTGGTCTGCCAGTCGGAACCGGCACTGGCCATCTTGTCGCCCGGCAGCGACTGCGGGATGCCGTAGGCACCGGAGGACGGGTTGGTGGCGTAGACCTTCCAGCCGCTCTCGTGGATGTAGATCTGGTCCAGGCAGCCGAACTGGCCGCTCACGCTCCAGCCGTGGCTGGGGAACTTCCACTGGGCGGTGATCTGCACAGTGCGGGCGATGCCCATGGCGTTCATGGTGGCAGGGCCGGCGATGCCGTCGGCGCCCAGGCTGTGCGCGCGCTGCCAGTCGGTGACGGAGCCGGTCGTGCCGGAGCCGTAGGCGCCGTCCGCGCCCGCGCCGGCGGCGCGCTGGACCTCGGCGACCTTGTTGTGCAGGGCCAGCTCGGTGCGGGCGCCGTACGCGCCGTCCTCGTCGAGGCCGTTGTCGTGCTGGAAGCTGCGGACGGCGGCGGTGGTCTGCGGGCCGTAGTTGCCGTCGACGCCGCTGCTCGCCAGGTAGCCGATGCCCACCAGGTTGCGCTGGACCCAGGTGGTGCTGTCCAGCGCCTGGGCCTGCGCCGGCAGCAGGGCCAGCGCGACGAAGGCGAGCACGGCCACGGCCAGCCCGCGCAGGGCCGGGGTTGTCTTCACGGTCATCCCATTCCTCAGGTGCCTGTCGGGTGATCAGGCGGTGCCGCCCACTCTCGGGGGCCGACCGGCCGTCCCGCCACGGATCGGCGGCACCGGGGACGTCCCGGTGCACTCCGGGACACCGTGGGACGGACCTGGGACGGCCTTGGGACGCCGGTGACACGGCACCGGCCGGGAAGGAGCGGCGGCCGGGGCCGACGGAGTTGGCGGGGTCAACGTGGATCACGCGGGCTACCTGGTCCTTCACGGCTCAGGGGGGAGACGGAAAGGCCCCTGCCCCCGGGCCTGCTGACGGCGCGGGGGCAGGGGTGCAGGGGGGTGCGGGAGTTACGGGCGGCGCCCGGTCAGGAGGTGGTGGGCAGGGCGGCCCGGCACTTGGCGTCCTGGTCGGAGTCCCCGTACGCGAGCAGCATGTCCCCGGTGAGCGGGCCCACGATGCCGTCCGCGTTCTTCGTGTAGCTGATCAGCTGGTTCTGGAACCAGTGGATCGCGTTGTCCGTGTTGGGCCCCCAGTAGCCGTCCTCCGTGAGCTGCGGGTACCAGCCGCCGCGGGCCTTGCTGAAGACGTTGATGTCGTGCTGGACGCACCACACGGCGGTCCAGTTGTTGGCCTGGCCGGGGCCGACGTACCCGGCGTTGGTGTTGGCGCCGGCCGTACCGGACAGGGCGCCCAGGGCGACGGCGGCGGAGGCCGCCACCACGGCGGCGCGCTTGACCAGGGACTGGAGGGCCACGGTTCTCCTCGGGATCAGCAGGGGTCCGCGGTGCGGCGGACCGAACGGCTGCCACGCTAGGAGCGCGGTGGTCCCGTCCACCACGCTTCGCCGTCCCTCCCGCGTCCCTCCGCCGTCCCGGGACGGGCCAGGGCTGGGGCCGTCCTTGGCGTTCCGGGGCTGTCCGCCGGGGGGTCAGGCCCGCCGCACCCGGACGCCGCACTCCGCGATCGCGTGCTCCTGGGCGTCCGGGAGTCCGGAGTCCGTCACCAGGTCGTGGACGTCGGTGAGCGGGCAGATGGTGGCGAAGGTGACCCGGCCGACCTTGGTCCGGTCGGCGAGCACCACCGTGTGCGCGCTGCTGCGCAGGAAGGCCCGGTCGGTCTGCGCCTCCATCTCGTCGTGGGTGGTGCAGCCCTGCTGCACGGTCAGGCCGTCCACGCCGATGAACGCGAGGTCGAGGTGGTACTGGTCGAGCATCCGCTCGGCGGCCGGGCCGACCAGTTCGTAGCTGGCCGAGCGGGCGAGCCCGCCGATCACCACCAGCCGGACCTCGGGGCGCACGATCAGCTCGGCGGCGATGTTGACCGCGTTGGTGACCACGGTGACGTTGCCGCGCTCGCCCAGCACCCTGGCCAGCTCGGTGGTGGTGGTACCGCCGGTCAGGCCCACCACGGCGCCCTCCGGCACCAGTTCGGCGGCGGCCCGGGCGATCCGGCGCTTCTCCTCCTGCTGCTGGTCGCCGCGGTGCCGCAGTGGGATCTCCAGGTTGACCGCGCCCGTCACGGCACCGCCGCGGGTGCGCTGGAGCAGCCCCTGGTCCTGCAGTTCCTGCAGGTCCCGGCGCACGGTCGCGTCCGACACCCCGAGCAGTTCGGAGAGCGTGCGGACGTCCGCGCTCCCCGCCTCGGCGATGTGCGACACGATCCTGGCGGCGCGATCAGCTTTGAGCATGGACGGAGTGTAGTTCAGCCCGCGTCGACGATCGCAGACTGTGGGCTCTTCCTCGGCCGTTGCCCGACCCGTCCACTTGACGGCCTGGAGATTCTGCGTACGAATGCTTGAACTCCCGAAGCTTTGAACATATACAAGCACGATCGCGCATCGCACCGCTCATCGCCGAGAACGGAAGAGGCCATGACCGTGACCCACCGCATCGCCCTGATCACCGACGCCATGGGCGCCGCCGGCATGGGCGACGGCCTCTACCCCCTCGGCCCCCTCAGGTCAGGTCGAGGACGGCGTCGCCATGCTCCCCGACGGCAGCTCCATCGCGGGCTCGACCCTCACCCTCGACCACGCCTTCCAAAGATCCCTCCAGCTCGGCCGGTTGACCCTCGACCTCCCGAACAGGCAAAGCACCGGTGAAGATCATCGCCCTATTCACCGATCCGAGCCATTCCGGCCTTTTCTTGTATCCAGCGGTGGCTAAGCTCCCCGTACTGTGACTGAACGTCAGACAAACCGAATAGCCCAGGAATCCGCCGACGTCGTCATCCTCGGCGCCGGACCGGCCGGACTCACCCTCGGCAACCTCCTCCACGCCGCCGGAATCGACTGCGTCGTCCTCGAACGCGCCGACCGCGCCCACGTCCAGACCAGAGCCCGGGCCGGCTTCCTCGCCGCCAACACCGTCCGCGTGCTGGACCGCCACGGCCTGGCCGACGGCCTGCACCGGCGCGGCCACCCGCACGGCACCTGCGAGTTCCGCGCCGAGAACGGCAGCTTCCGACTCGACTACGGCGCCCTCGGCCGCCGCGAGCGACACACCGTCTACCCCCAACAGGATCTGGTCACCGACCTGTTGACCCACTACCTGGACGCGGGCGGCCGTATCCGCTTCGAGACCGAGGCCCGGACCGTGCAGGAGGCCACCGGCCCCCGCCCCACCGTCGCCGTCCGCGCGGCCGACGGCAGCCCCGGCTGGTGGCGAGCCCGGTACGTGGCCGGCTGCGATGGCCGCCACGGCGCCGCCCGGCGCTCCCTGCCCGCCGGCACCCGCCGCCACCACCGCGACCACGGCGTCACCTGGCTCGGCCTGCTCGCCGAGGCGCCCCCGAGCCTGGACGCCGTCGGCTACGCGATGCACCCCGACGGCTTCGCCGGCCACATGGCCCGCACCGCCGACATCACCCGCTACTACCTGCAGTACGAGCGCGGCGTCCCCGGCGACGCCTGGTCCGAGGAGCGGATCTGGGCGGCACTCGACCTGCGGATGTACACCGCCGACCACGGGCCGCTGCACCACGGCCGGATCATCCAACGCTCCGTCATCAACCTGGAGTCCGACGTGATCGAACCGCTGCGGCACGGCTCGCTGCTGCTGGCCGGGGACGCCGCCAGCCTGCCCGCCCCCGCCGCCGCGAAGGGCGCCAACCTCGCCGTCCTGGAGGCCGAACTACTCGCCGAGGCCCTGATCGACGAGCTCTCCCACGGCGACTCCCAGGCGCTCGACCGGTACTCGCAGCGCTGCCTGGACCACATATGGCGGGCGCAGGAGTTCGCGCACTGGATGATCCAACTCCTGCACGCCCCGGCCGGAGCGGACGAGGAATCGTTCTTCCATGAAGCCATGCGGCGCTCCCGCGTCGAATCCCTGCGCACCTCGCGCACCCACCAGGACTGGTTCGCCGAGAACTACGTCGGCATCTGACCCGAATCCGCAGGTAGTGGTGGGGGTTCGTGGCTGATACGACGACAGGTGTCCCTGTGGGTTTGAGATGATCGAGGTTCTCTACGCCTGATC
>NZ_JBITZP010000033.1:65232-88928 GCF_044546945.1 Kitasatospora sp. NPDC053057 | reverse complement strand
CGACGGCGGTGCCGAGCGGCGGGTGGACCCGGAGGACGTCGACCTGGACCCGCAGGCCGTGCTCTCCCCGGTTCCCGAGTCGTGGGGGGGGGGGGGCCCCCGCCCCCCGGGCGCCCCCCCCCCCCCCCCCCCCCCCCCCCCCCCCCCCCACGACAGTGTCCGGCGTCACGAGGACTTGCCGCGCCCGGTGACGAGGTCGCGGGCGCGGTCGACCAGGCCGGTACCGGCGGCGAGCAGCTTGTTGTCGGGCGCGTTCGGGTGGGGGCGGGTGGGCGCGAGCTTCTTCGCCCGCCGGATCCGCTCACCGAGTTCCTTCAGCTGCTCGGACGAGCAGGCCTTGGCCAGGGCCGGGAAGAGGTTCTGCTCCTCGTCGCGGACGTGCGCCGAGACCTCGGAGACGATCCGGTCGACCAGGATGCCGAAGCGGGCGTCGCCGCAGTCCACTCCCTCGAGTTCCTTGAGCAGCTTCTCGACGGTCGCGTGGTCGGCGATCTCCTTGTCCGCGAGATCCCCACCACCGGGCACGTGTTCCCGCACCGCCGGGTACAGGTACTGCTCCTCGGCCACCGAGTGGCGCACCAGCTCGATGGTGAACTCGTCCGCCACCCCGCGGCGCCGCTCGTCGCCCGCCGGCAGCGCCTGGATCCGGGCGAACATCTCCTCCACCTCCCGGTGGTCCGTCATCAGCTCGTCGATCACGTTGCCGCCGTGTCCCATTCCTCTGCTCCTTCTCGTCGCGGTGGGGAACGCAAAGCGTGGGGCCCGCCCGAGGACGGGCCGCCCTGGGCCTGTCGTATCCCCGGGATCCGGCGAGGCATGCGCGTGATGCGGGGAGACCACCCGCGCAGAGGCCGTTGGGATCGAGCGCGGTGAGGCGTGCCTCATGATGGACGGGCGATGTGGTGATCTCGCCGAGCTGGACAGGATCGGCCGCTGGCCCGAGCTGCTCCCCGGCGGGTGGGCTCAGCCGTAGGGGACGACGGCGACCGGGCAGTGGACGTGGTGGATCGCGGCGTGGGCGACCGGGCCGAGGTGGTGGTGGCGCAGCGGCAGGTGGCGCAGGCGGCGGCCGATGACCAGGAGACGGGCGGTCGCCGCCGCGTCGACGAGTTCGACGGCGGGCTTGCCGCGGACGAGCTCGGCGGTCACCTCAACCTCGGGGTGGCGGGTCCGTAGGGGGTCGAGGGCCTCGGCGAGGCTGGCCCACTCGACGCTGGAGAGCTCGCCCTCCAGCCCGCCGATGGCGCCGTAGGACATGTACTCGCTGCCGGCCGGCGGCGACCAGACGTGGATGACCCGCAGCGGAGCCGAGCGGAGCGCGGCGGCCTGGAAGGCGAAGGCCAGCACGTGTTCGGCGGGGTGGGCCAGGTCGATGCCGACCGTCACGGTGCCGTCCGGTTCGTCCTGGTGGGCGCGGACCAGCACCACCGGGCACGCGGAGCGGCGCAGCACCTCCTGGCTGACCGAGCCGACCAGGAAGCCGCGCAGGGTGCCCAGCCCGCGGGAGCCGAGCACCAGCAGGGCGGCGCGGTGCGAGGCGGCCTCCAGGGCCTCCACCGGGTCGGCGGATACCGGGGCGGAGGAGACCGGCACCCCGGGCACCAGGGCGGACAGTGCGGACTCGCGGTCGGCGAGGTGGGCGAGGGCGCGGTGGTACGTCTGGTCGCTGCCGACCACGTCCCGCTTCGGCCAGGGCCAGGCCTCCAGGACTTCGAGCGGGAGGCCGCGGCGCTGCGCCTCACGGGCGGCCCAATCGGTGGCGGTGAGGCTCTCGGGCGAACCGTCGAAGCCGACGACGACGGGCCCGGTGGAGGTTCCGGCCGCGGACGGTCCGGTCGGGGCGGGATCGGTCACGGCGCGCTCCTCAGGTTCCGCGGCGCGGCGAGGGCCGTAGCCGGCCGCCGGGGCCGCCTCGGGTTGCGACCCCAGTATCGGTGGTGGCCGCGCCCGGCACCTCTCGGGGCTCCCGGGACCGGCCGAGCGGTGTTCCAGTGGCAGGGCGGTTCCAACTGGAACCGGGTGGGCGGCCCGAGCACCGTGTCCTGGGTACGGCCCCGCCCGGGGACCGGTTCCGCTCCGGCGCGGGCCACGACGGCGGGCGCACGGACGGGCCGAAAAAGATTCCGGGTCGAGCTGTCACACTTCCGCGTCGTGATCCGTCGGGTCAGTGAAAGCACCGAACGGCCCGAGAGGAACACGACGTTGAACACCCAGTCGATCACCACCCGCCCGATCACCGCCGAGATCCCGCTGCGCCCCCGGATGGCCCAGGACCCGACGGAGCTGGTCCCCGAACTCGCCGAGGTCTCGGCCGCGTTGTTCAAGGCGGTCGGCAACCGCTCGATTCCCCGGACCACCGTCAGCCTGGTCCAGCTGCGGGCCGGACAGATCGTCGGCAGCACCTACCTGACCGTCCTGCACACCGGATTCCTGCGCAAGGCGGGGGAGTCGGAGGAGCGGATCACCTCGGTGGCCACCTGGCAGGACTCCCCGTACCTGACCGCCCCCGAGCGCGCGGCCCTCGCCCTGGTCGAGGCCGTGCTGCAGCCCAGCCCGCACGGTGAGCGGGTGTCGGACGAGGTGTACGCCCTGGCCGCCGAGCACTACGACGAGAAGGCGCTCGTCACCCTGATGCTGGCCATCGGCCAGGTCAACTTCTTCGTGCCGATCGCGCTGATCGCCAAGCCCGTCCCCGGCCGTTCGTTCAACGCCCCCTGGGCCTGACAGCGCCTGGCCTGACGGCCCATCACCCCCCCCATGACCCGGCCCGCCGAGCCCCTCGCTCGGCGGGCCGGTCCCGTCAGGGGATCCGGGCCTCGATGTGGGCGAGTTGGGCGGCGAGGATCTCCTCGAACGCGGCGCGCCGGTCTGCGCCGAGGGGGCGGACGTCGCGGGCGAAGTGGGCGAGGGCGGGGAAGCGCTCGGGGTCGGCGCCCAGCACGGCGACGCGGAACTGCTCCATGCCTTGTTCGTACTCCTCCGGGGTGACGGTGCTGATGCCGGCCTCGGAGGAGATCAGCGCGGTGAGGAGGACCACGATGCGGTGGTAGCGCGCCGGGATCTCCTGCTCGGGCAGCCCGGACGTGCGCAGGGCCTGCAGCACCTCCTCCATGACCAACCGGGATCCGGTGCCACCGGACCCGTAGCGCCCCCAGATCGCGGCGAGCTGGGGTTGCCGACCGAAGGCCTCGCGCAGCCGCAGGGCCAGGGCGGTGATGCGCTGCTTCCAGTCACCCTCGGGGCGGTAGCCGTCCATGGCGGCGACCAGGACCCGGTCGGCGACTTCGCGCAGCAGTTCGGTCTTGTTGCGGAAGTGCCGGTAGAGGCTGGAGGAGTCGGTCCCGAGCGCCGCGGCGAGTTTGCGCACGCTGAACGAGTCGACGTCGTTCGTGCGCAGCAGTGCCACTGCCGTGTCCAGGATCTCCTCGGTCGACCATCGCCTGCGGCCAGTCATCTCGCCCCTTTCGTCGGGCTCAGCCTAACTGATGCGCCAGCTGATGCGCTTGGCGATGCACGCACCGCGTGCATAATGAGGGCAATGCACTGCCCGGACTCGACGACATCCCGGCATCCGGCCGGGTGGGGGAGTAGAACCATGAGTCAGACCATCACCGCCAACCGGCCGCCGGAGCCGGACTTCGAGGCGATCACGGCCGAGGAACTGGGTGCCTACCGCGAGGCGGAGAACCGCTGGCGGGCGTCCGGCACGGCTCGGGCGGTCCTGGGGGAACCGGATCCCGGCGCCGAGATCGTCTGGGAGCAGGTTGCGCTGCCCGGCCGCGACCTCCCGGTCCGGGTGTACCGGCCGGTGTCGACGGGAGACGGCGAAGCCGGCACCCGAGCCGACCTGCCGCTCGTCGTCCACGTCCACGGCGGCGGCTTCGTGGGCACGGCGGCGCAGTGCGACTGGACCAACAGCCGCCTCGCCGCCCACCTGCCCGCGCTGGTCGTCTCGGTCGAGCACCGCCTCCTCGCCCCCGGCAGCCCGCTCGCGAACGCCACCGACGACGGCTGGGACGTGCTCCAGCACGTGCTGCGGAACGTCGAGCGGTGGGGCGTGGACCCGGCGCGCGCCGCCGTCTTCGGCGAGAGCTGCGGCGCGCTGATCAGCGCCCTGACGGCCATCCGGGCCCGGGAGGCCGGCCTGGAACTCAAGGCGCAGGTACTCGTCAACCCCGCAGCCGATGTGACCGGGACGATGGAGGACCACCCCTCGATCGCCGAGTACGCGTACAGCCCGACCCGGGCGCTGCCCCAACTGCGCCTCCTCCAGCGGCTCGCCGTCCCGCAGGGGGGTGACGCCCGCGCGCTCTCGCCGCTGTACGCGGACGACCTGAGCGGACTGGCCCCGGCGCTCGTGGTGGTGCCGACCCGGGACGCGCTCGCCGATCACGGCCGCCGCTACGCCGAGCGGCTGCGCGCGGCCGGGACGCCCGTGAGGCTCTCCGAATACCAGGGTGCGAGGCACGCGTTCCTCACCCTGCCCGGCGTCGAACCCCAGGCCGAAGCCGCCCAGGCGGAGATCCTCCGGTTCCTCCGCACGGCCCTGGCGACGTGATGGAGGCGTCCGCCTGACCAGGGGATGATCCTGCCGACCCCTGGGCCTGACGCGCCTGTGGTGTGATCCCCCGGCCCGCCGAGCCCTTCATTTGGCGGGCCGGGTCCGTTCAGCCTGCCGCGAGCAGGCCCGCCACCAGGGCGCGCAGCCCGTCCCGGTAGGTGTCCTGGGCGGTGAGGGCCTCCCAGCGGCCGGCGACCTGCGCCAGGCGGGGGTGCGCGGCCGGGTCGAGCTCGGCGAACACCTGCTCACGGTAGGTGGGGCGGTCGTCGGTGGTGCGGCGCCTGGCGGCGGTCGTGCGGACCACGATCTCCCCGGCGGTGTAGTACCAGATCGCGCGGTAGCCCTGTGCGGCGCGCTCCAACGACAGGCCGCAGTCGACCAGTCCGTCGATGATCTGCTCGACGAACCAGAGGGCGTGGGTGGAGAACAGGTCGTCGGCGGCCAGTACTTCGACGATCCAGGGGCAGGCGGCGAGCGCCTCGTGGATCGCGGCGGCCGCGGTGAGGACGCGTTCGCGCGGGTCGGCCGGCAGCTCGACGGGGTGCAGGGTGCGGGAGGCGTAGTCGTCGAGCAGCAGGACGAGCAACTCCTCCTTGTTGCGGACGTGGTGGTAGAGCGCCATCGGCGTGCTGCCGATCTCGGTGGCCAGGCGACGCATGGTCAGCCGCTCGACGCCCTCCTCGGTCACGATCCGGCGGGCCGTGCCGACGACCTCCTCCCGGGAGATGCGGGGAGGTCGGCCGGTGGCCTTGCGCGGGGCGGGGGAGGGCTGCTGCATGCCCCCATCATCCCCCGCGCCTCGACACCGGCAGGCACTCAGGGGTACTTTCCTTACATGTATAAAAATTCGCGAGGCCGCCCCGGCCTGGTGCTCGCGGCGGTCACCGTCGCGCAGTTCGTCTTCGCCCTGGACATGTCGGTGGTCAACGTCGCCCTGCCCGCGATCCGCGACGCGCTGGGATTCGCGCCGCTCGACCTCTCCTGGGTCGTACACGTCTACGCGCTCACCTTCGGCGGGCTCCTGCTGCTGGGCGGCCGCGCCGGCGACCTGTACGGCCGGCGGCGGTTGTTCCAACTGGGCCTGGCCGTCTTCGGACTGTGCTCGCTCGCGGGCGGACTGGCCCAGCAGCCCTGGCAGTTGGTCGCCGCCCGCGCCGGCCAGGGCATCGGCGCGGCGGCGGCCGCCCCGGCCACGCTCGCGATGCTCACCACCACCTTCACCGAGGGCCCCCGGCGGGTCCGCGCCCTCGGCGTGTGGAGCGCGGCGAACGCCGCCGGGGGAGCCCTGGGCGTGCTGGCCGGCGGACTGCTGACCGAGTACGCGAGCTGGCGCTGGGTCATGCTGGTCAACCTGCCGATCGTGGCGGCGGCCCTGGCGCTGCTCCCCGCGAGCGGTGCCGACGGGGCGAAGCCCATCCGGGGGGAACGGCGGGAACGGCTGGACGTGCTCGGCGCCGCGCTGGCGACCGGGGGAGTCGGGCTGCTGGTGTTCGGCGTCGTCCGCACCGAGGTCCAGGGCTGGGGCTCCCCGGCCACGCTGGGCACGCTCGCCGTCGCCGTCGCGCTGCTGGCCGCCTTCGTGCTCGCCGAAGTCCGTTCCCCCGCACCGCTGTTGCGGCTGGGCCTGCTGCGCAGCCGCTGGGTCGCCGGGGCCAACCTGCTGGTGTTCCTGGCCGCCGCCGGGCAGTTCGCGGCCTTCTACTTCGTCTCGCTCTACCTGCAGCAGGTGCTCGGCCTGGGCGCCGCCGCCACCGGCGCCGCCTTCCTGCCCTTCTCCGCCGGGCTGGTCGCGGGCACCGTCGTGGCCACGCGGATCACCGCGCACCGCACCCCGCGCGCCGCGCTGGTGCCAGGAGCCTTCCTGGCCGCCGTGGGCCTCGGCTGGTTCGCCCTGATCAGTCCCGACGGCGGCTACCTCACCGACGTGCTCGGCCCGTCCGTGGTCACCAGCATCGGCACCGGGCTCGTCCTGGCCCCGGTCGCCGCCGCCGCGACCACCGGCATCGCGCCGCGGGAGGCCGGCGCGGCCTCCGGACTGCTCAACAGCTCGCGTCAACTCGGCGGCTGCGTCGGCCTGGCGGTGCTGGCCACCGGCGCCGCCCACGCCACCGGCACGGCCACCGACCCGGCCGCCCTCGACCACGGGTACGCCTTCGGCCTGGCCGCCGGCGCCGCCCTATTCGCCCTGGCGGCGGTGGTCGCGCTCACCGTACTGCCCCGCCGCCGACCGGCCCCGCCGGAAGCCCGGCCGGTCACCACCCTCTCCGAGAACCGATTGGAAGGAACCCACTCATGACCATGACCCCGATCGCCGCCGTCGACCTGTTCGCCTCGGCGCTGCACATCGACCCCGACGGCGACGTCCGGGCCACCGAGCGCCGGATGACCGGTGGCGACTCCGACGCTTGGCAGATCGCGACCTTCCACGTGGAGACCGACGCCGACGTCCACGCCGACCACTGGGAGATGCACCCGGCCGCGGAGGAGGCGGTCTGCTGTCTGGCCGGCGGTGTCCGCGTCTACTTCCGCCCGGCGGAGCCCGGTGCCGCCGAGGAGCTGGTGCCACTGGCGGCCGGCACCGCCGTGGTCGTCCCGCGCGGCCGCTGGCACCGGCTGGAACTCGACGCCCCCAGCGACCTGATGTCGATCACCCTGCGCAACGGGACCCGTCTGGAGCGGCGCACGGACGACTGCTGACCGGGGCCGAGCGCCGGCTCCTCGGATTGTCCGATTGACAGCAGAAAAACCGGCCCAACCTGCGCTGCGCGCCCGTCCTTTGGGCCGCGCAGTGACCAGGCGGCACCCGGCGTTGCGCCGCCGGGTGCCGCCGCCCGGCTGAGATGCTCGGCCGGTGGAGACGACGGACACCGGACGGATCGAGGCGTTCAGCGACGGGGTGTTCGCGATCGCGATCACCCTGCTGGTGCTGGAGATCAGGATCCCGCAGGCCCAGGGCGCGGCGGAGCTGTGGCGGGCGCTCGGCGCGCAGTGGCCGTCGTACTTCGCGTACGTGGTGAGCTTCCTGGTGATCGGCGTCGTCTGGGTGAACCACCACACCCTGTTCCGTCACCTGGTCCGGGTCGACCGCACCCTGATGTTCGTCAACCTGCTGCTGCTCATGCTGATCTCCGTCCTGCCGTTCCCGACGGCGGTCGTCGCGCAGAACCTCCGCAACGGCTCGGCCGCGAACGTCGCCGCGGCCGTGTACGGCGCGGTGATGGTCGGCCAGGCGGTGCTGTTCAGCGTCTTCTGGAACTACGCCACCCGCACCGGCCACTGCTTCGACGAGCGGGTGGACGTGCCGGCGGCCCGTGCCGCCCGCTGGCGGTTCGAGGTGGGCCTCGTCGTCTACCCGCTCACCGTCGGCCTGGCCTTCCTGTCGGCCCCGGCCGCCCTCGGCGTGCACGGCCTGGTGGCCGTGTACTACGCGTTCAACCAGGTGAAGGTGCCGCTGCTGGACCGGCCATGACCGGATCGGGACCTTCACCCGCAGCTGACCCGCCGTACGGACCGAGCGCCGGCCCCCACCCCGGGGTCCGGCGTTCCTTCGTGTCCGTTCGGCCGGAGACGGCGGAACCCTGCGTGAAGTTGTCTGACCAAGTTCGACCTGTGTTCGCCCGCGCGCCCTTCCCCGGGCCGCGCCGAACCGATATCTCTGTCCCGCCCGTGTGCACCGCCACGGCAACCACCCTCATGCAACCAACGGGACGAGGTACCCCCCCATGCGACTGCGCTGGAGCCCCCTCGGCGGGCTGCTCGCCACCCTCCCGCTCGTCGGCGCCCTGGTCGTCGGCGCCCCCGCCTCCGCGCAGGCGGCGGTCGGCAGCGGCAACCTGATCGTCAACGGCGACGCCGAGGCCGGCGGCTACTGCACCAACGACTGGAGCGCCGCCACCACAGTCCCCGGCTGGACGGTCGAGGCCGGCGGCGTCGACGTCATGTGCTCCACGGTCGGCTCCTTCGGTCTGCCGAACGACGGCAACACGCCCGGCAAGGCCTTCTTCGGGCCGGGCAACTTCGGGGACGGATCGATGAGCCAGACCGTCGACGTCTCCTCCGCCGCCACCGCGATAGACGGCGGCGGCGTGCACTACAACCTGGCCGGCTGGCTGGGCGGTTGGACGACGTACGGCGGCTACGCCGCCGTCAGCCTGCACTTCCAGGACGCCGACGGCCGCCCGCTCGGCCCGACCGCCAAGCTGCCGACCGTCTCCGCGACCGACCGCGGTCTGAGCACCGCGTTCCTTTCCCGCACCGCCAGCGGCGCCGTCCCGGCCGGGACCAGGTCGATCCAGGTCGAGGTGCAGTTCCTGTCCTCCACGAACGAGACCGGCTACCTGGACAACCTCTCGCTCACCCTCGACACCCCGGTCGCCGCGCCCGCGCCGCTCACCCCGCCCGCCTCCCAAGTGCCGGGCTACGACCACGTGTTCACCGTCATGATGGAGAACACCGACTACTCCCAGATCATGAACGACCCGGCGGACACCCCGTACATCCACAGCCTGATGTCCCGGGGCGCCACCCTCACCGACGCCCACGGCGTCTACCACCCCAGCGACGAGAACTACCTCGCCGTCGCGGGCGGTGACACCTACACCAAGGGCGCCACCTACTGGCCCAACATCAACTCCCCGCAGCGCAACCTCGGCGACACCATCGAGGACGCCAGCAAGACCTGGAAGGCCTACGAGCAGGGCATGGGCACGCCCTGCAACACCAACAAGAACAACGACACGTACTACATGCCCGACGACGCGCCCTTCATCAACTACACCGACATCAGCGGCAATCCGGCCCGCTGCGCGGCCCACCTGTTCGACACCACGCAGCTGACCACCGACCTGAAGTCGGCCGCGACCACGCCGAACTTCTCCTGGATCGCCGCCGACGACTACTACGACGGCGAGGCCTCCGGCAACGGCAGCGCCACCAGCCTGAAGACCCAGGACGGCTGGCTGCAGCAGACCCTCGCCCCGGTGCTGTCCTCCCCGGCCTGGACCCAGCAGCGCTCGCTGCTGGTGCTGACCTGGGACGAGAGCCAGAACGAGGGCTACAACCACCTCGCCACCGTCGTCCTCGGCTCCCAGGGCACCGTCCCGGCCGGGACCAGCAGCCCGCTGCACTACGACCACTACGGCATCGGCCGCACCATCGAATCGGCCCTCGGCCTGCCCGGGCTCACCGCCAACGACACCTACGCGACGCCGCTGAACGCCGCCTTCGCACCGTCCACCGAGACCGGGCCGACGCTGACCGGCGACCTGAACGCGGTGGCGAACGGCGGCAACGTCACCCTGCGCTACAGCCTGCCGACCGCGGCCCAGGCCGGCGCGAAGAACTGGGTCGGCCTCTATCCGGCGGGCGTCACCCCCGGCTCCCGGTCCGCGCTCACCTGGTCCTACACCCCGAACCAGAGCGGCGCCGTCACCCTCGCCACCGGCAAGCTCAACGGCGCGGGCCGCTACGACGCGTACTACCTGGCCAACGACGGCTACTCGGTGCTGGCCGGACCGTTCACCCTGACCGTCGGCTGACGGCGGCGGGAAGGGGCCCGTACGGGGCGGGCCCCTTCCCGGGAGGGCCGTTCCTGTGGCGCCCGGCGCCTGCATCAGCTCTGCCCGGGCCCCGCCTCTCCAACCGCCTTGTTGCGCAATCGAGTTCCGGCCGGGCTCACTTCGAGTGTTAGGAACCGCGCACTCCGGGCACCCGCTTCGGCGGGCCCGGGGGCTTCACGGCGAGGAGGCGGCGGCATGGACGGGCGCGACGAACGCGCGACGGGCGGCCTGCCCGGCCCGCGCGGACCGCTGTCGGCGGCGGTGCTCGGGCTGGTGACCGCCGGCCCGCCGGGCGCCGGGCGGCTGCTCACGCCGCCCGTCCCGCTCTCCGACCCGTGGGGCGAGGACCACCAGCTCGCGCTGTACCTGTGCTACGAGCTCCACGACCGGGGCCTGCCCGGCGTCCACCCCGGCTGGGAATGGGAGCCCGAACTACTCACCCTGCGACGGGAATTGGAGCGCCCCTTCCTCGCGGCGGTCCGCGCCGAGGCGGAGCCGGTGCCGCCGCTGCCCGAGGTGCTGGAACAGCTGCTGACCGAGCCGGTCGAGGGCACCGGGCCGTCGTACTTCCTGCTGGGGCAGGGCGAGCGCCGCCACGCCCGCGAGTACCTGGTGCACCGGTCGGTCTACAACCTCAAGGAGGCGGACCCGCAGCTGTGGGCGCTGCCGAGGGTGCACGGGCCCGCACAGGCGGTGCTGATGTCGATCGCCTACGACGAGTACGGCGCCGGGCGCCCGGAACGGGCCCACGCCTCGCTGTTCGCCCGGATGATGGCCGCCTTCGGCCTCGACCCCCGCTACGGGCACTACCTGGACCTGATCCCCGCACCGGCCCTGGCGACGGTCAACCTGATGATGCTCTTCGGCCTGCACCGGGCACTGCGGTACGCGGCGATCGGGCAGTTCGCCGCCATCGAGATCACCTCCTCGCCCGGCGCGGCCCGGCTGGCCACCGCCCTGGAGCGGCTGGGCGGCGGCCCGGACGGCGTGCTGTTCTACCGCGAGCACGTCGAGGCGGACGCCGTCCACGAGCAGCTGGTGCGCCGCGGGGTGATCGGGGAACTGGTGGACGCCGAGCCCGGTGCCGCACCGGACATCGCCTTCGGCATCGCCGCCGCCGACACCCTGGACCGGCGCCTCTCGGACCACCTGCTGGACTGCTGGCAGCGTGGACGGACGTCCCTGCGCTCACCCCTCCCCGGTGACGGGCTCCTCCCCAGTGGCTAGGTCCTCCCCGGTACCCGGCTCTGAGCCGGTAGCACGCTGTGAGTCGGGCTTCGGCGACCCCCGCCGGGGCCCACCGTGCCGCCGGTGGCTGGTGTCGCAGAACGGGTACGTCCGGCTCCGCCGACAGGCGCACAGCGCCACCACCGGGTGCTCGGACACCCGGCGCGAGCCGTCCGGCAGGACCACCTCCACCGGTCCCTCGACCAGCAGCGGGCCGCCCGGCACGACCGTCACCCGGGTGACGCGGTCAGCGCTCCCGGACACCGCGCACCACCACCAGCTCCTCCTCGCGCTCGCCCGGCCGGATCAGCCCCAGCTGCTCGAACAGGGCGGCGCGGGCCGTCAGCACCGGCCCGAAGGGCTGCCGCCGACGCGCCGCCACGCCCGTGCGCAACCCCGCCCGCCGCAACGCCGCCAGCGTGGCCGGGACGTCCGCGAGCGCGGACTGCACCACCAGCAGGACGCCGCCCGCGGCCAGCACACGGGGAGCCGTACGGCAGATCCGGTCCAGGACCAGCCGCCCGTCCGACCCGGCGTCCCAGGCCAGGGCGGCGCCGCGCCCCCGGGAGCGACCGCCGGATGCGGTGGGGACGTACGGGGGATTGGCGGTGACCAGGTCGAAGCGCCGGCCGAGCACCGGGACCAGCAGGTCGCCGTACCGCAGCCGGATCCGCCGGCGGTGCAGCCGGGTGTTGCACCAGGCGGTGACGACCGCGCGGACGGACAGGTCCACCGCCGTGACCCGCGCGCCGCTGCGCGCCGCCACCAGCGCGACGGCGCCCGTCCCGGTGCACAGGTCGAGCACCCGGCTGGAGCCGTCGAGGGGCTCCCGGCGCACGCAGTCGGCCAGGAGTTCGGTGTCCCCCTGGGGCGGATAGACGCCCGGCGGTCGGATCAACAGCACGCGGAGCGGCTGCCCGGGCAGCCGCCGTCCACACCCGTCCCGCCGTATCGTGTCGCCGGTATGCCAGGCCGACCGCCTGGCTGCTCACCCCCGACCACCCGGACCCGGTCATCGCCTCCGACACCTTCTCGGCCCGCCTGCGGCAGGCCCGGGGGCTGGACTGAGGGCGCACCGGCTCACTGCGCGCGCACGATGACCACCGGGCAGGTCGCGTGCTGCGCGCAGCGGGTGCTCACCGAGCCGAGCAGCGCCCGGGTGAAGCCGCCGCGCCCGTGGCTGCCCACCACCAGCAGTTCGGCGCCCTTCGCCGCGTCCAGCAGGACGTCGGAGGCATCGCCCATGACCATGGTCCGGCGGACCCGCACCGGGCAGTCCGCGCCGAGCACCGCGTCCAGTTCATCGGCGAACTTCCGCTCGGCGAGCTCCTGGTCGAAGGTGGCGTCGACCACCGGGGCCGACCAGCCGAAGTGGCTCGGCGGCTCCCACGCCCCCACCGCGTCCACCACCCCGCCGAGCATCTCGGCGTGCCGGACCGCCCAGCGCAGCGCGGCGTGCGACGGCTGAGAGCCGTCGACGCCGACCACGACACGGCGGAGGGAGTCGTTCGCGTCCATCGGTTCCGTCCTGGGGGTGGTGGCCATCGGTCCTCCCCACCACGGTGCGGACCGCCCGCCGTCACCGCCAGTACGGTCCGGCACCCGGGTGACGTCGACGGCCGGTCCCGGCGGAACTCGCCCCGGGCGTCCGGCCCGCGACCGCCCGCCGCGCCTGGGTGCAGGAGCGGCGGCGCAGGAGCGGGGGTGAACACCTCGGGGCAGGCCGGTGGGGCCGCAGCCGGGCTGCGGCCCCACGCGGGTTCGGGGATCAGGAGGCGTTGAGGGCGGTGTCGTCGATGACGAAGCTGGTCTGCAGGGAAGAGTCCTCGGTGCCGGTGAACTTGATGGTCACCGACTGGCCGGCGAAGGCCGAGAGGTCGTAGGTGTGCAGGGCGTAGCCGTTGGCCGCGTTCACGTTGGAGAAGGTGGCCAGGGTGGTGGAGTTGGCCTGGACGGTGAGCTTGTCGTAGGCCGTGGTGCCGGTCTCCGCGGTGTCGACGTGCAGCCAGAAGGAGAAGCTCGCCTTGCAGCCGGCCGGGATGGTGACGGTCTGGCTCAGGGTGTCGGTGTGGGTGGTGCCGTAGCCGTCGAGCCAGGCCTTCCAGCTGCCGGAGTGGGCGGCCTCACTGGCGGAGTTGTCGATGACGCCGGAGCTCGCCGTCCACGGTGAGGCGGTGCCGGTCTCGAAGCCGGGGTTGCGGAGCAGCTGGCCGCCGCCGGTGCAGGTGCCGCCGCCGGAGCCGGCGATGGTCCAGGTGAAGGAGGCGGAGCCGGTGGCGCCGGTGGTGTCCTTGGCGGTGACCGTGACGTTGTTGCTGCCCGCGGTGGTCGGCGTCCCGGAGATCAGGCCGGACGAGGCGTTGATCGACAGTCCGGCGGGCAGGCCGGTCGCCGAGTAGGTCAGGCTCTGGCCGGGGGCCGAGTCACTGGCGTGGATCTGCAGGCTGGTGGCGGTGCCGACGGTTCCGCTCTGGCTGCCGGGGCCGGTGACCGTGACGGTGTTGCCGCCGGTGCTGCCGCCGGCCGTGAAGGCGGTCAGGCCGTTGGGGGTGCCGAGGCCGGTCGGGCCGTCGTAGCCGGGGCCCGCGGTGCACAGGTAGGTCGGCGAGCAGGTGCCGTTGGCGCCGCTGGTCACGTCGTTGAGCGCGTTGGTGTGCGCGTACGGGTACTTGGCGGGGTTGTCGCCCGTGCCCGGGGTGCCTGCGTCGGCGAAGACGGCGGCGATGATCGGCGAGGAGGCGCTGGTGCCGCCGTAGACGGACCAGCCGCTGGCGCCGTAGGTCTGGTAGACCGCGACACCGGTGGCCGGGTCGGCGACGGCGGAGACGTCCGAGATGGTGCGCTGGGCGCAGCCGCTGTCGGTCTGCCAGCTCGGCTTGGGGTCGTAGGCGGAGCAGCCGGAGCCGGCGCCCTGGCCGCCGGAGCTGGAGCCCCAGACGCTCTCGCTCCAGCCGCGGGTGCTGGAGTCGCGGGTCAGCGAGGTGCCGCCGACCGCGATGACGTACTGGGAGCCGGCCGGGTACTGGGCGCCGTAGCCGGAGTCGCCCGAGGAGGCGGTGATCGCCACGCCGGGGTGGTTGAAGTACTGGCTGTCGGAGGAGGTGTCGGTGGAGTCCTCGGCGCCGCCGTAGCTGTTGGAGACGAACTTGGCGCCCTGGGCGACGGCCTGGTTGACCGAGGCGCCGAGGTCGGCCATGGTCGCCGAGTTGGCCTCGACCAGCAGGATGTGGGCGTTCGGGGCGACGGCGGAGACCATGTCGAGGTCGAGGGAGATCTCGCCCGCCCAGCCGGTGTCGGAGGTCGGGTAGCTGCTGCCGCCGTTCTGGTCGATCTTCTTGAAGCACCCGTTGGCGGTGGTGCACGCGGGCTGCCCGTACTGCGTGCGGTAGGTCGCCAGGTCGGACTCGGCGTTGGGGTCGTCCATCGCGTCGACGATGGCGATGGTCTGTCCGGCGCCGCCGTTGGCCGGCAGGCCGTAGGCGCTCTGCAGGTCGCCCGGGCCGAAGCCGGACGGCGTGGCGTTCGGCGAGACCGCGTCGAGGGTGAACGCGTACGGCTGGACGACGTCGGTGCGCTGCAGGGCGTCGCAGGCCATCTGGTGACGGTCGGTCGGCTTGGCGCACACGTGCTTGACGTTCGTGCCGGACGAGGTCGGCGAGGTGGCGGCGGCGCTCGCGGCGGGCGCCGCGACGGCGAGGCCGGCGGCCACCACGGCGCCGACCGCGAGGGTCGCGGTGGTGGCGCGGAGCCCGCCGGGCCGCAGGGTGGAGCGGAGGAAGGTGTGCAACGGAGCCCTCCCATGTGGGGGGTCGGGCCCTGGGCATGCGCGCAACGCCGCTGGTGGCGGCAGTCGAGGGCAGGCCCGGGGTTGAGGGGGAGACGCGCACGTGCAGAAGGCGGCCCTGGCGTTCGGCGGGGCGTGGAGCGTCGGCCCGTGGGGGACGGGGCGCCCGGCCATGACGTGGGGTGATCAGGGCATGCCAAGGGGGTGGTGCCGGGCCTGCGCGGCCTCAGCGCTAGGAAGGTAGCCAAGCCCGCACCGGCGAACAAGGCCGATGTCCTTGCCATGACCGAGGCTTGACCGGGCGGGATGTCGCCACTGGCGCTGAACCGCCGCCGCCCGCGCTGAGCGGCGGTTCACCTCGCACACGGAACGGCCGAGGCCGGTGGGGGCCTCGGCCGTTGCGGCCGGTCCGGCACGGGGGCCGGACGGCGGGCGGGCGGTCGTGGACGAACGCCGTCAGCGGGTGGTGGTCGCTACAGGGCGCAGCAGCCGTCGCGGCGCAGGGCCTGGCCGACGGCGTGCCAGTCCTCGGCCGAGCGGGGCGAGTCGGACGACCGCGCGGCCAGCGGAGTCCGGGCGCCGTCGCCGACCAGGTCCGCGCGCCGGTACGTGACGCCGTCCCGCATCACCCACGAGGTCCGCGCCAGGTCCGCGAAGTCGTGGAACGGGTCCCCGTCGACCACCGTCAGGTCCGCGAGCTTGCCCGCCTCCACCGTTCCGAGGTCGTCCGCCAGCCCGAACAGCCGGGTCGGCGTCACCGTGGCCGTGCGCAGCGCCTGGGCGGGGGACAGGCCCGCGTACCGGACCAGGGCGCGCAGCCCGAGGTGCACCTGGAGGCCGACGGGGGTGAGCGGGGAGTCCGTGCCCAGGGCCAGTGCGCCGCCGTCCGCGATGATCGTCCGGTAGACGTCCATCTCCGTCCGGACGGCGCGTCGCTGCCCCGCGGTGGTCGCCGTCCGGGCCTGGTGCTGCACGCCGGCGGCGTCCCAGGGCGGCATCAGCGTCGTCACCCGGGAGTCCTCGGCCAGTGACGGGTCGTCGCCGAGCAGGTAGAACGCCGAGAACGGGGTGATGACGATCGCGAACGCCCCGCCGCGGTAGATCTCGTGGACGTCCTGGTAGGCGCGCCCGGTGGGCGAGACCACCCGGCCGTACTCCTGCCGCTGGGTGGCCGACAGGTGGGTGGTGAGGTCCTGCCCGACCTGCACCCCGGGCGTCAGCAGGTGGCTGCCCGCGGGCACCCCGAGGCGCTCGTGGGCCGTCCGGGCGGCCTGCGCCATGATCCAGGCGGGCGCCCGCACATAGGTCTTGACGAAGTCGTAGTCCAATGCGACGGCGCGCTCCAGGCTGCGCCGCACCCCGTCGGCGGTGCGGTGGGCGCGGCCCATGCTGTACGCGACCCGGCTGCCGTCGAGCAGTTCGCCGGTCGTCAGGAACCGCGGCCCGTCCATCACCCCGGCGTCGACCGACTCGCGGATGCGCGCCTGCTCGTAGGCGAAGCCGCCCAGGGAGGCGGTGCCGGTGACGCCGTAGGCGAGCAGCAGACGGGACTCGCGGCCGCCGTAGGTGTTCTGGTACGGGTGGGTGTGGGAGTCCCACAGGCCCGGCAGGACGGTGCAGCCGGTGGCGTCGACCAGCCGCTCTCCGGCCCGGCGGGCGCCGGATCGGTGCGGTTCGACGGCGGTGACGCGGTTGCCGGTGACGACGATGTCGACGTCCTCGCGGACGTTCTCGCCGGTGCCGTCCCACAGCCGGGCGGCGTGGATCCGGGTGACGTCCGAGCGCGGCGGCAGGGCGCGGGCCGTGCGCAGCGGAACGGCGACGGTGTGGCGGTCGGTGCCGTCGAGGCCGATCGACTTCAGCTGGCCGTTGGAGAGATGGAGCAGCCGGGCGGAGTCGCCCGACCAGGACGGGTGGTCGGCCGCCTCGTCGGTGATCCGCCGCGGCTCGCCCGTGGGCGTACCGTCCGGGGCGACCGGCAGCACCCACAGCGCGGACTCCACGATCAGCGCCAGCCACCGGCCGTCGGGCGACCAGACCGGGCCGCTGTCGCAGCGGTCGGCGACCGAGGTGTCCGGCAGCGGCAGGAAGGACTTCGAGGAGCCGTCCCGGGTGTCGATCACCCGGATGACGTTGTAGCCCTCGCGGAAGCGGTGGTTGAGGCGGTTGCGGTCGCAGAGCGCGATGTAGCGGCCGTCGGGGGACCAACTTGGCCTCCCTGGAAGGCCGTTGCCGCCGAGCGGCGTCGCGAGCCGCTGTTCCGCCCCGGTGGCGGGGTCGACCAGGAGGAGGTTGCCCAGGAGGTCCTGGCAGGCCAGCCGGGTCCCGTCCGGGGAGAGCGCCGGATTGAACCGCCCTCCGCGGGCGAGGACGGTGTCGGTGCCGTCGTCCGGCAGCAGGCGGTGCACGGCGCCCAGGCCGTCGCCGTCGGCGTCCCCGTCGTGGACGTACAGGACGCTTCGGCCGTCCCGGCTCCAGGACGGCATCTGCACGTAGTGGGCGGGGGTGGCCTGGAACAGCTTGCGCGGCTGTCCGCCGATCGGCAGCAGCCAGAGGGCGTTGAGCGCGCAGAAGACCACCGAGCGGCCGTCCGGCGAGAGTGCGGGCAGGTGGATGCCGCGCACGTCCCGCTCGGCGGTGGAGTCGAAGTCGCGGACCTTGCGCCGGTATTCGAGCCGCGGCACCTCCAGCCGCGCGGTGAACGGGACCTCCTTGGCGGTGGCCAGGTCGGGGGAGCGGTCGGTGATCCGGCCGTCCGCGAAGTAGACGATCCCGCCGTCGGGCGTCCAGCAGGGCGGCAGCGGTGAGACGTCCTCGTCGCCCGAGACCACGGTGCCGTCGACGGCCAGGGAGGCGCTCGCCGCCAGGTAGGAGGTGGCGGCGGAGGAGTCGCCGATCCACACGTAGGCCAGCCGGCCGTCCCGGGACACCACCGGGCAGGTCAACGCGCCGCTGTCCACGGTGCGTTCGACGCGTACCGGCCCGCCGGAGGCCGGCACGGAGGCGATGGTCCGGCCGCCGGAGGCGTCCGCCCGGACGAAGACGACCCGCCCGCCGTCGGGCTGCCAGGAGGGGTCGTAGTCCTCGACCTCCGGCTGATCGGTCAGCCGGGTCAGCCGGCCGGTGGCGAGCTCCACCGTCCACACGTCGTACGAGCTGCCGGACACCGCGTCACCCGCGCGCTCGGAGGAGAACGCGAGGTGGCGCCCGTCCGGGGACCAGGACACCCCGCGGTCGTCCCACGGCCCGCTGGTCACCTGGCGCAGGTTCGACCCGTCCGGCGCCATGGCCCAGAGGTGGAAGCCGCCCTCCCGGTAGGCGCAGAAGGCCACGGTCGAGCCGTCCGGAGACCACACCGGGCGGGTCGGCTCCAGCCCGGGAGTGGTCAACGCGGTCGCCGTTCCACCGTGCCGCGACAGCCCCCACAGCACGCCCTGGACCTCGATGACCATGCGCTCGCCGTCGGGCGAGAGGGCCACGGCGGCGTTGGTGCCAGCCGTGAACTCCAGCACCCTCGACGGCCGGGCGGCCGGAGCGTCCGCGGCCGCCGCACCCGGCCCGAGCGCCACACCGGCGCCCGCGAGCGCGGCCGCCCCGATGAACCCGCGCCGGCTCAACTCCCGTCCGCTGAAATCCTGCGGGTTGAACTCCCATCCGTGCCCGTCCCGGAGAAACGACACGACCGCTCCCTTCCCGTCACCATGGACCCGTGCTTCTCGACATGTCCATTGTCATCAGGGGTGGCGGCGAGAGTGGCCCTTTCGAATCTTCGGTCCGTCAACATGTCGGCCGTTACGGGCAGTTCAGCCCCTCTGTCGCTCGCCGGCCGGCGTGTCGGGCTCGTCGAGGAGGAGCTCCAGGAGGGGCAGGGCCGCCTCCAGCGCACGGCACTGCTCGGCGAAGAGGCCGCCGCCGGCCGCGGACCAGCGAGGCACCAGCGGCCACCAGCGACATCGCGATCGCCAGCCAGAACACCACGACCAGCCCGTCGTGGAACGGCCCCGAGATCAGCTGCGGGAAGAACTCCCGGCCGGTCAGTGTCCGGGCGTGGTCCGGCGGGAATTGGCCGAGCACGTGCGGGCCCAGCAGTTGCTGGACGGGGTTGTAGCCGAGGAACGCGGCGAACAGGGTCCTCAGGGGCAGCGAGGCGATCGTGCGGGCATCGGCGGCGGGCACGCCCTGCGCGGTCAGTCCGGCGGTGAGGGTGTGCGGCAGCGAGCCGGCCAGGCCGGCCACCATCCTTGATCTTGCGTGGGTATCCCCGGCTTCAGCCGGGGAGGGAAACGCATCCTTGGCTCGGAGCTGCGAAGCGGCGGAGATCGCTGCGGTGTCAGTGACGTCCCCTATGTTGATCGCATCAGCCGAAAGGAGGTGGGCCGGATGATCCGTGCGTACAAGTTCCTCATCAGGCCCACCGTGGGCCAGGAACAGCAGCTCGCCGCGATGCTGCGGGACCACTGCACGCTCTACAACGCCGCTCTCCAGGAGCGGCGTGACGCCTACCGACACGCTAGCAAGACGACGGTCCGGTACGGGCAGCAGTCCGCGCAGCTCAAGGACATCCGGGCGTTGGACCCGGATCAGGCCCGATGGTCGTTCAGCTCGCAGCAGACGACCCTTCGGCGGCTGGACAAGGCGTTCGCCGCGTTCTTCCGCCGGGTCAAGACCGGGGAGAAGCCCGGATATCCGCGCTTCCGCTCGCACAAGCGGTTCGACACTGTGGAGTTCCCGAAGGACGGCGACGGCTGCCGCTGGGATTCCACCCCGCACGACCCCGTCACTCGTGTCCGGCTGCAAGGCGTCGGGCACGTCAGAGTGCACCAGCACCGCCCTGTGATCGGCACTGTGAAGACGATCAGCGTCAAGCGGGAAGGCCGCCGCTGGTACGTCATCCTGACCGCCGACCAGGCCCAGCCCGAACCGTTGCAGCCGACCGGCAGCGCGGTCGGTATCGACATGGGCATAGTTAACTTCCTCGCCGACTCCAACGGCGAGTTCGTGCCCAACCCCCGCCACGGAGCGAAGGCCGCCGCCGCACTGGAGAGGGCGCAGCAGGCGCTCTCCCGGTGCAAGCGCGGCAGCAAGCGCCGCCGCAAGGTTGTGGAGACCGTGGCTCGACTGCACCGCAAGGTCCGCCACCAGCGGCTCGACCACGCCCACAAGACCGCGCTTGACCTCGTACGCGACCACGACTTCATCGCGCACGAAGACCTCAAGATCCGCAGCATGAGCAAGGCCCCGGCTCCGAAGCCGGACCCCGACCGGCCGGGCAACTTTCTGCCCAACGGCGCTGCCGCGAAGGCCGGACTCAACCGCTCCATCGCTGATGCCGGATGGGGGGTGTTCCTCGCGATCCTCACCGCCAAGGCAGAATGCGCCGGACGGGAAGTGATGGCGGTGGACCCCCGCAACACCTCCCGGCGGTGCCCCGCCTGCGGGCACACCGCCAAGGAGAACCGGCCCACGCAGGAGAAGTTCCACTGCGTCTCGTGCGGCCACAGCGCGCACGCGGACACGGTGGGCGCGATCAACGTTCTACGGGCCGGGCTGGTCCGTCGCGAAGCCCGACCGGCATAGCGAGAAGCCCCCGGCGTCAGCCGGGGGAGGAGTCACCAGCATCCACAGCAGGTAGGGTAGCTGACGTTGCCGGGCTCCAGCGGGTCCAGGCCGATGCCGTTGAAGATCGCGGGCAGCGAGATCAGCACGATCGAGGCGTTGATGGTCGCGATCAGGGTGCCGAGCGTGGTGTTGGACAGCGCCACCCACTTGTACCGGGGGTGGTCCGGCTCCACTCCGGTACGGGCCGGACGCCGTCGCCCGGTCCTGCCGCCGCCGGAGAGTCGTGTCGCCACCGCTGCCTCCTGCTGGCCCGGGTCGGCCGGACCTGGGCCGGCCACCGGATCGGAGTGGGAATGTCGATAGCTTCCGCCAACTAACGATAGTCCCGGCGGCCGTTCGGGCGACAGACCCCCACGGGCCGCCGGTTGAGCGCCCGGACCATCCGGGTACGTCCCCTGGCATGTCCGACGAGAAGCACCGCGCCGTGGCCGAGGCGATCCTCCCGCTGGTCGGCGGCGCCGCCAACATCCGCTCGGTCGCCCACTGCATGACCCGGCTCCGGCTGGGTCTGGCGGACCGTTCACTGGTCGACCGCGAGGCGCTCGGGGCGCTGCCGGCCGTCCTGGGCACGGTCGAGGACGACACCTACCAGATCGTCCTCGGCCCCGGCGCCGTCGCCGGGGTCACCGCACAGCTGCGCCGACTGCTGGACTCCGGCGACGGTCTCACGACGGCCCCCACCGCCGAGGACCTCGCCGGGCGCGGCGCGCGGATCCGGGCGGAGGCCCGGGCGCGCAACGCGACCCCGGTGAAGCGGATGCTGCGCCGGATCGCGAACATCTTCGTCCCGCTGATCCCCGCCCTGATCGGCTGCGGGATCGTCGCCGCCCTCTCCGGCGCGCTCGCCAACCTCGGCTGGGCCCCGGCGCTGGTCACCGCCCTGGGGCCGGTCTCCTCCGGGTTCATGTCGCTGCTCGCCGTGTTCGTCGGCTACAACACGGCGAAGGAGTTCGGCGGTACGCCCGTGCTCGGCGGTGCCGTCGCCAGTGTGATCGTCTACGCGGGGGTCGCCAAGGTGGAGGCGTTCGGCCACCACCTCACCCCCGGGCAGGGCGGGGTGGTCGGCGCGCTGCTCGCCGCGCTGCTGGCCGTCCAACTGGAGCGGTGGACCCGGCGGATCCTGCCCGCCGCGCTGGACGTCCTGGTCACCCCGACGGTGACCGTCCTGTTCGGCGGGCTGGCCGCGCTGTTCGGCCTGATGTTCGTCGCCGGGGAGGTCTCCACCGCCATCGGCCATGCCGCCACCTGGCTGCTCGCCCACGGCGGGCTGCTCGCCGGGCTGGTGCTCGGCGGCCTCTTCCTGCCGCTGGTGATGCTCGGCCTGCACCAGGCGCTGATCCCGATCCACACCACCCTGATCCAGCAGCAGGGCTCCACCGTCCTGCTGCCGATCCTCGCCATGGCCGGCGCCGGTCAGGTCGGCTGCGCGGCGGCCGTCTACCTGCGGCTGCGGCACAACGCCTCCGTCCGGGCGACCATCAGGTCCGCGCTGCCGGCCGGACTGCTCGGCGTCGGCGAGCCGCTGGTCTACGGCGTCACCCTGCCGCTGGGCCGCCCGTTCGTCACGGCCTGCGTGGGCGGCGCCGCCGGAGGCGCCTTCGTCGGGGTGGCCGGCCAACTCGGCGGCGCGGTCGGCTCGACGGCCGTCGGCCCCTCCGGCTGGGCCCTGTTCCCGCTGCTGGCCGGCCCGCACGGGATGGCCGCGAGCGCCGCCGTCTACGGCGGCGGACTGCTGACCGGGTACGCGGTGGGCTTCCTGGCCACGTACTTCTTCGGCTTCACCCGGGAGACGCTCGCCGAGTACAACGGCGCCGCTGCGGACCGCGGACTCGCTCCCGCCGAGCCCGCCCGGGCTGCCGAATAGTCCAACGCGATTGTGCGACTCCAGAGTTGACGCCTGTTTGGCTTGCCTGTCGACTCACATGGCTTTGTGTTGGTCGATGAACTGCTGAACGGAGTGCGGGAGGGCTGAACCGCTGCGCGCGGAGTGACGTTTCGTTATCCCCCCGTGACATCCGTACCTGACCCGGCGGGTCTACCTTTGTCGACGCTCGGCCAACTCCACACCCTCACAAGGGAGTAGCCATGCCCGAAGCCCGTCGGCGCACCCTCGCCGTGTCCACCGCCCTGCTGACCATCCTGGGCACCGCCGCACCGGCCGTCGCCGCCACCGCCCCCACCCTCGTGCAGGCCCCGCTCGCCCACCACGGCGGCGGCCTACTGCGCAGCACCAGCGGCAACTGGGCCGGATACGCCGCCACCGGTGGCCGGTTCACCAGCGTCAAGGCCAGCTGGGTCCAGCCTTCCGTGTCCTGCAACGGCACCGACACCTGGTCCAGCTTCTGGGTCGGCCTCGACGGCGACGGCAGCAACTCCGTCGAGCAGACCGGCACCGAGGCCGACTGCTCCAGCGGCCGCCCGGTGTACTCCGCCTGGTACGAGATGTACCCGGCCTACCCGGTCAACTTCACCAACACCGTACGGCCGGGCGACCACTTCACCGCGAGCGTCACCACCAGCGGCAGCGGCTCCTTCACCCTCACCCTCTCCGACACCACCGCCGGTTGGAGCCGCACCGTCAACAAGTCCCTCAAGAGCGCCGCGCTGGCTTCCGCCGAGGTGATCGCCGAGGCCCCCTCCAGCTCCACCGGGGTGCTGCCGCTCTCGAACTTCGGCTCGGTCTCCTTCAGCGGCTCCACCGTCAACGGCCAGGCCCTGGGCGGCTTCAGCCCGGACGCCATCACCATGGCCTCCGGCGGCTCCACCAAGGCCACCACCTCCGGGCTGAGCGGCGGCAGCTCCTTCTCGGTGACCTGGAAGCACAGCTGACAGGGGGTGGGGGGGGGGGCGCCCCCCCCGCGCCCCCCCCCCCCCCGCCCCCCCCCCCCCCCCCGCCCCCCCCCCCCCCCCGGCGCCGGGGGGGGGGGGGCCCCGCCCGGCGCCCCGG
>NZ_JBITZP010000033.1:0-65222 GCF_044546945.1 Kitasatospora sp. NPDC053057 | reverse complement strand
GCGGGGGTGGGGGGGCGGGGCCGGGGGGGGGGCCCCCCCCCCCCCGGGGGGCGGGGGGGGGGGGGGGGCCCCCCCGGGGCCCCCCCCCCCCCCACCCGGCTCAGCCGCCCGCCGGAACCCGGAGCGTGCCGTAGCACCAGCGGTAGCGAGCAGGGCGCTGACACTCCTTCTTGAGGCTCCTGACGCACAGCGGGCCGCCGCCCCTGGTACGGGGCGGCGGCCTCGGGGAGGTGCCTTTTCCTGCTGGGCGGGCGCTTACCGGCCGCCCTCGGCCCGGGCCCTGGTCCAGGCGGCCTCGCGCAGCAGTCGCAGGCCGTTGAGGCCGACGATGACGGTCGAGCCCTCGTGGCCGAGGACGCCCAGCGGCAGCGGGAGGGTGGCGACCAGGTCCCAGACCACCAGCACGGAGATGAACACCGAGGCGATCACCAGGTTCTGCACGACGAAGGAGCGGGCCCGCCGGGAGAGCGCCACCACGGTGGGGACGGTGGCGAGTTCGTCGCGCACGATGACGGCGTCGGCGGTCTCCAGCGCCAGGTCGGAGCCGGCCCGGCCCATCGCGATGCCGGTGTGGGCGGTGGCCAGGGCGGGCGCGTCGTTGACGCCGTCACCGACGACCAGGACCTTGCGGCCGGCCTTCTCCTGTTCCTGGACGGCGGTGACCTTGTCCTGGGGGAGCAGCCCGGCGCGGACGTCGGTGATGCCGACCTCGGCGGCCAGTCGGGCGGCGGCGCGCGGGTTGTCACCGGTGAGCAGCATCGGCGCGGTGCCCGTCAGGGCGGTGAGCGCGGTGACGGTGCCGGCGGCGTCCGGGCGCAGGCGATCGGCGATGCCGAGCACGCCGACCGGGACGCCGTCGGCCTCGACCAGGACGGCGGTGCGGCCGCTGCTCTCCAGCTCGGCGGCGATGGCCGCGGCGCGGGCGGAGACGGCGCCCTCGGCGTCGTTCAGCAGCCGTGCCGGGGCGCCGACCGCGACGGCGCGGCCGTCGACGGTGGCGGTGACGCCGATGCCGGGGGCGGAGGAGAAGTCCTCGGCGGTGGCGAGGGCCAGGCCGCGGGTGCGGGCGGCGTCCACGATCGCGCGGGCGAGCGGGTGCTCGCTGGGGTGCTCGGCCGCCGCGGCGAGCGCGAGCAGTTGCTCCTCGGTGAGGCCGGAGCCGGTGAGCGGGCGCAGGTCGGTGACCCGGGGCGTGCCCTCGGTCAGGGTGCCGGTCTTGTCGAGGGCGACGCCGTCGACCTGGCCGAGCCGCTCCATGACCACCGCGGACTTGACCAGCACGCCGTGGCGGCCGGCGTTGGCGATCGCGGAGAGCAGCGGCGGCATGGTGGCGAGCACCACGGCGCACGGGGAGGCGACGATCATGAAGGTCATCGCCCGCAGCAGCGAGCCGGTGAAGGCCGCGCCGAAGGCCAGCGGCACGGCGAAGACCGCGAGGGTGGCGATCACCATGCCGATCGAGTAGCGCTGCTCGACCTTCTCGATGAACAGCTGGGTCGGCGCCTTGGTCTCGGAGGCCTCCTCGACCATGGCGACGATCCGGGCGATCACCGAGTCGGAGGCGTCGCGCTCGACCTTCACCCGCAGCGCGCCGGTGCCGTTCAGGGTGCCGGCGAAGACCTCGTCGCCGACCTCCTTCGCCACGGGCAGCGGCTCGCCGGTGATGGTGGCCTGGTCGACCTCGCTCGCGCCGTCCAGCACCCGCCCGTCGGCGCCGATCCGCTCGCCGGGCCGCACCAGGACGGTGTCGCCGACCGCCAGCCGCTCGGTCGGCACGCTCTCCTCGGCGCCGTCGTCCAGCAACCGGGTGGCGGTGGTCGGGGCGAGGTCGAGCAGTCCGCGCACCGAGTCGGCGGTGCGGGCGGTGGCCAGGGCCTCCAGTGCGCCGGAGGTGGCGAAGATGACGATCAGCAGCGCGCCGTCCATGACCTGGCCGACGGCGGCGGCGCCGAGGGCGGCGACGATCATCAGCAGGTCGACGTCGAGGGTCTTCTCGTGCAGTGCCTGGAGGCCGGCCCAGCCGGGCTCCCAGCCGCCGGTGGCGTACGCGAGGGCGTACAGCGGGCCCCAGGCCCAGGCGGGGGCGCCGGTGAGCTGGAGCGGGAGCGCGATCAGGAACAGCACGGTCGCGGCGGCGGCCCAGCGGGCCTCGGGCAGGGCGAACACCCGGGTGCGACGGCGCGGGGCGGTGTCGGGACGCGGCGCGGCGGAGGGCACGGGTCGCTCGATCAGGCTGGTGGGCATGCGGACGGGACCCTTCGGGGCAGGACGGGGCCAGTGACTCATCCACCATACATGAACATATGAACCGTCCTTCATGTATGAGTTGTACTATTGCCCGCATGGGTCATGGAGCCGCCCCCGCAACCGCCGTCCCGCACACCCGCCTGGACGAAGCCAGTGCTGCCCGGGTGGCCACCACCCTGCAGGCCCTGGCCACCCCCTCGCGACTGCTGATCCTCTCCCGCCTGCGCGAGGGCCCCTGCGCCGCCACCGAACTCGCCGCCGAGGTCGGGCTGGAGCAGTCCGCCTGCTCCCACCAGCTGCGCCTGCTGCGCAACCTCGGCCTGGTGGTCGGCCGGCGGCAGGGCCGCTCGGTCGTCTACGCGCTCTACGACAACCACGTCGCGGCCCTGCTCGACCAGGCCGTCTACCACATCGAGCACCTGCGCCTCGGTCTCACCGACACCGCGCTCGGCTGACAGCGGCCGGGGCCCGGCCGCCGCAGGTCAGCTGCGCCTCAGTCGGTCGGCGCGCTTTCGGCTTCCGCTTCCTGCCGGACGGCGGCCGGAGCCTCGGCCGCGGCCGTTCCGGTGTCCGTCTCGGTGGGGCTCGTCTCGCTGGGGGCCGCCGCGTCGCGGTCGGCGCTCCCTCCGGTCATCTCGGGCACTGCCTTGCCTCCGGTCATCTCGGGCATCGCCTTGCCTCCTCCCCAAGTGGGCATCGCCTTGCCTCCCGTGCTCCCAGGGCGTGCTGACGTCCTCTCACAGTGCGGCAAGGACGTCCTGGTGTACACCGTCGAGGACGAAGCCGTTGTCCAGGCGGACCCGGACCGTCACCCGGCTTCCGCGCGCCCGGTGTGCGGCCCACTCCGGTTCCAGCGCGGCGATCTGCGCCTCCAGGCGCTCCCGGCTCGCCTCCGGCATGGTGTGCCCGTAGTCCTCGAAGAGTGCCTTGAGCCGCTGGTACTCGCGGACCTCCTCGCTCTCCGGGAGTTCGCCGTCCACCCGCTCGACGGTGCCCTCGGCCCCGGCTCCCAGGGAGAGGAACCCGACGACGGCCCCGGCCCCGGCCCCGGGCTCACCGGGCTCCTCGGCGACGGTCTCACCGATGCCGAGGTCCGCCGTTAGCCTGACGCGTCGTCCTTCCTCCAGGGTCATCCGTCCTCTGCCTCTCAGGTCGTTCGGTGCCGCGGGCGCGGCCGGCCGACGGTCAGGCCATTATCCGCTCCCAGATCTTCGGGGCGCCGCCCCCGCCGCCGAAGGCGAAGCGGCGGCGGGCGTGGCTGTGGGCGATGCCGCTGCGGGGGTCGGCGAAGGACTGGGCGCCGGTGGCCCCGCAGTGCCCGAAGGCGTCCGGGCCGAGGCCGGGGTAGCGGCCAGGGCCTGTTCGGCCATGAGGGGGGTGAGGCGCTTCCATCCGTCCTGGTCGAGCCGTCGACGGCTACCCGGTGGGGGCGTTGTGCCTGGGAGCCCGGCGGCGGTCGGAGGACCCGCGCTCGCCGCGGCCGGCGGCCGTCCGGGTGTCGCCGGCGGCGGGGCGGCCGCGCCGGCCACGGCTGGTCGACGCGTTGCGGCGAGGGCGCTCGACGACGGGGTCGGGGATGGTGACGGGCACGCCGGTGGGCACGCGGGCGCCGGTGATTCGGGCCAGGTCCTCGTCGCCGGCGTTGACCCTGGTGGTGACGGGGATGATTCCGGCCGCGGTCATCAAGCGGGCCATCCCGCGGCGCTGGTTGGGCAGCACCAGAGTGACGACGGTGCCGGACTCGCCGGCCCGGGCGGTTCGGCCGCCCCGGTGGAGGTAGTCCTTGTGGTCGCCCGGCGGGTCGACGTTGACGACCAGGTCGAGCCCGTCGACGTGGATGCCGCGGGCGGCGACGTTGGTCGCGACCAGGGCCGTGACCTGACCGGTGCGGAACTGCTCCAGGGTGCGGGTGCGCTGCGGCTGTTCCTTGCCGCCGTGCAGGGCCGCGGCCTTCACGCCGTTCGCGAGCAGGTCCTCCACCAGGCGGTCCGCGCCGCTCCTGGTGTCGACGAACATGATCACCGTGCCGTCGCGGGACGCGATGTGGGCGATGGTGGCGTTCTTGTCGAAGTTCTGCACCTGCAGCACGTGATGCTCCATGGTGTCGACGGCTCCCGCGGACGGGTCCGCCGAGTGCGTGACCGGGTCCTTGAGGAAGTGCCGCACCAGACGGTCGACGTCGCGGTCCAGGGTGGCGGAGAACAGCATGGTCTGGCCGTCTCCGGCGACCTGCTCAAGGAGCTCCGTGACCTGCGGGAGGAAGCCCATGTCGGCCATCTGGTCGGCCTCGTCGAGCACCGTGACGCCGACCCGGTCCAGTCGGCAGTCGCCGCGCTGGATCAGGTCCTTGAGCCGGCCCGGGGTGGCCACCACGACCTCCGCTCCCCGGTTCAGCATCCAGGCCTGGCGGCTGATCGACGTCCCGCCCACCACGCTCGCCATCCGCAGACGCACCGCGCGGGCGTAGGGCGTGAGCGCCTCGGTGACCTGCTGCGCGAGCTCGCGGGTGGGGACCAGCACCAGGGCCAGCGGGCAGCCCGGCTCGGCCCTCTGCCCGGCGGTGCGGGCCAGCACGGCGAGGCCGAACGCGATGGTCTTGCCGGAGCCGGTCCGGCCTCGGCCCAGCACGTCGCGGCCGGCCAGTGAGTTCGGCAAGGTTGCGGCCTGGATCGGGAACGGCGCGGTGACGCCCTGCTGGGTCAGCACCGACAGCAGTCCCTTCGGCATGTCCAGTTCGTCGAAGGACTCGACGGCCGGCAGGGCCGGGGTGGTGCTCACCGGCATCGCGAACTCGCCCTGCGGGGCGGAACCCCGAGAGCGGTCCCGGCCGCGGGACCGGCCATCGGCAGGCCGCGACCCGTAGAAGGAGGAGCTCCCGCCTGAGCGGGAGCCGGCTTTCTGGTGCCAGGAGCGACTGGAGTGGTTCATGCGGGAAGACCTTCCTCTGGGCGGCACGTCACGAGGAAGGCTCTGCGGCGTGGGGCGCCGGCGGAGACCGCGAGGGAACGGGCCGGAAGTGCGACGGGCGGAGCGTGGGCGGTGGGTCCGTGTCCACGTCGCCTACGGTCGATGCCCACCGGCAAGAGCGGGAGTGGAGAGATCTCGAACCGTGAACTGCCACGGCAGGACGCCGATCCGAACACGGCGCTGTGTGTCTCTCCCGGTGACGGCCCTCGTGATCCGGGGCCGAGGGGCCGGCCTCCATGGCCGGGGTGACTTCGCGGCGTCAATACGCCGACGGGCCCGCACCGGGCATCATGTCGCGGTGCGGGCCCCTCACTGCCAGGCGGGTGCCGGAGCAGGAAAACTACAGCGGGCGGATGTTCTCGGCCTGCGGGCCCTTCTGACCCTGCGTGACGTCGAACTCGACCTTCTGGCCCTCGAGCAGCTCACGGAAGCCGTTGGCGTTGATGTTCGAGAAGTGGGCGAACACGTCCGGGCCGCCACCCTCCTGCTCGATGAAGCCGAAGCCCTTCTCCGAGTTGAACCACTTCACAGTGCCATTAGCCATAAAAATCTCCTTCAGGGGCTGTTCGAAGCCCGCACGGTGCGGGGTTCGAGTCGCCGCATGGAGCACCCACCCGGGGAAGAGCCGGGAAAAACAAAAAATGCGCCTGCGATACATGAGCAGGCGCACACAAAGTTCATGGGAACCACTACTGCAACTAAAACCGACTGTAGCAGGCCGCGGCGCGGAGCGGGTTGATATTTCATCCCGAGTTTCGAGGAGGCTGCCGTCAGGGGCCGCCGCCCGACACCGCCGTGACCATCAACACACCAGGGGCGCAAGCCCGTGCGACACACACTGATTTCGGCGCCGCCCCGGTTCGATCGCTCCGGATGGTTCCGCTGCAACGATTTCCGGCGCATACTGGCGGAAATGACGAAATCTGCAGCAGTCCGCCGCCACCTGCCCACCAGTCCGTTCACGGCGCGGCCTGAAGCGCCACGCAAGCACTTCGCCCTCGGCGACCGCGTCACCCACGACAGGTACGGCCTCGGCCGGGTCGTCGGTGTCGAAGGGTCCGACGAGAGCGCGGTCCTCGTCGACTTCGGCTCGCACCAGGTACGCATCACCCAGCCGTACACCGCGATGTACAAACTGTGACCCCGGGCCTCCTCCTGGGATGAGGCATCCAGTCTTGCCGGCGGTGCGCATGGCCCCGAGGGTGTCGAACTCGTCCGACGGGTAGACCGCCCGGGTCTCCACGGCGGCTTCGAGGACGGTGCGCAGCCTGGCCATGCTCTCTCCCGTGAAGCGGCTGATCAGACCGTCGAGACGGATGCTGAACAGCGGTGGGGAGAGCTCGTTGGCCAGGGCTGCGACGGGTCATGCCCTTGCCGGTGCCGGGCGGCCCCGACGGCATGATCCGGTGCACCGGGGTGAGGCCGGAGCGTTCCGGCCGGGCGCGCTGTCGTTGCCCGTGCAGGACCTTGTCCTTGACCGCGCAAGTTTCCGCAGGTCAGCGGACCCGTCCGCGCGGTTTCAACGGAATCGACGGCAGCTCCGGCGCGGGCAGACGGGCACCGTCGTAGCCGTGTACCTCGCCGAAGCGGAGGCCCTTCTCCCAGTCGTTTCGTGCCTGTGCGATCTCGTCACCGGACCGCCCGATGAAGTTCCACCACATGACGATCTGCTCCTCGAAGGGCGTGCCGCCGAGGAGGATGAGGCGGGCCGGGGCGTCGGTGGTGTTGGTGGCGGTCAGGGTGGTGGGGCCGGGGGCGAGGTAGCCGAGGTCGCCGTGGTGGAGGGCGGTGTCGGCGAGGCTGACCTCGCCGCGGTCGACCAGGACGCCGTGTTCGAAGGCGGGGTCGACGGCCAGGGTGACGGCGGCGTGCGGGCGGAGGGTGAGTTCGGCGCCGAGGAGCGGGGTGAAGGTCGGCACGGGGGAGGTGCGGCCGGCCAGGGTGCCGAGGAAGACGCGGGCCTCGCCGCCGTCCAGGGCCACGGGCTCGGGGACGTGGTGGTGGAAGTCCCGTGCGGTGTGGCGGTGTTCTTCGGGCAGGACGACCCAGAGCTGGACGCCGTGCAGCACGGTGGTCGCGGGGGTGGAGACCTCGGAGTGGCAGATGCCGTGGCCGGAGGTCATCAGGTTGAGCTCGCCCGGGCGGACGAAGGCGTGGACGCCGAGGCTGTCCCGGTGCTCGATCTCGCCGGTGAAGAGCCAGCTGACGGTCTGCAGGCCGGTGTGGGGGTGCGGGGCGACATCCATGCCGCCGGTCCGGGCGACGTCGTCGGGGCCGTAGTGGTCGACGAAGCACCAGGCGCCGATGAGCCGTCGGGAGCTGTGCGGGAGGGTGCGGCGCACGGTCATCGCGCGCGGGCCGCCGAGCGGGACGTCCCGGGCGGACAGGACCTCGACGTACGGGTCCTGTGATTGAGCGGTGGGGTGCGGCTCGGTCTCGGCGGTGCTCACGGCTGTGGTCCCTCCCACGGCGGATGCGGTTCCATGTAGTTCTATATTCAACTATTATGCCATGACAGAGTGCCGAACGGCAGCGAGCCGATGGTGTCCGTGGGAGTCGAGGAGTTCAGGTGAGTGATGTGACGGTGGTCCCGGCGGCGCGTCGGGTGTTCATCGACAAGCAGAGCCCCAAGGCCTACAAGGCGCTGCTGGCGGCCGCCGAGGCGGCGCGGGCGGTCGCGACGGACGCCGGGCTGGACCGGCGGCTGGTGGAGCTGGTCAACCTGCGGGTCTCGCAGATCAACGGCTGCGCCTACTGCCTGAACGTGCACACCCGGGCCGCGCTGCGCGAGGGCGAGACCACCCAGCGGCTGGGCGTGCTGCCGGCCTGGCGGGACACCGAGCTGTTCACCGCGCGGGAGCGGGCGGCGCTGGCGCTGGCGGAGGCGACCACCAATCCGTCGGACGCGGGCGCGCAGCAGGCCGCCTACGCGCTCGCGCGGGAGGTGCTGACCGAGGAGGAGATCTCGGCGGCGGTCTGGGTGGCGATCACCATCAACTCCTTCAACCGGGTGTCGATCATGAGCAAGCACCCGGTCCGCCCGACTCCGGGGGTGTAGGGCGGTTCCGGCGGGTCTTCGCTGGCGGGCTTTGCTGGCGGGCTTTGCTGGCGGGTCTTCGCTGGGGGTCTCGGCCGACGGGCCTTGTGCGGTGGCCGGTCTGGACGACCCGATCGAGCGGTACCTGCCCGGGATGGTCCCGAAACGGCGAGCACATAACCGTCCGTCAGCTGCTCAATCACAGCTCCGGCCTGTGGGGCCCGACCAACGAGAAGGGCGGGCTGTTCCACCCCGCCCGCCCGGCAGCCCCGTCTGACGGCCGTGAGCGCCGCGGCGGCGGAGAATGGCGGGCGTGACAGACATGACGCTCAACCTCTGGCGGCAGCCGCTCGGCCCGGTGCTCGCCGAGGTGCTCACCACGGTGTGGGACCGCAACGAGCTGACCGTGCTCATCCTCGCCGAGGGTGCGATCTCCGAACTCCCGCCCGGCATCAGCAGGTTGTCCAGGCTGCGCACCCTCGACCTCGGCCACAACCTGCTCACCGAGGTGCCCGCCGAACTGGCGCAGCTCACCTGGCTCCGGGACTTCCTCTACCTGCACGACAACCAGCTGACCAGCCTGCCGGAGTCGCTCGGGCGGCTCACCGAGCTGCGCTACCTCAACGTCGGCGAGAACCGGCTCGCCGAACTCCCGTTCTCCATCGGGAAGATGGCGGAGCTGGTCGAACTGCGTGCCCAGCGCAACCGGCTCACCGCGCTGCCGGAGTCGATCGGCGCACTCGGGGAGCTGCGCGAACTCTGGCTGCGAGGCAACCAGTTGACCGGCCTGCCGGCCTCCTTCCGGCTGCTGTCCGAACTGCGCGAGCTGGAGCTGCGGGAGAACGCGCTCGCCGAGTTCCCCGCCGTCCTCGCCCGGCTGCCGCGGCTGCGCCGCATCGACCTGCGCAGCAACGAGATCGCCGAACTGCCCGACTGGCTGGCCGACCCGGCCGCGCTGCCCGCACTGGAGAAGCTCGACCTGCGGTGGAACGACGTCCAGGTGTCGGACCGGGTGCGGGAGGCGCTCGCCCAGCGCGGCTGCGTCGTTCTGCGGTGAGCCGGCCTGCTGTGAGCTCGCTCATGAAGATCAACACGCGGATCGAAGACCTGCTACCGTGGAACGCATGAAGCGCGCTGCACTCGTCACGACGACGCCGGAACAAGTCCCGGCGCGCTGACTGCTGACCAAGTCCGAAGCCCCGGGGCGAGTGCCCCGGGGCTTCGTCGTTCCCGGCTCCACTCGCCCGCGGATCCCGAGTGGAGACCACCCCATGAACGACCAGCTCATGAACGACCGGCCCGTGAACGACCGGCCCGGGCACGACCACCGCAAGCTCGGCCGCGAGCTCGACCTGTTCGACACCGACCCGCTGATGGGCTCCGGCCTGCCGTACTGGCTGCCCGACGGCGCCGCGATCCGGCACACCCTGGAGGAGTTCATCCGCGGTCGCGAGCGCCGGGCCGGCTACCGCCACGTCTACTCGCCGGTGCTCGGCAAGCGCGAGCTGTACGAGATCTCCGGCCACTGGGACCACTACCGCGACGACATGTTCCCACCCATGGAACTCGGCTCGGAGGAGATGGTGCTGCGCCCGAGCCTGTGTCCGCACCACGCGCTGATCTTCCGCTCCCGCCCCCACAGCTACCGGGAACTGCCGCTGCGGATGGCCGAGTTGGGCGGCATGTACCGCTCCGAACTGTCCGGTGTGCTCGGCGGGCTGACCAGGGTCCGGGCGATCCAGTTGAACGACGCGCACGTCTTCTGCACCCCCGAGCAGGCCGCCGACGAGGCCGTCGCCGCCCTGGAGCTGATCCGCGAGGCGCATCGCGCGCTCGGCGTCGTTCCGGTCCGCTACCGGCTCTCACTGCCCGGCGAGGGCGGCAAGTACGTGGCCGATCCCGGACTCTGGCAGCGCGCCACCGCGCTGTTGACCGACGTTCTGGAGCGCTCCGGGGTGCCGTTCGAGGCGGCCGAGGGCGAGGCCGCGTTCTACGGTCCCAAGATCGACGTGCAGATCGCGGACGGCGCCGGGCGCGAGTTCACCCTCTCCACCGTGCAGATCGACTTCCACCAGCCCGAGCGCTTCAACCTGCACTACATCGGCCCGGACGGCGCCAAGCACCGTCCGGTGATGGTGCACCGCAGCGTGATCGGCAGCGTCGAGCGGGTGGTGGCCCACCTGATCGAGCTGTACGGCGGGGCGTTCCCGGCCTGGCTCGCCCCCGCCCAGGTGGTGCTGCTGCCGATCTCCGACGCCGAGCTGCCGCAGGCCGAGCGGTTGCGGCAGCGCTGCCTGGACCTCGGACTGCGGGCCGAGGTCGCCGGCCCCGAGCACGGCAGCCTCGGCGCCCGGATCCGGGAGGCCCGGCTGGTGCCCTACCAGGCGGTGATCGGCGCCAAGGAGGCCGTGGACGACCGGGTCGCACTGCGGCTGCGGGACGGCCGCCGGCTGGAGCCGATGCCCGCCGAGGAGGCCTGGTCGAGGATCGGCGCGCTGGTCGCGGACTGCAGCGCCGAGCTGTGGCGGGACGCGCCCGCCCGGTGAACCAGGGGCATACGTACGACTAGTGCGGTGCCCGGTGTGTCGGCGGGGCCGGGGGAGACGACCGCCCGTCGAATGGGCGCGGCGGCCGAGTCCACGGCCGCCGCTGTCCCCATGGTTCCGGAGGTACCCATGCGCAGACCGCGCAGGTTCGTCGCTCCCGTCCTCACCGCCTGTCTCGCCCTCGCCGGGGCGGTGGCCGCCGCCCCGGCGAGTTCGGCCGGGCTCCGCCCGCTGCCCGTGCCGGAGGTCCAGTACTGCGCCGCCGTCCTCGGGCACCTGCCCGGAGCCGACGGCGTCTCGCCGGTGCTTGGCCGGGCCTGCTCACCGGACTCCACCGCCGACGCGCTCGCCCAGGCCGACCACCGCACCCGCGGCGCGCAGCAGCCGGCCGACCGGACGCTGCTGCTGGAGGAGTACAAGGACATCAACTACGGCGGCGGCGTCATCTACTCCTTCTTCGGCGATGCCGGCGGCTGCGATTCCACCGGCTACCACCTGGTCAACTACTTCGGGGTGGCGCTGAGCGTCTCCTCGATGAAGGGCTACAACAACTGCAACACCGTCCACCTCTGGTCGACGCTCGGCAAGGAGGAGACGCTGGGCCTGCCGGCCGCCTACCTGGGGCCGGACTTCAACGACGCGGTCCGCGAGCTGCAGGTCTTCCACAGCTGAGCGCCCCGGACACCGCCGGCCGCCGGAGGAGTGCGAGCGCACCTCCGGCGGCCGGCGGTGTCCGGCGGGACTGTCGGCGGTCAGTAGGACTGCAGCTCGATCAAGTGGCCCTCGGGGTCGCGCAGATGGGCGCTGCGCAGGGTGGGACCCCACTCCGGGCGGTCGGTCGCCGGGGCGACGAGGACACCGCCGTGTTCGAGGCAGAGGGTGAGCGCCTTGTCGACGTCGTCGACCCGGAAGACCAGCATCGCGGCGTCCTGGGCGGGTGTGGCCGGGTGGGCGGGCAGCCCGTTGGTGCCCAGGGCGGCGGCCATCGCGGCGCGGTCGTAGAGCACCAGGACGGCCTGCTCCTCGACGTCCCAGTTGGCGTACGGGCCCTCGGGTGCGCCCTTGACCAGGTTGGCGCCGGTGAGCGGGGGCAGGACCGCGCGGTAGAAGCCGAAGCACTCGGCGAAGCGGGTGACGAGCAGGCGCGGGTAGAGGGCGTCCACGGTCGAACTCCTGGGATCGAAAATAGTGGGTTGGAACCCACTATAGGGAGAACCCTAGAATGACGCCATGGCCTCCGAGACCCCCGCCCCGTCCGACGGACTGCCGCCGACCCTGCTGGAGCTCAGCACCTTCCTGCTCGCCCGGATCGGCCGGACCGCGCGCGGGCGGCTCGGCGAGCAGCTGGCAGAACGCGGCCTGCGGCTCTGGGACATGGCGGTGCTCGCCGCGCTCGCCGACTTCGGCCCGCAGGCGCAGCGGGACCTGGTGCGGCGGCTGGGCATCGACCCGAGCGACCTCGCGAAGGTCGCCGACCAGCTGGGCGCGGCCGGGTACGTCGAGCGCAGCCGGGACCCGGCGGACCGGCGGCGGGTCTCGGTCTCCGTCACCGCGGCCGGGCGGGCGCTGCTGGCCGAACTGGAGGCACAGGCCCGGGCGGTGCAGGACGAGGTGCTGGCACCGCTGGACGAGGGGGAGCGGCGGGTGCTGCAGGGGCTGCTGCGGCGGGTGAACGAGGGGATGGCGGTGCGGCGCGGCGCCGTGTGAGCTCAGGCGGCAGGCGGCGTGGGGCGGCGGGCGCCCGCGAACTCGCCCGCCCAGCGCGGGAGGTCGAGCACCTTCTCCACCCGGGCGACCAGCGTGCCGGTGCGCTCGGCGTGGATCATCGCGCCATCGCCCGCGTAGATGCCGACGTGGTGCAGCGGGGCGTCGGGGCGGGAGAAGAACAGCAGGTCGCCGGGGGCGAGGGCGTCGCGTTCGACCGGCGCGCTGCGGTTGAACTGGGCGACGGTGTAGTGCCCGAGCTCGACGGTCCCGTGGCTGGCGCGGTACCAGCAGTAGAGGGACAGGCCGCTGCAGTCGAAGCCGACCGTGCTCTCGCCCAGGCAAACGCCGTTGAGGTAGCCGTTGTCCGCGTCGCAGAAGCCGAGGCCCGGGCCCAGCCGGTCGCCGCCACCCCAGGCGTACGGGACGCCGATCTGCGCGGCGGCGACGGCGGCGACCCGCAGGCCCAGGGCGGCGGCGGGCTCGGACGGGGGTGCGGCGTGGGCGGGTTGGGCGGCCGGGGCGAGGGCCGGGGCGAGGCCCGCGCCGAGGGCGAGGCCGAGCATGCGGCGGCGTCCGACTCCGAAGGCCTGGTCGCGGCCGGGCGGTTGGGGCTCCATCGGTCGACTCCCGGGGCTGGTGGCGGTGTTGGCTGCGGTGGTGGTCGCCCTGTTGGCGTGGGCGGGCACCAGGATCGCGGTCCGGCGGTGCCGTCCGCCATCACCCGCACAGGTGAATCGTGGGCACACGGGCCTTGGCCGGGCCGGGAGTTCGCCGGAAATCGGTTTGACGGCCGTTCGTGAGGGGCCAACGATGAGCGCGAACGTTCGGTCACAGCCCTCGGAGGGCCTCATGAGCAGCGCCGTCAAGCTGGTCCGCAGCACCCGTCTCACCCCGGCCGTCGACTACGCCTACGCGGCGGTCGTCGATGCCCCGGCCCGCTCGCTCTGGCTCGCCGGGGCCTGCCCGCTGGACGAGGAGGGGCGTACGGTCGCCGTCGGTGACTACGAGGGCCAGACGCACCAGGTGATGCGCAATCTGATAACCGTGCTGGAGGACTCGGGTGCGGGGCTCACGGACATCGCCCGGACCACCGTGTACGTGGCCTCCAGCGATCAGGCGGACCTGGTGAAGGTGTGGAACGTGTACCGGGAGTACCTGGGGGAGCATGACGCCCCCAGCACGCTGCTCGGAGTCACGGTGCTCGGCTACACGGACCAGCTGGTGGAGGTGGAGGCGGTGGCCGTGCTGCCCTGACGGTCGGGCGACGAGCCGGTCCGTCGGGCGGCCGCAGGAGGGGCGGCCCCGTGCGTCCGTGCGGCGGCCAGGCGATTTCGCGCGACACGGATCAAGCGAGGTGATGGAGCTGTAACTCTCCGTGCTCAACTGGCCGTGCTTCGGGCGAGGGGCCTGAGGCGCACTCGGAAAGGCCCGGATTCTTGCTCTCTGCACCGATGTCGAGGAAAGCCCGGATGGTCGCCGCTGCCGCCGCCATCGCACTCGTGCCCGCCGTGCCGGTGGGTCCCGCGGCGGCCGCAGCCGAGGCCGGCGCCGTTTTCGCCAAGCCCACCCCGGGTGCGCCGACCACGGATGTGGCGATGCTCGAGCACGCGAGGAAGGTTGCCCCGCTCAACGCGCTCGCCGACGCCCTCAACGAGCAGGGCCGCGGTGACCACGCCGACGCGTACGGCAACCTCTTCGTGGACGAGGACGGCGGCACCGTCACCCTCTACGCCGTCACCGACGAGCAGGGCCGCGCACTCGTCGACGCCGCGAAGGCCGCGCACCCGGACATCGAGGCGGGCCTGGTCAGGATCGCCCATGCCGAGTACACCAAGCGGAACTTGCAGGCCCAGGTCGACCGGATCCTCCGGAGCGCCGAGGTGGACCGGGCGGACGACCTGGAGGCGTACACGGTCGCCGTGAACCCGGACGCCTCGGGCATCACCGTGACCGGTCGACCTACACTGGCCACGGTGTGCCCTGCGGCATCAAGGTCCAGAACGAGAGCATCGCCTACAACCTGCGCTGGGACGACGGCTCGGTCCACGCGGTGTACGGCGTCATGGGCCACAACGCGAACTGGGCCTGCACCCAGGGCGACTCGGGCGGGCTGGTCTTCACCATCACCAACAACACCGACCGCGAGGGCCGCGGCATCGTCTCCGCCAACTCAGCCGGCAAGGACGGCCCCAGGGTCATGTACTGGGCGCAGGCCCCCGACGTCCTCAACATCGTCCGCCAGCGGCTGAACCCGCACGTCTGACGGGTCCGAAGGCCGGGTCCGGGCGCACGGCGGCGGGCGTCGCACCTACCCGCGCGCAGTTCGCTCGGAGCACCGCCGGAGGTCGAAGTGGTGCGGAGGCCCCGATGTTCAGCTGTCCGGATGTTCAGCCGTTCACCCGTTCAGCCGTTCAGGAGGAAGCGCCGGCGAGCAGGGCGTCGAGCTTCCGGTAGCCCTCGACCACGCCGTGCTCCATGCTGCTGGCGAGGATCGCGTCCCGGGCCGCCAGGCTGTCGACCACCGACAGCACCGTGACGCGGGTGCGGCCCTCGCCGGTGGGTTCGAAGACGGCGGTGTCCAGCGAGACGCCGTCCGGTACGGCCTCGAAGGTGAAGGTCTGGACGATCCGGGTGGCCGGCCGGACTTCGTGGAAGGAGCCGTAGAAGGCGGCGACCTCCTGGCCCTCGCGGTGCATGGAGTAGCGGTAGTGGCCGCCGGTGCGGCCGTCCCAGTCGTCGATCTTCATGTCGAGGTCGTCGGGGCCGAGCCACTGGGCGACGAGCTGGGGCTCGATCCAGGCCCGGAACACCCGCTCCCGCGGGGCGTCGAACTCGCGGACGATCCGGATGGTGGGCAGCGTCGGGTCCGCTTCGATCCGGGTCTCGTGGCCGGGCGTGGAGGTCATGACGGGGCTCCTTCGGTGCGCTGGGGTCGGTCGGGGTGGGAGCCGGTACCGGCATCCGCCGGATCGGTCGGGTCCGGGGGCTGGTGCGGGTCCGGGGCTGCGTGTGCTTCGGTGCCCGGGGCGGCATCGCTGTCGCCCATGGCCGCGAGCACGGTGTCGAGGCGGCTGAATCGTGCCTCGGCCTGGCGGCGGTAGCGCTCGATCCAGCTCGTCATCAAGTCGAACACCTGCGGCTCCAGGTGGCACGGCCGACGTTGGGCGTCCCGGCTGCGACTGATCAGCCCGGCCTCCTCCAGCACCTTGAGGTGCTTGGAGACGGCCTGCAGGGACATCGCATAGGACTCCGCCAGCTCGCCGACGGTCGCGTCCCGGACCGACAGCCGGGCGACGATGTCCCGCCGGGTCGGATCGGCCAGGGCGACGAACGCCCGGGAGAGCTGGTCGACGGCCACCACACACCTCTGTTCATCCTCAACCGTTTGGTTGAGAACGACGGTACTCCGGCCTCGCCATGTATTCAACCGTTTGGTTGTGGGTCCGCTGGGGTTGGCTGCGTGGCCACAGTGGCCGCCGACAGGAAACCGATCGTTCGGTTTCTGCTTAAGGGTGCCCGAGGGGAGGAATGGTCGTCGGCGGGTTGCCCAGGATGTCCGGCTTCGGGCCGTCGGGCTGGGAGCTGACGGACCGTTGGGGAGAGTGAAAGGCCGGGTGGGGGAGTAGGGATCAATCGAGCTGATGACCCGGCATCGTCTTGTCGCCCGTAGGTGGCCCGCAGCTAAGGTACGGGGTGTTTGGTTTTGTTTTCCGGAGCTCAGGGCGGGGTGGTTGCGGTGGTACGGCAGGAACGGGCGCTCCGGACGCGTCGGCTGATCCTGGAGGCCGCGGCGTCGGTCTTCGACGAGTTCGGCTACGAGGGAGCCACCATCGGGGAGGTGGTCTCCCGGGCCGGTGTGACGCGCGGTGCGGTGTATTTCCATTTCGCCTCGAAGCGGGATCTCGCGCAAGGTGTCGTCGAGGAGCAGTTCGTCCAGGACGGAGTGCCGGAACGCAGTTGCAAACTGCAGGAGTTCGTGGACACCGGAATGGTGGTCGCGCATCTGATGCCGCGTGACCCGCTGCTCAGTGCGGGCGCCCGGCTCTCGCTCGGCCAGGACGTGTTCGACGATCTCGGCGGCGGGGCGATCCCCGGCTGGATCAGTCGGATGGAGGCGCTGCTGATCGCCGCCGGCGAGCGCGGCGAACTGCTGCCGCACGTGGTTCCGGCCGACACCGCGTGGCTGATCACCGCCGCCTGGACGGGTGTTCAGATCCAGTCGCAGAAGCTCTGCGGCCGGGCCGACCTGGAGCTGCGGGTGTCCGGCCTGTTCCAGCACCTGATGCCGAGCGTCGCGGTGCCCGGCGTCCTCGGCTCGCTGCAGATGGGGCCGGACCGCGGCGCCCAGGTGGTCGCCGAGGTCGCGGCGGCCCAGGTGGCGGCGGAAGGCGGCGGAGGGTCGTCGGCACAGTCGCGGACCGGGGCCGAGGTGGTCGTGGACGGGGTCGGAGTGGGCTGACCGGGTCGGCCCGGGCGGCCCGGCTCCGGCCGGAAGTAGCCCTGGCCGGGGGTGAGTTGAACGGTTCCGGCCTCCTGCTCGCGGAGGCCGCTGAGGGTGCGGGCGAATGGACGGCGGCGCGGGATCCATGGGGGTCCGACGCCGCCTTCGCTTTGCCCGGGGACGCATGGGGAGTGGCGGGGTGGGCGGAGGTGTCGATGGGGTGGCCGGCGCCCGCCGGGAGTCACAGAGGATGGCTGTCTCGGAACAAACAGCACGTTCGGTTTTGTATTGACAAACCGCGCGTCCTGTTTTTGACTGGGGGCAGTTGACCCAGGGTGCCGACCCGGGTGCCGGTCGTAGCGGAGGGGCTGCGGCGTTCCGTGTGATTGGGGTGGTCATCGTGGAAATTCGGGTGCTCGGGACGCTGGACGTCCGGGTGTGCGGGGCATCGGTGGTGCCGACCGCGCCGAAGCCCCGTCAGGTGCTCGCCCTGCTGGCCTTACGCGCGGACCAGGTGGTCCCGGCCGGGGTGCTGGCCGAGGAGCTGTGGTCCGGCCGTCCGCCGCGCAGCGCGCGCACCACCGTGCAGACGTACGTGCTGCAGCTGCGCGACCAGATCGGCCGGGCGCTCGCCCGGGCCGGTGCAGCGGCCGGGGTCTCCTGCGCCAAGGACGTCCTGGTCACCTCGCCCGGCGGCTACATGCTGAACAGCGGCGGCGGACTGACGGACGTGCGCGAGTTCGAGCGGCTGGCAGGGATGGGCTACCGGGCGATGGACGGCGACGACCACCCGCTCGCCGCCCGGATGCTCGGCGAGGCGCTGGCGCTCTGGCGCGGCCCGGCCTTCGCGGACGTCCCGGTGGGAGGTCAACTCGCCATCGAGGCCAAGCGGTTGGAGGAGACCCAGCTGTGCGCGCTGGACCAGCGGATCGAGGCCGATCTGCGGCTCGGCCGCCACCGGGTGCTGCTGGCCGAACTGACCGTCCTGGTCGACCGCTACCGCACCCACGAGAACCTGCACGGCCAGTACATGGTCGCCCTGCACCGCTCCGGCCGCCGCGGCGAGGCCCTGGAGGCCTACCAGCGCCTGCGCAACACCCTGGTGGGGGAGTTGGGCATGGAGCCCTCGGCCGGACTGCGCCGACTCCAGCGATCCATCCTGCTGGCCGGCCCGGACTGGACGGAACGCGGGCCCGTGCCCGCTGGGCCGTCGGCCGCCACCCCGCAGGCCGCCGCCGTGGCCCCGACCGGGAGCGGATCGCCAGGGGCCGGATCGCCAAGGACCGGATCAGCCGGCCCGGCGCGGGCCGTCGTCGACCGGTTCACCGCGGTCGGCTGAGGAACGCGCAGCGAGAGGCGCAGGAGCCGGTGCCCGTAAGGGAGTTGCCGGGGTTCGGTCGGAACGGGCTGGTCGCTGTGAGGGGTGGTGGGACGGGTGGTCCAGGAAAGGTCGGAACGGACGCGCGGGCGGTTGGTGGCGGCGGGGGCGGCGCTGTTCGACCGCCGTGGGTACGCCGGTGCCACGCTCGGTGAGATCGCCGGAGCCGCCGGGGTGACCAAGGGTGCGCTCTACTTCCACTTCGCCTCCAAGGAGGACCTGGCCAGAGCGGTGTTCGAGCAGGCCGAGCGCTCGCTGCGGACCGCCTGCGCCGCCCCGCACTTCGGCTCCTCGCCGCTCCAGGCCCTGATCGACGCCGGCTACTGGCTGGTCGACGCCCTCGGCTCGGACGCGGTGATCCGGGCGGCCTTCCGCCTCGGGCGCGACGGCGAGTGGCAGACGGAACCCCGCCCGGCGCAGCCGCCCGGCGGCTTCGCGGGCATGCAGGGCTTCCAGGGCGTGTGGGCCGGGGTGGTCCGGGACCTGCTGTTCGGCGCCCGCCGGGCCGGCGAACTGCGCGACCGCTCGGGCGGGTTCGGCCCGGAGACCCTGGTCTTGGCGGCGGCCTGCGGGCTGGAGGTGGTCTTCGTCGACGGCTGCCCCACCGAGGAGCGCGCCCGCCGGGTGGGCGCCCTGTGGGACTGGCTGCTGCCTTGCCTCGTCCCGCCGGGCGGCTCCGGCGGGTACCGCACCAGGCCGACGGCGCCGCAGCCCGCCTGACCGGATCTGCCTGACCGGGTCCGTCTGACCGGACTCGCCTGACCGGATCCGCCTGACCGGACCCGTCTGGCCAGACCCCGCCCGGCCCGCCCGCGGCGGACAGGTCGAATGTCAGTGCGGCTCGCCATGATGGCGGTATGAAGGACGCAGCCACCACGGCCACCCCCGCCGCCCTCGCCTCCCCGGAGGCCTACGCCGACGCCGTCGCCACCGCCGTACGGGCCGCCGCGGCGTACTACGCCGACGGCTCCACCCCGCTCGGGGACGACGAGTACGACGCCCTGGTCCGGGCGGTCGAGGCCTACGAGCGCGAGCACCCCGACCAGGTGCTGCCCGAGTCGCCCACCGGCAAGGTGGCCGGCGGCGCGGCCGTCGGCGACGTCCCGCACAGCACGCCGATGCTCTCGCTCGACAACGTCTTCTCCGCCGAGGAGCTGGAGTCCTGGGCCGCCGGGCTGGAGCGCCGCCTCGGCCGGCCGGTCGCAGCCTGGTGCGTCGAACCCAAGCTGGACGGCCTCGCCGTCGCCGCCCGCTACCGGGCCGGCCGCCTGCAGCAGGTGCTCACCCGGGGCGACGGCCTCGCCGGGGAGGACATCACCCACGCGGCCGACGCCGTGCTCGGCCTGCCCGCCCGGCTCGCCGAGCCGCTCGACGTCGAACTGCGCGGCGAGGTGCTGCTCACCCACGAGCAGTTCGAACAGGCCAACGCCGTGCGCACCGCCCACGGCGCCACCCCCTTCGCCCACCCGCGCAGCGGCGCCGCCGGCACCCTGCGCGCCAAGGACCGCCCCTACCGGGTCGAGCTGACCTTCTTCGGCTACGACGCCCACGGCCTGCCCGACCTCGGCCACGCCGAACTGCTCACCCGCCTCGCCGAACTCGGCGCCAACACCGCCGCCACCACCCAGGCCGCACCCCTTCGCTGCGCCACCCTCGCCGAGGCCGAACAGCGGATCGAGGAGATCGCCGCCCTGCGCGCCGCGCTGCCGTTCGGGATCGACGGCGTCGTGGTCAAGGCGGACGCGGTCGCCGACCAGGAGGCGGCCGGCTCCGGCTCCCGGGCACCGCGCTGGGCGGTGGCCCGCAAGCTCCAGGCCCAGCACAAGGTCACCCGGCTCCTCGGCGTGGAGTGGAACGTCGGCCGCACCGGCATCATCGCCCCGCGAGCCGTCCTGGAGCCGGTCATCATCGACGGCGTCACCGTCACCTACGCCACCCTGCACAACCCCGCCGACATCGAGCGCCGCGGACTGATGATCGGCGACCAGGTCTTCGTCTACCGCGCCGGGGACGTCATCCCGCGGGTGGAGGCGCCGCTGGTCGACGAGCGCACCGGCGCCGAGCAGCCGATCGCCTTCCCCGAGGTCTGCCCGCGGTGCGGCGACGCCATCGACCGCGCCGAGCAGCGCTGGCGCTGCGTGCGCGGCCGGGGCTGCCAGGCCGTTGCCTCGGTGATCTACGCGGCCGGGCGCGACCAACTCGACATCGAGGGCCTCGGCGGCACCCGGGCCGTCCAACTGGTCGACTCCGGGCTGGTCGCCGACCTCGCCGACCTGTTCACCCTGACCAAGGAGCAGCTGCTCACCCTGGAGCGAATGGGCGACACCAGCGCCGACAACCTGCTCGCCGCCATCGAGACCGCCCGCACCCGTCCGCTGAACCGGGTGTTCTGCGCCCTCGGCATCCGGGGCACCGGGCGCACGATGTCGCGCCGGATCGCCGCCCACTTCGGCAGCATGGCCGCGATCCGGGCCGCCGACGCCGTGGCGCTGGCGGGCGTGGACGGCATCGGGGTGGAGAAGGCGGCCGTGATCGTCGCCGAACTCGCCGAGGTGGCGGGGCTGTTGGACCGGCTGGTGGAGCAGGGGGTGGGCACGGAGGTGTCCGAGCCGGTCGTCGTGGCGGCAGCGGCCGGAGCTGCTGCGGCCGCCACCAACGCGAGCGTGACGGACGGCGGCACGGCAGCCGGACCGCTGGCCGGGCAGAGCGTGGTGGTCACCGGCAGCATGACCGGCGCCCTGGCCGAACTCTCCCGCAACGAGATGAACGAGCTGATCGAGCGCGCGGGCGGCAAGGCCTCCTCCTCGGTGTCCAAGCGCACCAGCCTGCTGGTCGCGGGCGAGAAGGCGGGCTCCAAGCGCGCCAAGGCGGAGGAACTCGGCGTACCGATCAGCACCCCGGAGGAGTTCGCCGTCCTGGTGGCCGACTTCCTCGGCTGAGCCGCCCGCCGAGCCCATGGCCGGGGCGTGCGCGGGTTTGATCGCCGGCGGCGCGGGTGCGGTAGGGTGACCGACGCTGAACACGACCGCGAGCCAGGGAGGTGAGACCCATTACCGGTATGTCCGAGCGGGTGCTCCCGGAGCGCGGCCGTGCGGGCGCACCGCGCGCGTAGCGCGGGCGCACCGACGCGGCGTTGGCCCTGGCGGGAGCCCTGACGGAGTCCTCCGTTCTCCTCCTGTCCTGCCCAAGGGGTCCCCTTGCCCGTCTTCGCCTCCGTTGCTCTCCGTTCCTCGGTCGTCTCCCAACTGCGCTCCGCCGGTTGCGTGTTCGCCGAGGACGAGGCGCGCATCCTGCTCACCGCCGCCGCCACGACCGCCGAACTCGCCGCCATGGTCCACGCCCGCGCCCAGGGCCGACCGCTCGAACACGTCGTCGGCTGGGCCGAGTTCGCGGGCCTGCGGATCTCCGTCGACCCCGGCGTGTTCGTCCCGCGCCGACGCAGCGAGTTCCTGGCCGCCGAGGCCGCCCTACTCGCCGGCGCCGGAGCGGTGGTGGTCGACCTGTGCTGCGGCAGCGGTGCACTCGGCGCCGCCGTCGCGGCCACTGCCGGACACCCCGTCGAGCTGTACGCCGCCGACCTGGACCCGGCGGCCGTCCGTTGCGCCCGCCGCAACCTGGCCGGGACGGGCGCCCAGGTATTCGAGGGCGACCTGTTCGCCGCTCTGCCCGACGAGCTGCGCGGCCGGGTGGAGGTGCTGATCGCCAACGTCCCGTACGTGCCGACCGGCGACATCGAGCTGCTGCCGCCCGAGGCCCGGCTGCACGAGGCGCGGCCCGCGCTGGACGGCGGGGCGGACGGGCTGGACGTGCTGCGCCGGGTGGCCGCGGCGGCGCCGCAGTGGCTGGCTGCCGGTGGCGCGCTGCTGTTCGAGACCAGCGAGCGGCAGGCGGCGGGCGCGCTGGCCGTGGCGCGGGCGGCCGGGCTGGCGGCGGCGGTGAGCCGCGAGGAGGAGCTGGACGCCACGGTGGTCACGGCGAGCTTGGGCTGACCCGCGACGAGTCCCGCGAGGCTGCTGGCGCTGCTCCGGGCGGTGCGCCGCCCGCCCGGCCACCGGACCCCCGTGCCGGTGGTCGGACGGGCGGACGGCCGGTCAGAGCTTGGCGCCGTACACGTGGTCGACCGGGATGGTGAGCAGCACCCGGCGGTCGGCGACCATCGCCGCGCGGTACTCCGCCCAGTCCGGGTGCTCCCCGGCGGCCCGGCGGTAGTAGTCCACCAGCGCCTCGACCTCGGGTCCGTTCGGGTCGGTGCCCGGACCGGTGAGGGTGGCGACGCCCTCGGCGGTGGCCCAGGACCGCCCGTCCGGCCCGGTCACCTCCAGGCTGACCCTCGGGTCCCGGCGCAGGTTCGCGGTCTTCGCCAGCCCCTCCCGGGTGGAGATCAGGATGACGTTCGCCTCGCGGTCGTAGAAGGGCATGATCGGGGAGAGCTGGGGCCGTCCGTCCGCCTTGATGGTGGCGAGGATGCCGAGGCGGCTCTGCGCGAGCAGGGCGTACGGGTCGTGAGCAGTGGCGGTCATGCGAGCAATCATCGGGCCTCACACCGGTGTGAAGGTCAAGGCCCGGCGGGCGTGTTGCCCCTGTTGACACCACCCGCAGTGACTGCATCCACCTGGGCGACCTGCTCGGCGCGAGGGGCGCACCCGTGAGCGGTCGCGGGCGCCACCGGCCGGTTCGGGCCGGTGGCGCCGCGCGCGTTCCGCTCGAATGCCCTGCGGTCAGGCGGTCCCGAGCTTGCGGACCGCGCCGGCGAGCGCCTCGGCCGTCCGCCGCGCATCCGCCTCGGTGGTGCGCCAGTTGCTGAACGCGGCGCGCAGGGCGGGCCGGCCCGCGTAGCGGGTGGGGGTGAGGAAGGCCTCGTCGGCGAGCTCGGCGGCGAGCGCGGCGAGGCGCTCGGGGGTCGGGTCCTCGGCGAGGGTGAAGCAGACGACGTTGAGGCGGACCGGGGCGAGCAGGTGCAGGCCGTCTATCGCGCCGATCGCCTCGCCGAGCGCGCGGGCGCCGGTGATGCAGCGCTCGACGATCTCGCGATGGCCGGCCCGGCCGTAGGCGCGCAGGCTGAACCAGGTGGCGAGGGCGCGCAGCCGGTGCGAGTTCTCGGGGGTGAGGTGCACGAGGTCGGGGTGGTCGCCGATCGGGCCGAGGTAGGCGGCCGCGTTCTGGAACACCCGGGCCTGGAGGTCGCGGCGGCGGGTGAACTGCACGGCGCTGTCATAGGGCACGTTGAGCCACTTGTGCAGGTCCACGCAGACCGAGTCGGCCAGGTCCAGCCCGGCGACCAGCTCCGCGTGCTCCAGCGAGAGGGCGGCGAAGGCGCCGAAGGCGGCGTCGACGTGCAGCCAGAAGTCGTACCGCTCGCGGAGCGCGGCGATCGCGCGCAGGTCGTCGAAGTCGACGGTGTTCACGGTGCCCGCGTTGGCGACCACGATGCACGGGCCGTCGGCCTCGGCGAGCGCCCGCTCCAGCGCGGCCACGTCCACGGCCTCCCGGCCGGGCAGGGCGGGCACGGCGGTCAGCGCGGTGCGGCCGAGACCCAGGACGGACAGCGCCTTGGACACGCTCGAGTGCGCACTGCCCGACAGCACCCGCACTCGCCCCAGGGCAGCCACTCCGTCCTCGGCGACGTCCACCCCGAGCCGCTCGCCCAGCCACTCCCGGGCGATCGCCAGGCCCACGGTGTTGGACATGGTGGCGCCGCTGACGAAGGTGCCGCTGTGCGCGGGGGAGAGCCCGAAGAGCTCGCGCAGCCAGCCGACCGTCTCGCGCTCCAGGTGCTGACCGGCCGGGTCCAGCGAGGAGTTGGAGTTCTGGTCGGCGGTGGCGGTCAGCCAGTCGCCCACCAGCGCGGCCGGGGTCGCCCCGCCCGTCACGAACCCGAAGTAGCGCGGCCCGGCACTGGCCGACAGCCGCGGCTCCCAGCGCTCGCCGAACTCCGCCAGGGCCGCCCGCAGGCCCCCGCCGTCCTCGTGCAGCGGCCCCGCGGGCGTCGGCCGGTCGGCCTGCGGCGGGATCACCGGCCGCTCGTCGAGTCCGGCGAGGAAGCCGACCGCCCGCTGCCGGGCCTCCTCCAGGAGGACGGGCAACTGGTCGAGGTCGGTGGCGAGGTCGGGGTGCATGGGGGTTCTCCGTTGATCGATTGTCAGGCCGAGGGTAGTGGGCGGACGGAGATCGTGTCGCGGGCCAATCCGCAGCCGGTGGCCTGGGCGGATCGGGCTCGCGGGGGGCGCTCCCGACGACGAGTTCGGCACCGCCACCGAGTACTGGTAGGACGAGCACAACCCCGAGTACCCTCGCGTGCGCCGTCGGCTGCCCGACATCCCGACCGCCCTGCACGGCAACCGACTGCTCGACGCCCTGATCCGCGCCGACCTCGACCACGCCCTGTGGCTGGAGGACCTGCACCGCGTCCCCGCCTACGTGGGTGTCCACCTGATCGCGCTCGCCGTGCGGGACCGCGACCAGGTCGCGGTGTCCTCGCCGAACTGCCTGCACCAGGACGGCGGTTCACCGGCGACGTTCACCTTCGCCCACCTCGTCGGGCGACGCAACGTCGAGGGCGGCGAGAACGTCATCGCCAACGCGGAGAGTGCCGGCCGGCAACCCGAAGTCCTGCCGCCCGGGGCCGTCCACACCCGGTTCGTCCTGACCGAGCCCCTGGACGGCTACGGTGTGCACGACCGGAGGGTCAGCCACTACGTCGGCCCGGTCCGTCTCGGCGACGAGGAGGGCGACGGCCGGCGCGAGATCCTCATCGTCGGCATCGCCCCGTACGAACCCGGGCTGTAGCCGGCGGCGCCCGTTACGGTTCCCGCCGGGGCAGTTCGGCCCGCCGGACCGCCCGGGAGGCCAGGGCGTAGGCCGCGCCGAGGCAGGAGAAGGCGCCGCAGGCGAGGAAGACCGGGGTGGCGCCCCAGGTGCCGATGGCGGCGCCGACCAGCGGGTAGCTGAGCGGGGCGAGGCCGACCATGGTGAGCATCACGACGGAGGTGACCCGGCCGAGGTAGGCGGGGTCGGCGGTGGTCTGGACGAGGGCGCCGTCCAGACTGCCGAAGACGCCCGCGCTCAGGCCGACGAACCCGGCGAGCACGGCGGCCGACCACAGGGCGGGGACCACGCCCATGGCGGCCGCGCCGACGCTGCCGAGCAGCAGGGTAGTGGCCATGGTGAGGCCGGCCCGGGGCAGCCAGCCGACGACGGCGAGCAGGGCGGCGCTGGCGGCGGCGCCCGCGCCGAAGCAGGCGACGATCAGGCCGAGGCCGGACGGGCCCCAGCCGCGTTCGGCGTTGAGGAGCACCATGCCGACGTTGAGGGTGCCGGTGAGGCCGAGTTCGCAGACGGCACCGACCAGGACCAGCGGTCCGAGCAGCCGGTGGCGCCGGATGTAGCGCAGGCCGTCGAGCAACTCGGCGCGGGCGGTGCCGGATCCGCCGGGCGCGGCCTGGTCGTTGGGCGGATCCAGGGGCCGGATCCATACGGACAGCAGCAGGGGCAGCGACAGGGCGAACAGCCCGCCCGCGACGGTGAAGGCGACGGCCGGACCGCCGAGGCCCATGGCCAGACCGCCGATCGGCGGGCCGGCGATCTGGCTGAGGCGCATCGCGAGGGAGCGCAGACCGGTGACGCGGGCCAGCTGGTCGGCACTGGTGATCCGGGGCGGAAGGGCGCCGACGGCGGGGACGAACAGGGCGTCCACGGCGCCGAAGACCAGTGCGACCGCGACCAGCAGCCACAGGGCGGGCGTGGTCAGGGCGATGGCGGCGGCGACGGAGAGGATCAGCAGGCAGCGCAGGGCGTCGCTGCCGAGGATCACCCGGCGCGGGTCGAGCCGGTCGGCGACCACCCCTCCGCCGAGCATCAGCACCGCCCGGGGCAGCGCGCCCGCGGCCATCACCAGGCCGACCTCGGTGGGGCCGGCGGCCCCCTGGGCGGACCAGCCGAGGGCGAGGAAGTAGACGGTGTCGCCGACCAGCGAGGCGGTGTACGCGGTGAGCCAGCGCAGGACGTTGGCGTCGCGGTGCGCGGGTACGGCGGGGCGTATGGAGGGGGTCGTCTCCAACGTGGCCATGGGGCGGGCTCCTGTGGATCGGCGGATGCGTCAGGGGCGGAACGGGAAGCCGTACAGGTGGACGGACACGTGCTCGCGGTTCTCGCTCTCGCCGGCCGCCCGGGCCGCCTTGCCGCGCTCCCGCCAGCGGCGGCCCAGGGCCTGCAACTCATCGTTCAGTTCGGCGAGTTCGGCGGCGGTGAGGTCGAGCAGCCACTCGGAGGTGAAGGCCGCGTCGGTCCACTCCGGGCCCCAGGCGGCGCCCTGGTCCAGGTAGGTGCGGTACTGGGCGGTGCGGCTGTCGACCAGACCGCGGGTGACCGCGCCGACCGCGGCGGCGCCCTCGGGCGTGCCGGCGAGGTCCGATTCGCGGAAGCCCCAGCCCTCCTCGGAGGCGACCTGCCACCACCGCTCCCGCCCGTCGGCGCTCTGCGTGCTCGCCTCGGTGACGAAGCCGAGCTCGGCGAGCTTGCGCAGGTGGTAGCTGACCAGGGACGGCGCCTGGTCGACCTGCTCGGCGAGTTGCGAGGCGGTGGCGGTGCCGGCCGCGTAGAGCAGGCGGTAGAGCTGCATCCGCAGGGGGTTGGTGAACGCCTTGAGGCGGGAGAGGTCGGTGATCCGCTCCGGATGGGGGGTTTCGGGCATGCCTCCACGGTAGGTACGAAGGGAAAGTTGCGCAATGGAAACTGCGCAATAAATCCTTCAGATATCGGGCGACGCGAGCTGCGCGGGCGTGGTTCGGGTGTCCGGATGTGATCGTTGTGCTGGCCGGAAGGGCCCGGCATGTCTATCGTCGGGGCAGCGGCGGAACACGAATGAACGTGACAGGGGCGGGAGTTGTGGCGGGCGGATCACGGGGTGGGGGCGGCGCGCTGCGACACGTGGTGCTGTCCTTCGGCCTGTCGCTGGAGCGCACCGAGGACGGCGACTCGCCGAGGCCGGGCCTTGATCCACTCGAACATGCCCCGCGGCATGCCGCGAATGTCGCGCAGGCCTTCCGGGGTTTCGGCTACACGTCGGTCGAGGCGCACGGCCCGAGCGCAGGTTCGCTCGGCCCGGACGCAAGCTTCCCCGCGCTGGTCGACTCGGCGCTGGCGGACGCGGACGTCGACGTGCTGGTCGTGCATGTCGTCGGGCACGGCGAGCTGGCCGGTGGCGGCAGCGAACAGCTGTACCTGCTCGATCGTGGCGGCAGGCGCATCCGGCCTCCGGTGGGCGAGTGGATCGATCTGATCGAGGACCATCCGGACGAGCACCGGCCCATGACGTTGTTCATCCTGGACGTGTGCCACGCCGGTCAGGCCGCAGTGCTGTCGTGGCATGCGCGGATGGACACGGCGAAGCGGCGCGCGTGGGTCCTGGCCGCGACCGAGCCCACCGACCGGGCGTACGACTACCGGCTGAGCCGAGCCCTGGTGAGCGTGCTGGCTGGGTACGCCTCCGGTCAGGTCCGGTTCGACCCCTCCGTCCGGTACATCCCCGCGCCCGCCGTCTGGCGGGAGATCGCGCACGCGGTGGACCGCCTGTGGCGGGAGGCCGACGGCCTGGAGCAGCGGGTCGGCACCAGCCTGGTGCCCTCGCACGCCGACCTGTCCCACCTTCCGTTCTTCCCCAACCCTTCCTACGACCCCGTCAGCAGCCCGGTCGCCGGCCTGCCGCCGGAGATCGCCCGCCTCACGGACTGGGCGGACGTCGATCCCGAGCACTTCATGCGACGTGCCGGCGGCGGCGAACCCGTCGGCCGCGGCTGGGACAAGGGCTACTTCTCAGGCCGTGACGAGGAGTTGGACGAGCTGTCTGCCTGGCTCGACGATCCCGCTGCCGGACCGGGCCTGCGCGTGGTCACCGGCAAACCGGGTGCGGGGAAGTCCGCCCTGTTGGGCATCCTGGTGTGTGCCGCGCATCCCCTGCTGCGGGAGCACACCGAGCCGCTGTGGCGCGGGCTGGGCGAGCGGGCTCCTGGGCGCAACGAGCGGATCGCGGTGGTCCACGCCCGCCGTCTGGACCGTGGGCAGGTCGTCGACTCCCTCGGCCGCCAGCTGCGCGGGATGGCTGGCCGGGCCGGCGCGGCCGCCCCCGGCGAGAGGCACGGCGGCATGGACCGGAGCCCCGCGGACCTGCTGCTGGGCATGCTGCCCGGCGACGGCCCCCCGGTCACCGTGATCATCGACGCTCTCGACGAGGCGATCCGGCCCGAGGAGATCGCCGGCACCGTCCTGCTCCCCCTCGCCCAGCGGTCGCAGGCAGAAGGAAACGTGGGGGGAAGCCGGCTGCGGCTGCTGGTCGGCACGCGCGACGACCCCCGTTTCGCGGCACTGCGGGCCCTCGCCCGCGACCAGGCCGGCCACACCGACCTGAGCGCGGCCAGCCCGGTCGCCGTCCGCCTGGGCCTCACCGACTACGTCAACCGGCTCCTGGCCACCGACGGCAGCCCGTACTCCGACGGCACCCGGCGCCCGGCCCGCAACGCCCTCGCGCGGGCCATCGCCGAGCGCCTCACCGGCCGCGCCGACGGCCGCCAGGGCGGGCCCGGGGCCGACGACGCCCTCCAGTGGGGCGAGTTCCTGACCGCCGGGCTCTACGTCCACTACCTGCTGGCCGGCGAGGAGCCCCGAGCCACCGCCGAGGAGGCGGCCGCCCTGGGCCGGGCCGTGCCTCGCAGCCTGCCCGCTCTCCTCGAACTCGACCTGCGACGGCGCACCGTCAGCCCCCTCCTGCGCCCGGTGCTGACCGCGCTGGCCTTCGCGTACGGGCGCGGCATGCCCGAGAGCGTCCTCGCCCACGCGGCGGCGGCCTTCACCGCCACCGGCGTCGACCCGATCCCCTGGAAGCAGTTGCAGGAACTCCTGGACGGCGAGGCGCGCTTCTACCTGCGCCGGGAGGTCGACGAGGACGGCACCGCCCTCTACCGGCTCTTCCACGAGGGCCTCGCCGAATGGCTGCGGGACACCCCGGCCGACCGGCCGGCCCGCGAGGAGGTACGCCGCACCGGTCCGACCGGCATCGACCTCCTCCCCCGCGCCGAGCGGCTGTACGAGCGGCTGGTGGACTGTGTGGACCGCGACGGGGCGGGCCGCACGCGATGGGACCGGGCCGTTCCGTACCTACTGCGGCACATCGCCCAACACGCTGTGGACGCCGGGAAGTTCGACGGCCTCGTCGGCGACGCCGAGTTCCTCGTCCACGCCGACCCGCGCTCCGTCGCCGATGCCGCGGGCCACGCCCGATCCGACCAGGCCCGGCTGGACGCCGCCGTGTACCGGGCGTCCTGGGGCGTGCACCACGCGCTGCCGGCCGGTGCCCGCCGCCAGCTCCTGGCCCTGGACGCGGCCCGCTTCGCCAACACGCGGTTGCAGGCCGACCTGCCGGGTGACGCCGACTGGCACGTCCGGTGGGCGACCGGCGGCCAGGTCTCACCGGCCCTGGTCCGCACCCTGCTGGTCCACGACGACGCGACGTACGCGGCAGCGGCGGTGGTGGCGGAGCTGGACGGCCGGCCGCACGTGATCGCCGGCTGCGACCTCGGACCGGTACGGGTGTGGGACGCCACCACCGGCGCCCTCGTCCGGACCCTGCCCCACACCGGCGGTGCGCGGTCGATGGCGGTGGTGCAGCTGAACGGGCATCCCCACGTGGTCATCAGTAGCGGCAGATCGGTGGACGTGTGGGACCTGGTGACGGGTGGTCGCGCCCACCCTCTGGCCGGGCAGGGCGGATGGGTGGAGGCGGTGGCGGTGGTGGAGCTGGGGGGTCGCCCGCACCTGCTCGCCGGCGGTGAACAAGATCGGGGGCCGACGCAGATTCGGATCTGGGACCTCGCCACCGGTGTCCGCACCCATGTCCTGACGGGCGACTGGGGCAAGGCCGCGGCGATGGCGGTCCTGGCGGACCGCGTGTACGCCATCGTCGAACTCGGTACCGGGAGAAGGGAGGTGCGGGCGTGGGACGTGGCCACCGGTGACCTGACCAACCCCCTGGCAGACCAGTCCGAGGAGTTGGACGCGGTGGCGGTGGCCGAACTGGACGGCCGCCCGCACGCCTTCACCACGGACCGGGACGGGCAGGTGCGGGTCCGGGACCTGACCACGGGCGCGTGCGTCCGCACCCTGACCGGCCACACCGGCCGAGTGCACAGGGCGGAGGTGGTGCACCTGGACGGCCGCCCGCACGCCGTCACCGCAGGCCGGGACCGGCAGGTGCGGGTCTGGGACCTGACCACGGGCGCGTGCGTCCGCACCCTGACCGGCCACACCAGACGAGTGCACGGGGTGGCAGTGGTGCACCTGGACGGCCGCCCGCACGCCGTCACCACGGACTGGAGCGGGCAGACGCGGATTTGGGACCTGGCCTCCGGCACTCCCAGTCGCGCCCTGGCCGGCCACACCAGTCAGGTGACGGCGATGGCGGTGACGGACCTCGACGGCCGCCCGCACGTCATTACCGGTGGCGACGAAGGGGACGGGTTGCTGCGGGTGTGGGACCTCGCCGCCGGCACCTGCGTCCGCTCCCTGCCCGGCCCCGACCGGAAGGTGTGCTCGATCGCGGTGACGGAGCTGCAGGGTCGCCCACATGTGATCATCGGCTGCCAGGACAGCCGCGCGCCCGTGCTGGAGCTGAACAGCGGCACCGCCAGCCGCACCCTCACCCCCAGCTGGGCCTTCTCGGTAGCGGCGACGTCGACGACGGTGGCGGGCCGTCCGCACGCGGTGCTCGGCACTTGGGGCCGGGAGGAAAGCGAAGGTCTGGTGTCGGTGTGGGACCTCACCACGGATGGCCACCCCCGCACCGCCCTCATGGGTGACTACGGGATCCACGCGATCGCAGTCGCCACACTGGAGGGCCGCCCGCACGCCGTCACCGGCAGCTCCGGGCGCGACCTCCGGATCTGGGACCTCACTCCCGACCGCCCCACCCACGTCCGCACCCTGACCGGCCACACCGGCTCGGTGTACGCGGTCGCGGTCACGGACCTGGCGGGTCGTCCCCACGCGGTCACCGGCAGTAAGGACGGATCGGCGCGGTTGTGGGACCTCGCCGCCGGCGCCTGTGTCCTCGTTCTCGACGGCCACACCGAAGGGGTGCGGGCGGTGGCGGTCGCTGAGTGGGAGGGGCGCACGTACGCGGTCACCGGCAGCGACGACGCGTCCGTACGGGTGTGGGACCTCGAAACCGGGTCCTGCCGTGCCGTCTTCCGCCTCCCCGACACCTGCGGAGCCGTCGCCGTCGCCGCTCACGGCACGGTCGTCGTCGGAGCCGGCAACGAGGTCGTCGCACTCAGCCTCACACGCTCAGTCAGCCTCACCCCCCTGGGAGGGAGAACCCGTTGACCAGCACCAGTGCCCCAACTCTTCGCATCGTCGCCGTTCACGGCATCGGCAACAGCTTCGGTGCCGGTCTGTCCCGCAGCCGCACCGAGGAGCTCCGCGCCCAGAAGGCCGCGCTGTGGGCACGGCACCTGAGCAACGGTCTCGGTGTCACCCCGGACCGGATCGATCTCGACTTCGCCTACTACGCGGACAAGTTGGCCACCGGCCCGGCCGCCCAGGGAGTGGGGAGCGACGACGTCCTGGACGATCCGCTGGCACAGATGATGCTGGAGGAGTGGGCGCGGGAACTGGGGGCTCCCGACGAAGCGGCGCAGGGTCACGCGGCCATGCCGCTGCGGGCGTTGTCGTCGTGGGTGGCCCGCCGGTTCGACCTCGCGGAGGGGCCGCTACGGGTGTTCCTACGCATGTGGTGCGGTGAGGTCGCCGCCTACCTGCGGGCCCACGACGCCCCGCAGCGACTTGCCGCGCGTGAGGAGGTCGCCGAGCGGCTCGCCCGCCATCGGCCGCGGATCGTCATCGCGCACTCCCTGGGCTCGGTCGTCGCCTATGAGGCCCTGCACGCCCACCCGGAACTGCGTCCCGAGCTGTTCCTCACCCTGGGCTCGCCACTCGCGCTTCCCCGCGTGGTCTTCGACCGGCTCGTACCCGCACCGCGGGCGGACGGCCAGACACCGCGGGGAGCCGGCCTGCCTCAGGGAGCCGGCCTGCCCCGCCGGACGCGATGGGTCAACATCGCCGATCCGGGCGACCCGGTGGCCGTCCCTCCCCTGCTCAGCAGGTTCTTCGACGGCGTCGACCTCGACCACACCACCGTCGTCAGCGGCCTGTTCCGCTTCCACCACGCCACGAACTACCTGCAGTCCGCAACGACGGCCGCCACCATCGCCCCGTACCTGGGTATCTGACGGGGGCGCCGAGGCGCGCGGGGACTGCACGCCCTGGGCGTTCGACGCGGTGAGGTAATGGCCTTCCAACTGTCCGACTGGTGGGAGACAGCCGTGCTCACGCTCGCGTGCTAGCGGGTGGGCGCGGTGACCATGCCGAGCTCACTGCGCTTCGGGTGGCGCGAGGTGGGCCGGATGCTGGCGGGCACGGGAGTGGTGGTCCTGGTGACGGCTTCGGCCCGGCCCGGCCCGGCCCTGAGCATGCCTCGGCGCCGCACCTTCCTCCGGAGCCAGGGGGCCGGGGCCTGAAAGCCTCGGTCGCGGTCCGCCCAGGAGACGGCTCGGAGGCGCCCGTCAACGGGTGAGGGTCGGGACGGCGCCGCACTCGGCGTAGTCGACGTGGACGCCGGGCAGGCCGCGGGACCAGGCGGCGGCGATGGAGGTGAGCTGGGCGCGGGGGAGTGGGGCGGGGCCGAGGCCGATCGGGAAGTGGGTGCGGCCGTCGCGGGTGCGGTAGGGCTGGGGCCAGGCGTGGAGGTGGGTGGCTCCGGCGTCCTGCAGGGCGGTGAGCAGGGTCCGCAGGCGGCCTCGGACCGGGCCGGTGGACGTCTGCTCGGCGCTGATCACCGCCCACGCGGCGTGCCGGCGGTGCAGCGGGGGCGGGGTGAGCAGGGCGGGCCAGGGGTCGGGGTTCGTGGCGGTGAGTTCCCAGGCGCGGTAGAGCTCTTCGGTGAGCAGGTCGCGGGTGTCCGGGCCGACCTGGGTGGTGCAGCTGCGGACGGGGGCGGAGGGGGTGAGGACGGTCAGCGGTGCGGGGCTCCGGTCGGTGGACTCGTCGGTGAGGGCGACGGGTTGGCGCCAGTCCCAGGAGGCCCACGTTTCGGTGAAGCGCTGGAACAGGTCGTCCTCGGCGGCGTCGGCTGCGGAGAGGACGGTACGGGCCGCGAGCACCGACCAGGCCAGCGACGGCAGTTGGCCGAACGGCGCACCGTCCAGGCCACGCGCCCGCGCCCAGGCCTTGACTTGCCGGGCCAGTCGGACGAAGCGGGGGTGTAGCTCCCCGAGCGCCGACAGGACCGCCTCGGCGTCCGTGACGGCGCTCAGCGCGACGGCCGCCGCCTCGCCCAACTCGGCGCGCCGGGGCGCGGCTTGGGCGGGGTCGAGCGTGCCGGTGAACACCAGGGCAAGGTCGACGGTCAGCCCGTCCGCCTCCAACCGCAGCCCCGGCACCCGGGCGCCGCGCACCTCCCGGACCTGCCGGGCCTGCGGCACGGCGGCCGCCACCCGGGCCAGCACCCCGGGTACGTCGACCGGGCCGGGGAGCGCGGCCACCAGATCCAGGTCGCCGCCGTCCAACTGGCAGCCCAGGCGCCGCGAGCCGACGGTGTGGACGACGCCCTCGGGCACTGCCGAGGCGATTCTCCGCGCCAACTCGGCGGCAGCGGCGGCGCGTTCGGGGGATTCGGCGTCCAGTGACACCACCGGTTCCTCCGGCAGCACCCGCACCTCGCCCGTCCCCAGCGCGACCACCGCGCGCGGGCGCATCGGCTCGTCGCCCCGGCGGGAGAGCACCACCAGCTCGCCCACCCGGGCGTCCATGCCGCTCAGCCGGGCCGCGCAGTCGGCGGCCACCCGCTGCGGGTCGGCGCTGCGCCCGAGGCTCAGGTGCGGGGTGAAGCCCTCGGCGCGGCCCCGGCAGCGGGGGAAGTGACGTTCGAGGGCGTGCCGCAGCGCGGCCCAGGGTTCGGGCGCGGCGGCTGCCGGGTCCAGCCAGATGGTGGCGTCCTCGCGGTGGCCGAAGGTGTGCACGCCCGCCAGCCGGGCGGCGAACGGGGCGACCTCGGCGGCGGCCGCGCCGAGCAGTGGCAGGGCGCGGTCGAACGCGGACTCCGGGACGAAGCCGAACAGCAGGTTGACGTGCGGGGGCCAGCGCCGCAGCTGGGGGTCGTAGGCGGTGCGCAGCTGCTGGATCGGCGGCCACAGCTCCTCGGGCGGCAGCCAGGCGACGGCGGTCCGGGGGGTGGGCGCGGCGTCCAGCGTCTCCGGGGAGGAGGCGCCGCCGAGGGCGAGGTCGACGGCCACGCCGTAGTGGTCGGAGGGGTGGAGCCCGTCGGGGCCCGGTCGGTCGCCGAGCAGGGCGGCCGCCGTGGCGCGGGCGCGGTCGGAGCGGTGCAGCACACGGTCGATCCGGCCGGGCCGGCCGGTGAGCGAGGAGACGGCGGCGAGCGGGTTGACGGTCGGGTCGAAGGTGGGGGTGTCGTCGGCGGGGCCGTGCACCTGGGTCCAGGCGTCCCGCAGGCCGAGGGCGGCGGCGGGGCCGGCCGGGCCGGAGCGGGCGTCGTTGAAGTCCCCGAGCAGCAGTAGTTCGCCCTCGACGGCGGCCAGTCCCTCGGCCAGCCGGGCGAGTTCGGCCTGACGGCGGGCGGGGCCGTCCGTCGAGTGGTCGCTGCTCAGGTGGACGGCGGCGACGGTCAGCGGCCCGTCGGCGGCCCGGACGGTGACGGCGGTGACGGCCTTGTGCGGGCCGAGCACGTGCCGTCCGGCCTCGAGTACCGGGAGCCGGCTGAGCAGCAGCAGCCCGTACTCGGCCACGTCGCCGTCGGACGGGTCACCACCGAGGGTGTAGGCGTCGCGGACCCAGGGGGCGGCCAGTAGCTGGGCGGCCAGGGCCGGTTCGACCTCCTGGAGTGCGATGACGTCGGCCTCGGCGGCCTCCAGCTCGGCGAGCAGCAGCGGCCGGCGGCGGGCGGTGGCGATCCGGTCGGCGTCGTAGCGGTCCCACAGGGTGTTCCAGGTGACCACGCGCAGGGCGTCCGTGCCGGTGGTTCCGGCGCCGGTTGCGTCGGTGCGGGCCTCGTGGGGCTGCCAGCCGCCGTCCGGCCGCCAGGCGTACGGCGTGGCGGCCGTGAAGAAGGGCGAGGGCAGGAGACGCGGTTCGGTGCGGCGCCCGGCCTCGGTGGTGTCCAGGACGTCCACGCCGGTGGTGCGGTCCCACACCACGACGCCGTCCGCCTCGACCCAGCGGACCCGGTGCCAGGGGACCTCGCCGGAGGCGGCGAAGGCCTCCAGCGGGACGCGCTTGGTGCGGTCGTCGCGCTGGCGCACACCCAGGGTGAACCGGGCCGGGTCGAAGCGGGCGTCCCAGCGGATGCGCTGGCAGACCTGTTCGATGGGGCGCATCAGTCCTCCTCGGAGTCGAGCGTGCCCGCCGTGTCCTCCACGGTGCCACCCGGGCCGACGTACCAGGTGCGGTGCGCCTGGCCGGGGTGGGGCGGGCTGTAGCGGTGCAGTTGGGCGGTGAGCACCTCGGGCGGCACCGGGTGCGGGCGGACGGCGTTGCGGCGCAGCAGTTCCTGCTCGCCGACCAGCAGCACGACCTGGGTGACCAGGGCGTCGCGGCGCCGGGCGATGGCGTGGACATGGGAGCGTTGCTCGCGGTTGAGCGAGGTGGCGTCCCAGACGGCGGTGGCGGCCGGGTCGGCGAGGGCGGTGTCCAGCCGGGCCAGGCCGGTGCGCAGCACCTCGGGGTTGTTGCGCTGGTCGGCGCGCGGGCCACGGGCGGCACGCAGGTCGTCCAGGCTGATCCGGGCGCAGGCGCCGGGCAGTGCGGCGGCGAAGGTGCTCTTGCCGCTGCCGGACGGGCCGCTCAGGTGGACCAGGCGGGGGAAGCGGCCGTCCCGCCAGCGCCAGGTGGCGGCGACCGCCTCCTCGACGGTGGTGATCCGGCCGAGCGCGTACGCCTCGCGGGCCTGGGCCCAGCAGCGGTCGGCGGCGTCGGGGTCGAGGTCGGCCAGGGCCTCGCGCAGGCCGGTGCGCAGCCAGGCCAGCGGGTCGGCGTCGAGCAGTCCGGCGTCCTCGGCGTGCAGGGCGGACCAGGCGACCTGCTCGCGCTCGTCGGGCCCGGGGGCGGTGGCCGCGGCCACCGCGTGCAGCACGCCGAGGTCGGCGGCAGCGGCGAGCCGGACCAGTCCGGCGCGACGCTCCTCGTCCGGGTACGGCTGCTGGAGGCCGGAGTGGAGGCCGACCAGATCGGCGACCCGGCGGGCCAGCGGCAGGCCGAGCCGGTCGGCGAGCTGGGGGGTGAGCTGGGGCGTGAGCCGGGAAGCGAACTGGGGTGCGAGCGGCTGTCGGCGGGTGGTGCGCAGCGCGGTGGCGAGCACGCCGGCCAGCCGGGCGTCGCCGGTGCGGCCGAGCTCGTCCAGCCGGGCGGACACGTCCGCCAATTCCTCGGCTGGGCAGTCGAGTTCGGGCAGGCCCAAGGCATCGGCCAGCGGCGGGAGTTCGGGCAGCTGGCCGGAGCGCACGTCCCACAGCGCGGCGTTCGGGCCGAGACCGTTCTCCACCACGGCGGCGTGCATCCAGTGGGTGTCGGTGCGGACGTGCTGCGGGCGGACCCACTTGGCGATCCGGTCACCGAACTCGGCCCGGGGGAAGCCCCGGACCGTCCGGACGACGTAGCCCTCCTGCCGGTCCAGGTCCAACCGCAGGGCGCGCAGCGCGCGTTCGTCGTAGTGGCCGCGCCAGAGCACCCGGGGCGTCGGGATGCCGAGGCGGCGCAGGAAGCGGACGGTGTCGTCCCAGTCCAGGCAGCGGTCCTGATCCGTCCAGACCGAGAAGCCGTGGAACCAGCTGTCCAGGTCGGTGTACGGGATGGAGTGCCGGGCGAACAGGTTCTCGCCGCAGACCCGCCAGCCGGCCGGGATGCGGGGGCCGACCCGGCTCTGCAGGCCCTTCACCCAGGCCCGGGAGGGGTGGTGGGCGGAGTCCAGCGAGCGGGCGTGCAGGCCGTCGGCGTAGAGCGTGGTGTTCTCACCGTCCAGCTTCTCGGTGACGACGACCTCCGCCCTGGCCAGGCCGGAGAGGTCCCCGGTCCGTACGTCGTCCGCCGCAGCCCCTGGTGACCAGGGGAGATGCGGCGTCCGGGGGTAGTGCACACGCATGTCCGGCTCCCTGAACGTCCTTGATCCGGCGGACACTGTAGGAGCGGGCGGAAGGGGCGGGCCACCGAATATCGGACCGCTGTGCGGCTCAGTCGATGCGGTGCTCCCGCCAGAAGGGCGTCAGGTCGACGGTGGTCGCGGCCTGGGCGGCGGCCTTGAACTCGGCGGTGGTGGAGACGCCGTACCAGTGCGCGTGGGCGTAGTCGTGCAGCAGGGCGGCCATCGTGTCCGCGCCGATCAGGCGGCGCAGTTCGTGCAGGGCGCAGGAGCCGTGGTCGTAAATGACCGGCACGTAGCGGTCCGGGTGGGTGTCCCAGTAGCTCATCTGGTTGGTGAGGCGTTCGTCCGCGGACTGCCAGGGTGTCCTGGCGGTGCAGCCCTCGCCGGTGTCGCCCATGGCGACGGCCATGGCGTACTCGGCGAAGGACTCGTCCAGCCAGGGCGCGCGGTACTGGTCATCGCCGACGATGCCGTACCACCACTGGTGCGCCAACTCGTGGATCACGGCGGAGGGCCGGATCCGGTCCAGGACGAAGCCCGGGTACTCCATGCCGGCGAAGTCGAAGCGGTTGTCGAGCACCGTGGCGAGGTCCCCGTACGGGTAGGGGCCGTAGCGGGCGGCGTGGTCGTCGATGGTCCGCAGGGACAGGTCCAGCATCGCCTGGGCGTCCGCGGGAGTGATGCCGGCGACCGCGTAGACGGCGATCCGGACGCCGCCCGCGGACCGGCCCGCGATGCGACTGAACGGCCCGGCGGCCCAGGCGAATTCGCGGACCTTGCGGGCGCCGATCCGGGTGACCGTACGGCCCGGCTCGCCGGGGGTGTCGACGGCGGTGCCGGTGGCGGGGACCAGCAGGTCGGTGGGGTGGTCCAGGGTGACGGCGAAGTCGGAGCTGAGGCCGAAGAAGGACTCGCCGAGCTCGGAGTACGGGTCGAGGTGCCAGCCCGTCTCGTCGCGGACGGCGAGGACGGGCAGGGCGTTGCCGATGAAGCTGAAGGCGCCGTCGCGGCCGAAGCGGTCGATGCCGTCCGGGACGTCGACGGCGAGGTCGAACTCGACGGTGCCGGAGGCGCCCTGGGGCAGCGGGCGGGGCAGGGGGACGCGCAGGGCGGTGCAGTCGACCTCGTAGTGATCCTGGGTGCCCTGGGTGCTCTCGGTGCGCTGGGCGTTCTGGGTGCCCTGGGCGACGTTCAGGCCGGTCACCCGGACGGACGGGGTCGCGCAGCCGCCGCGGAAGTTGTCCCAGAGCCGTAGGTACACCTCGTGAAGGGGTTCGGGCGAGGCGTTGCCGAAGGCGATCCGCTCGTGGCCGCGCCAGTGCGCTCCGGTGGCGTCGCTGCGCAGCTCGACGGTGTAGGAGGGAGTGCCGGGGGTGCGTGTCGGGTCGGCGGCAGCGGCGCGGCCGGGTGGGGCGGCGGCCACCGTCAGCAGCACGGTGAGGACGGCGAACAGGGGGTGGAGGCGTCGTCGCACGCCGTGGACTCCTGTCGTTGGAAGTCGTTGGAAGTCGTTGGAAGTCGTTGGAAGGGGGGGAGCGGTGGGGGATCAGGGATGGTGCCGGGCCGGGAGCCGGCCGATTGCCCGGCGGGCGGCGCGCCGAGCCCGACGGTGAACGAGTCGAGCACCTCGCGCACCAGCCGTTCCACCTCCTCGATCGAGGCGCCCACCACCCGGACGTACCCCGAGGCGTTGTCCGAGGCCCGCCGGGCGGAGACCGAGTCGCCGACACCGATCTTGAGAACGGCCCCGACCACCCCGGGGACACGCACCAGCTCCTCCGTCGGAGTGATCCACTGGACCGTTCCCGTTCCCGTTCCCGTTCCCGTACCCGGCAGCGGCAGCAGCAGGCTCCCCGCGCACCGGCGCACGGCGTAGTGCAGGTCCGGCCGGATGCCCCGGTAGACGTCCAGGGTGGCGCTGAGGACGTCGAAGCCGTACGCGTGCCGTGGTCGATGCCCATGCCGGTGACGATCCGTTGCACCAGCGTGCGCCGATCGACTGGAGGGGCCTCGCGGGTGCCGACGCTCATGCTGGTGTTCATCGCACCGGCCACGCCGGCCACCTGGCCATGTTGTTCAAGCCGGCCACGGCGTCCAGCGGGCGGCAGGGCAGCGCGCTCGGCCAGGCGTCCAGCACCTTCACCCCGGTGGACGATCGCGCAGGCCTTCCAGTCGGTGCCGCCGAGGAACCGCTCGACCATCCAGGTCCGGGCGGTGAGGTCGATGCCTACGCCCGCGAGTGACTGCGGGTCAGACCATGAGCTGGACCAGAGCGTCGGCGACCTGCGCCGCGCCGGCGGTGCCGACCGCGCGCGTCATCGCTGTCCAGTCCGGTCCGGGCGTGCTGAGGCCGGGCGCGTCGGAGCCGGGCGTGTCCGACCCCGACACGTCGGCCAGGCGTTTGAGCTTCTCGACCAGCCCCTGCCGTACGGCCGTCGCCGTCCGGTGGCGGCCGAGGTCGGCGGCGCGGGCGATGCCGCTGTGGATCAGGTCGAGGGCCTTGCGCTCGCCGTGGGTCCGCAGTGCCAGGGCCTCGTCCTCGTCGAAGACCTCCTCGGGCCAGCGGACGCGCATGTCGATGCCGAGCGCCTGGCTGTGGAAGCGGCCGTTGAAGATCTGGCTGAGGTTCTGCGGTGGCAGGCAGACCGTTGGGGTCCCGAGCTGCCCCGCCTCCAGGAGGGTGGTCAGGCCGGGGGAGGTGAGCAGCACGTCGCACTCGGCGAGGCGGCGCAGGAAGGCCTCATGGGGGAGGGCGCCGACGGTGGTGGTGGCCGGATGCACACAGGAGTCCACCAGCTGCGCGGCCAGCCAGGCGGGCAGGTTGCCCGCGACGTGCACCTCGGTGATCCCGCTCGCGGTGAGCGCCTCCAGGGCTGCGGGCAGGACGAGCCGCGGATAGCCGGCCCAGTCGGTGAGTTGGGGCGCGCGCAGGCCGCCGAGGTTGAGCAGGGCACGCCGGGGGTGCGGTGTCGGCGCGGTGCTGCGGGTGGCTCCGCCGTCGACGATCACGGCGTCCACCCAGCGGAGGTGGTGCACGTCGGCCAGCACCCTGGCGCCTTCCCGCGGCAGCTCCACGCACCGCTGGGCGCAGTACACCTCGACGTCCAGCGGGAGGTCGGCGCGGTCGCCGTCCGTCCAGAGGAACGGAAGGCTGTCCACGAACACCACGGGCACCCCACAGGCCCGCAGCGCCTTCGCCAACCCGCCGTCGAGCACCACCAGTGCCGCCTCCACACGCTCCGCCTGGACGATCCGTCTCAGCTCAGCGTCCGACCGGGTGTCCGGGAGGTCGAACCAGCGCTCCACCGGCTGCTCGGCGAGCACCGACCTCCCCAGTCCGGAGGCCAGCCCGATGAATCTCAGCCGGTCGCCGCCGGCGCCCCGGAGGGCGGACAGCACCGCGCTCAACTTCCCCGAACTGCCCCAGCCGAACTCCACCCCGGCCACGGCAACCGTCCGGGTCTCCGCCTTCGCCCTCATCCGTTTCAACTCCCCCGCCCGTACCGGATTTCCTGTCGTTCCGTATTCGTACCAGGCGAGAAGTCCAAGCCTGGTTCGACTACCTATCGAAAAGCGAAAGCTAACCACCCCACCAGGTGAAGCTGCCGTTCGGCAGGTTGACGAAAGGCGGTCAAGGGCTCAAGGCGGCCACACCGCCGTGCACGCAACACGCGGGCAGGAACGTCCCTGCACTCCGCGGGCGCCGTACCGGGCTGCAATGGGCCGACCCGAGCCGAACGCCGGCCGCACATCACACGAGAGGGCCGCCCGATGGAGCAGCCGATGACCACCGACACCGATCCGGTCCGCGTACTGGAGACCTCGGGCACCGACTACCGCCGGGCCTTCGACCTCTTCCTCGCCGGCACCGACGAGAAGCCCCGGACCCACGCCCGGCTGAGCGAGATCGCCACTTCCCTGCCGCACCGCCGGGTCCTGCTGGACCTCGGCGCCGGCGACGGCCGCACGACCGCTTACCTGGCCCGGCACTTCGACCGCACGATCGCCGTCGAGCCGAGCGCCGCCATGCGCGAGAAGCTCACCGCCGCCTGCCCGGACGCCCTGGTCCTCCCCGAACCGCTGGACCGCGCCACCCCGCCCGAGCCGGCCGACCTGGTCCACCTCTCCCACGTGCTCTACTACGTCCCGGAGCCCGACTGGTTCCCCACCGTCGCCCGCGCCCTCGGCTGGACGGCCCCAGGCGGCACCCTCCTGGTCGTCCTGCAGAACCCCGACAGCCCCTGCATGCGGATGGCCGCGCACTTCACCGGCGTCCGCTACGACCTGCGCCCCCTCCTCGACCGCCTGCGCACCCACCACCCGTCCCACGACTACGCCTTGGAGACCCTCGCCCTCCACTACCGCACGCCCCACCTCGCCGAAGCCGTCGACGTCGCCGAGTTCATGGTCAACGTCGCCGACCTCGCGACCCTCGACGCCCGCCCGACCAGGGCCGCCCTCACCGCCTACGTCCGGCAGCACTTCACCCGACCCGACGGCGGCTACACCATCGGCCACACCCAGGACATGCTGATCATCCGCCACGCCCAGGACTGATTGATCCTCAGAACCAGTCCCGGAACGTGCTGGCCAACACCCGCGCCCAGGTACTGCCGGGCGAAGCCGACGAGCAACTCGGCCCGCTCGTCGACCTGTTCACCCGCACCGCCCGCCACCCCGCGGGCAACCGCGCCCTCACCGAGACCATCGCCGGCCTGGACTCGTCCCGCACCTGGGCTGGCCGGCCGCCGACCGCGCCCCGGCGCCCCGGCTGCTGTCGGCGGAGACGAGACCGGAGGTCCGACTCGTCACGGCCCTGGCCCGCGCCGCCATCGACTTCCTGAGCGGCCCGCAACGAGAGCAGTTGCGCGCCTGCACCGTGCCCCGGTGCCTGCGCTACTTCGTGAAGAGCCACGGGCGGCAGGAGTGGTGCAAGCCGTCCTGCGGCAACCGTGCCCGGGTGGCTCGCCACGACCAGCGGCAGCGCGCGGCGGCCGACGGGAGCACTCCTCGGCTCTGACGGCCGGGGGCGTTCCGGGGGCGGCCCTGCCCGGTGCGGTCCCGGGTGTGTGGGTGAGGGAAAAGTTTGGCGGGGCGCCGGGGAAGTCTTGTATGGTTCGTCGCGAATCATCCAGAGGGGTGGAGGGACCGGCCCTACGAAGCCCCGGCAACTCCCCGGTCGACCCGGCGTCCGAAGTACGCGCCGTGCCGCCCGGGATCAGTGCCAACTCCGGCCTGTCGCCAACGTGGCGCGGGAAAGATGAGGAGACACGGTGCTCTCTGTGCTGTCCTTCGCCCGGGCGCTTCCCGCCCCGGCCCTTCCGCGTACCCGTCTCGTGTCCGGCGCAGGCAATCGGCTGCATTCGCAGGCCTGTCCTCGCTGACCACCCCGCTCCCCACCCCACCGGAGCGTCCGTGAGCCGAACCCACCCACGGCTCACGGGATTCGAGACTGGAGTACCCGTCCATGGAGAACACGAGCGGCGTCGGCGTGCTCGACAAGATCACCTCGATCCTCGGCACCCTGGAGGCCGGTCCGGCCACCCTGGCCGGACTCGTCGATGCCACCGGCCTGGCCCGGCCGACCGCCCACCGGATCGCCGTCGCGCTGGAACACCACCGCCTGCTCGGCAGGGACCTGCAGGGCCGGTTCGTCCTCGGCCCGCGACTCGCCGAGCTCTCGGCCGCCGCCGGTGAGGACCACCTGCTGGCAGCGGCCGGCTCGGTCCTCACCCACCTGCGCGACCTCACCGGCGAGACCGCCCAGCTCTACCGCCGGCAGGGCGACGTGCGGATCTGCGTGGCGGCCGCCGAGCGCCTCTTCGGCCTGCGAGACACCGTCCCGGTGGGCCTCGCCCTGCCGATGAAGGTCGGATCGGCGGCCCAGGTCCTGCTGGCCTGGGAGGAGCCCGAGCGCCTCCACCGCGGCCTGCAGGGCGCCCGCTTCACCGCCACCGCCCTCAGCGGCGTACGGCGTCGCGGCTGGGCCCAGTCCATCGGCGAACGCGAGCCCGGGGTGGCCTCCGTCTCCGCCCCCGTCCGCGGCCCGTCCAACCGGGTCGTGGCGGCGGTGTCCGTGTCGGGCCCGATCGAACGGCTCACCCGCCACCCCGGCGCCCAGCTCTCCCAGGCCGTCATCGAGGCGGCCGCCCGGCTCACCGAAGCCCTGCACCGGCCCTGACCGGGAGGCCGCCTCCGCGGCCGGGCCGCTGCCGCCCGTCCGGGCCGCTGCCGCGCGTCCGGGCCGCCGCCTCCCAACCGGTGCCCCCCTACTCCTCGTCGAGCAGGGCGGCGAACCGGGCCAGCGGGTCCCCGGTGAACGGGCGCAGCGCGGGGGCGAGGAGGCGCGCGCCGGGGAACCGCAGGCCGCCGAGGAAGGCGAAGCGGGTGGTGCGGTCGGTCTCCGGGCGGGCCGCCATCCCGCCGAGCACCAGGCGGCTCTGCATCAGGCACCAACCCGGCGCGAGGTCGATCCCGAACGTCGCCCGGAGCCGGGTGTGACCATGGATCCGGGCGTGGAGCGAAGCCGCCCGTGGCGAATCGGAAGGGGCGGAGCGGACGAGGTGCACCGTGCGGACGTCGGGGATCCAGAGCGGCATCGTGCGCTCCAGGTCCTGGGCGAGCGCCCAGACCCGCTCGAACGGCGCGTCGAGGACGGTCTCGCCGATCCGGGCCGCCCCGGGCGCGGTCGCGGCAATCACGTGCAGTCGCCGGACCGGGTCGAACTCGGCGACGGGCCACTGCGGCATCGGGGTGTCGGTCACTGCTGCCACGCCTTTCGGAAGCCGAGTCGGGCCCGGGAGAGCCGGGACTTGACCGTCCCGGGCGCGACCGCGAGCAGTGCCGCGGTCTGTCGTTCGTCCAGCCCCTCCAGGTCGCGCATCAGCAGCACGGCGCGGTGCTCGGGGGAGAGCCGGGAGAGCACGTCGCGGATGTCCGCGGCGAGTTGGGGGTCGCCGGGCGCGGGCACCTCGCCGAGTTCGGCCGGCCGCGAGCGCGCCGCCCGGGTGGCGCACCGCACCGCCTCCCGCACCGCGATGGCCCGGACCCAGCCGTACAGCGCTGCGGGGTCCTGGAGTTGGCGCAGTTTGCGGAAGACCACGATGAGCGCCTCCTGGGTCGCGTCGGCGCCGTCGTCCAGCGCGATCGGGCCGCAGAGCCGGCGGACGTACGGGGTGATCAGGTCCAGCAGCCGGCCGACCGCGAGTTGGTCGCCGCCCTGGGCGGCCCTTACCAGCTCGGCAAGGCCGGGCGGTGGCTCCTGCATGGTGGTCTCTCCGCTCTTTCTTCTGCTGTCGGGTCGTCCGTCGGGCGACCGGGGTCCGTAGAAGGAGGACCCGAAGCGGTGAAACGTTCCCTGCGGATTTCGCCCCGGTGCAGTGTTCCTCGTCACAGGAACGGATCGGTCGGCGGGGTGCTCCTTCGGGTGTCCGAGCGTCCTGAGACCCCGTGAGGTGACGGCATGAAGTCGAAGAAGATCAGCAGCAGGGCCACCGCGGTCGGCGTGGTGCTGGCGGTGGACGGTCTGGTCCACCTCTACTGGGCCACCGGGCGGACCTGGCCGGTGGACGGCACCGCCCGGCTCTCGCAGCTGGTGCTCAACACCCAGGTGCCGTTCACCCCGCAGGTGCTGGTGCCGCTCGCGGGGATGCTCTTCTCGGGCGCGACGCTGGTGCTGGTCCGGGGCGGCCGGCTGCCGGCCCTGGCCCGCCGGCTGCCCGCGCTGCTGCCGCGCTGGGGGAGCCGGGCGGTGGCCTGCGGACTGCTCGTCCGCGGCGCGGCCGGACTGGTCTGGGTGACCGGCGCCTGGGCGGACCCGGGTGACACCTTCTACTGGCTCAACCTGCTGCTCTACACCCCGCTGTGCCTGCTGCTCAGCCGGGCGGCCTGGCAGGTGTCCGCCTGGGACAGCGCTTCTGGCACGGCCCCGGGCACTGCGGCAGTGGGCATGGCGGTGCGGCCCTGAGCCTCCGGAACCCGAACGGCGCCCCGCGGCTCCGCCTTCGGGAGGCAGGAGCCGCAGGACGCCGTCCGTCCATCCGGACCGACCGGGTCAGCGCCGCAGGTGCTGCACGGCGCGCGGGGCGGCCACGGGCGCTGCGGCGTGCGCCGTCTGTGCGCTCGGCGCGCCGGCGGCCGGGCTGCGCAGGGTGCTGGGCTGGAAGCGGCCGCTGTACACGTCCGTGGAGTTCAGCGGGTCGGCGTTGTTGGCGGTCACCATGACCGGGCGGATCTGGTGGCCGTCGTTGATCAGCGCCTGGTAGTCGCCGAGGAAGTGGCCTCCGGCGAAGGGTGCCTGGAGCCAGTCGAAGACCGGCGAGACCTGCCGCTCGATCGGGCTGTCCTCGCCGCCGCGCGGGAAGCTGAGCAGCCAGGCGGCCGTGGGCAGGGTGATGGTGTTGCCCGCGGTGAGGTAGCGCAGGTCGTAGTAGCTGACGGCGACGGTGCCGTTGGCGGTCACGGTGATGGACGGGGTGAACGCCGGGGCGCCCGGGGCCTGGTTGATCCGGATCGGGCCGCTCCAGGTCCGGCCGCCGTCCGTGGAGTGCGCCAGCTGGATCGCGTCGTACTGGCCGCCGGTGAACTCCGAGCCCTCGTAGGCGAGGTAGAGCTCGCCGGTCTGCGGGTCGATGGCCACGCTCGGCAGCCCGGCGCCGGCCCGGAGGGACTTGGTGGCGTCGGCGGGCGCGTTCGGGTCGACCTCGGGGACGGAGGTGTCGGCGGCGACCCGGACCGGCTGGCTCCAGGTCCGGCCCTGGTCGGTGGAGCTGACCATGCCGAAGTGCACGTCGGTGACGGTGGTGGCGGTTCCGTCGGTGAAGGTGATCCAGTCGAAGAAGTCGTACAGCGTGTCGGTCCGCGGGTCGACCACGATCTGGTTGCCGATGGTCTGGGTGTTCGGCGTCGTGCTGGTGATGACGAAGGGCTTCGCCGGGGTCCAGGTGCGGCCGTGGTCACGGGTGATGGAGATGTAGCCCGGCCCGTCGAAGGTGGGTGTGGGGCCGGTGGTCTGGTCGATCCGGTCCCAGACCTGGTAGGCGACGCCCGGGTGCACCGGGTCGGCGGTGACGGCGTTCTTGTCGTCGGTGATCGCCGGGTCGTTGTCGCTGATCAGCTCGGCGACGTGCTGCCAGCTGCGGCCGCCGTCGGTCGAGGTGGCGGCGGCCACCGCGCTGCGCGGCGTGGTGGCGTCGAAGATCAGGGCGCTGGCGTAGGCGGCGCCGTCCGGACCGAAGCTCACCCAGCCGTCGGAGGCCCGCTGGTAGGCCAGCCCGCCCGGCGCGCAGTGGGTGAACGGCAGGGCGGTCTGGGTGAAGTGCACGCCGTCCGTGGTGTAGCTCGAACTCAGGCCCCGGGCGCCGCCGTTGGACCACCGGTCCTGCTGGTAGATGGTGATCGTGTTGGCCGGGTCGAGCGGGTTGGAGGCGGCGTACGGTTCGTCCTCGGCGGACGGGCTATTGGTGCCGGGGCCGTCCGCGGCGAGGTTGCACGAGGCGTACGGATCGCCGGGCGAGATCACGGCGAGCGGCGGGCGGGCCGCATTCGCGCCGCCCGTGCTTCCATCGGCCGTACTCGCACCGGCCGGTGTGCCGCCTGCGACGGCGGCGAGGACGAGCGCTGCGGTCGCGGTGGCGAGCGACGCTCTGGTGCGGAACTGCATGGAGACCCCCATGGTCGTCGGCTGCAAACTGCCTGGTGTCCTGGGTGGTGCTGCGCTGTTCCGGTACCGAACTGGAGTTGATGTTCGGTCGGCCGCGCGAGTCTATCCAGGCACGGGCGCCTCGCCAACGATCAGGACACGCTTCTTACCGCATGGACACCATCCGCCTGGCCGACCGGCCTCCGGTACGACAGGCCTATTGCGCGCCCCGCCTACCGCCCGTCCTCCCGCAGGGCACGCTCGACGGTCCTGGCTCAAGCTGCCACGGTCAGGGGAGCGCTGAGGCCGGACGCGTAAGCGCTGGCCACACCTGGTGCTTCACGGGCCCAACTCGCGAACCCGCCGAGGCGATTGCATCGTCGCTCGGAGGCTCAAGCCGGTCGCGGCTGGTGGCGGAGCACGGGGGATCAGGTAGTCACCAATCGGACCAGCTTGTCGATGGTCCTCGACGGCCGGGAGTCATTCTCCTTTCGGATGGTGCGGCGAGGGGCGCGCGGCTTCGAACACGTCTGTGACGGTGACCGTTTCCTCCAGCCTCCGAGTCGAGCCGCGCTGCCACGTGGGTGTGGACCCACCTGGTCCGCGAGGAGGGCTGCGGCCCGGGCTGGTGTCGGCCCGAAACCCGATAGCAGGATCACCTTCCGGCTTGCCGATGAGCCAGGCGTCGGGCGCTTCGCTCTCACCTCCTCCTCGTGGGGCCTGGCGGAGGCTGTCGCCCCCATGGTGGAGGCCCTGCGTGTGCCCGATCGGCGAATCGAGTGTCAGTTGAAGGTTGAGCCAGTCAGGTTGTTGATGGCTGACGGCCGTGACGTCGGTTACCGCCCGATCGCGGTGGTGCGCGAAGGGGGCGAAGGGCGGCACATCAGGCGGGTGGCCGAACGTGCCGGGCGCGGGTGTCCGAGATCTGCTGGAGTAGGAGGCGGAAAGCAGCAGAGAGGCTGCAGCCGCTGGCGCTGGACACCGTGCGCCCGGCCTGCGCGAAGGAGATACGTTCATGCCGGAACCAGCGACGTCCTACCGTGATCTGAGCGCTCTGGTGATCAACTGCACGCTGAAGCGGTCACCGGAGCGCAGCCACACGCAGGGGCTGATCGACCTCAGTACGGGCATCCTGGAGCGTCAAGGAGTTGCGGTCGAGGTCTTGCGGGCGGTGGATCTTGATATCGCGACCGGTGTGTGGCCGGACATGACCGAGCACGGATGGGAGACCGATGAGTGGCCGGTCATCTACTCGAAGGTGATGGCCGCAGACATCCTCACGTTAGCCGGGCCTGTGTGGCTAGGAGACAACTCCTCGGTGATGAAGAAGGTGATCGAGCGGCTGTATGCATGCTCGTCGATCCTCAATGAGCATGGCCAGTACGCCTATTACGGCCGGGTCGGGGGTTGCCTGATCACCGGGAACGAGGACGGTGCGAAGCACTGCGCGATGAACGTCCTCTACAGCCTTCAGCATCTGGGCTACACCATCCCCCCGCAGGCCGACGCCGGCTGGGTCGGCGAGGCGGGCCCCGGGCCGTCCTACCTGGATGAGGGCTCGGGCGGTCCGGAGAACGACTTCACCAATCGCAACGCCACTTTCATGACCTGGAACCAGCTCCACCTGGCCCGGATGTTGAAGGATGCCGGCGGCATCCCGGCCCACGGCAACCAGCGCTCCGAGTGGGACGCCGGCTGCCGCTTCGACTTCGAGAACCCCGAACACCGCTGAACTGCACCTGGCCGACCGTCTTCGCCACGGCGCCGACGACGCCCGAGCCGAACAGCTCCTCACTGTCTACAGCTGCGCCACCACTCACTCAGACCAGGAGTTCGTCCGGCCGGGCCGGGCGGGACCGGGAACTGCTCCCCAGGCGCGATCGGACCCTCAGACCACGCACTTCCGGATCATCGCCACGAGCGGCGGTGCGTCCGGATTCGGCTGGACCTCGTTCACGGCCGAGTAACCCCAGGACTCGTACAGTGCGAGCAGCTTGCCGTCGGCCGCGGCCGGGTTCACCAGCGGTCGCCGGAGCGGATGGTGTTGCCGTAGGCGTAGCGGATCGGTTCCTCCTCGTCGTAGCCGATGACGGCGTCGAAGCCGGGCTCGCCGCCGTGGCGGTCAAGGCGCTCGGCGAACGTCGCGACGGCGTAGTCGGCGAGGTGGAGCAACGGTGCTCGGACGTCCCCATAGAGGTCGATCAGCGTCTGGCGTGCAAGGGGGGCAATTCGGTGAAGTGGCGCAGGTCCGGCTCTGTCACGCGGGTGTCCTTCGGTTGTCGTGGGTGTACTGGTCCCAGAGTTTGCGTATGGGGACTGTTCGGCGCCATGTTCAGCAAGGCTGAGCCGAATCGGTCGAGCATGCCGGCGTGCTTCGGGTGCCCGGGTGCACGCGATTGCCTCTCCCGGGTTGGACGAACCTGAGGTCTGGACCAGTACACCCGAATACTGCCCTGAGTGCCTCCGGGTGTTTGGCGGGCGGCCAACTGGTCTTACCCGTAAGCGAATTGTTGACCGTTCGCTCTGATACGGTGCCCGGTTTTCCCATCAGGCCACCGATCTCCAGGTTGACGCTCGACCCCAGTGACCTCGGAGCCAGCCACTGGTACCAGCTGCTCCGGCTCAGCGGGCTCACCACGTGGTCTCGCTCCTGCCCGACCACCGAACCGACCGAGGAGCACCGTGGCTACGCACGACGAACTCACCCAGCTGTTCAGCCCCGAAGGAGTGATCACCCTCGACCGTGAAGAGGCCGTCCGGAACAAGATTGCGGACGCTGACGTCGACACCCTGGCGAGCGTCGGCCTGCCAGCACATCTCGATCTGATCTTCAGCCTCAAGGTCCCCGGTGAGCCGTCCGCTTTCTCCATGGTGCCCATCGACACCGGCGACGAGGTCGTCAACACCGTGGAGAGACTCCCAGGGCCACGTCATGCGCCCAGCACCCGGTTTGCGGATCGGGCGACCTCGGCGGCGGTGAGGGCATGACCGACGCCGGGAGTCATCGGGATCCTCAGGAGGCCGGCGCACCAACGACGCTGTAGGTGATGTGAAGGTAGGAGCTTGCGGCGGTAAAACCTCAGGCCAGGAAGCCCCGCAGCAGTGCGGCCGTAGCGGCGAGGTGCTCCTCGGTGGCGCGTCGGGCGGCGTCACCGTCGCCGGCGAGGATCGCCCGGACCATCGCCCGGTGCTGCTCGGCGGCGTGCTCGATGTTCCGGTCCAGCATGGGGATGGCGTTGAGCAGGTCGTTGAGACGCATCCTGGCCTCGGCGATGGCCGCGGCAAGGGTGGGGGAGCCGGTGAGCTCGCCGATGGCGAGGTGGAAGCGCGAGTCCAGCTGGCGGTACTGCTCCGGCGGGGCTCCCTCCAGGTCGGTCAGCCGGCTCTCCAGATGGGCCCGCTGGTCGGGGGAGAGGGGGCGACGGGCGGCCGCCTCGGCGGCGCCGACCTCCAGCACCTGGCGATAGGTCAGCGCGTCCTCCAGCGCGCCGCCGAGGTCGCGGGCCGCGCGGCGCAGGTCGGCGACGTCCGGCGCGGGCAGCCGATAGGTGACGAAGGTGCCGCCGTACCGGCCGCGGCGGGGTTCGACGCAGCCGGCCTGCTGCAGCGTGCGGAGCGCCTCGCGCAGGGTCTCCCGGCTGACGCCGAGCCGGGCGGCGAGATCCCGTTCGGCGGGCAGTCGGTCGCCGAGGTCGAAGACGCCGAGTTTGATCGCCTGGAGCAGCCTTTCGACGGTCTCCTCGAAGGCGTTGCCGGTCCGGACCGGGCGGAAGATCGCCCCGGCCTGCCAGTCGAGCCGCGCCTGCTCACGTGTTTCGTCCACGTCCACGCCGGAATCGTACCTATGAACGGGTTCCCCGGACTCGTTCCCTCCTCGCTCTTGACGCGGCCCCGATCCAGCCGGAACGATGCTGCTCACCCACCCCAATGGACTGATTCCAGGCCATTGAAGAGCCGTCCGACCGTCGAACTCGTCGGGGCGACCGCGCCACGCCGTCGTGGCCGTGTGCTCCCCGGCACACCCTCAACCCCCAGGGGTGCCCATGACCGACGCACGCTCACCCGATCACCCTGCCCCCGAAGTGTTTCCGGAGAACACCGCCCCCGTTTCCGCCGACGAACAGCGGCTCCGCGAGCTGGGCTACACCCAGGAACTGGCCCGCTCGATGTCAGGCTTCTCCAACTTCGCCGTCTCCTTCTCCATCGTCTCCATCCTCTCCGGCTGCCTGACCCTGTACGGAACGGGGATGAAGACCGGAGGCCCCGCGCTGATCGTCTGGGGCTGGCCTGTGGTCGGCCTGCTCACGCTCTGCGTCGGGCTGGCGATGGCCGAGATCTGTTCCAGCTACCCGACGGCCGGCGGGCTCTACTACTGGTCCGCCAAACTGACCCGCAGCCGCGGCCCGGCCTGGAGCTGGTTCACCGGCTGGTTCAACTTCCTCGGTCAGGTCGCGGTGACCGCCAGCGTCGACTACGGCGCCGCCTTCTTCACCAACGCGTTCCTCACCCTCCGCTTCGGCGTCGCGGCCAGCCCCGCGCACACCATGGAGATCTTCGCCGTCATCCTGCTGGTGCACGGCCTGCTCAACACCCGGGGGGTGCGCCTGGTCGCGGTCCTCAACAGCGTGTCCGTGTGGTGGCACCTGGTGGGCGTCGCGGTCATCGTCGGTGCGCTCACCGTGCTCCCCGACCGGCACGCCTCCGTCTCCTTCGTCCTCACGGAATTCGTCAACCAGACCGGCTTCCACAACCAGTTCTACGTCGCGATGCTCGGCCTGCTGATGGCCCAGTACACCCTCACCGGCTATGACGCCTCCGCGCACATGACCGAAGAGACCCACGACGCCGCCCGCTCCGGCCCGCGCGGCATCGTCAACGCCATCACCGTCTCCCTGGTGGCGGGCTGGATCCTGCTGCTCGGCATCACCTTCGCGATCCGCGACTACGACGGCGCGCTCGCCAGCGACACGGACGTCCCGCCCGCGCAGATCTTCATCGACGCGATCGGCGCCGGCGGCGCCCAGCTCCTGCTGCTCATCGTCATCGGCGCCCAGTTCTTCTGCGGCATGGCCTCCGTCACCGCCAACTCCCGTATGATCTACGCCTTCTCCCGGGACGGCGCGCTGCCCGGCTCCCGCCTGTGGCACCGCATCGACCCGCGCACCCAGACCCCGACCAACGCGGTCTGGCTGGCGACGGGCGGCGCGTTGCTGCTCGGGCTGCCCGCGCTCTGGAACACCACCGCCTACACCGCCGTGACCTCCATCTCCGTCATCGGCCTCTACATCTCCTACGTCATCCCGGTCTACCTGCGGCTGCGCCAGGGCGAGGACTTTCCGCGCGGCCCCTGGCACCTGGGCCGATGGAGCCGGCCGATCGGCGTCGTCGCGGTCGGCTGGACCGCGGTGATCACGGTCCTGTTCATGCTCCCCACCGTCAGCCCGATCACCGTCGAGAGCTTCAACTACACACCCGTCGCCGTGGCCGTCGTCGTCGGATTCGCCGGCCTGTGGTGGCTGGCCTCCGCCCGGCACTGGTTCACCGGGCCGACCGTCCACGGCACGCCACCCGAACCCGACGCACGGGACACCGAACTGGAGGTCCGATGACCAGCCCCCGGCTCACCCTCGACGAACTGCGCGCCCACGTCGCCGACGGATCCGTCGACACCGTCGTGCTCGCCATGACCGACATGCAGGGGCGCCTCCAGGGCAAACGCGTCGCCGCCGAGTACTTCCTCGACGACGTCGTGCCCGGCGCTGCGGAAGGCTGCGGCTACCTGCTGGCCGTCGACGTCGACATGAACACCGTCGACGGGTACGAGATCTCCTCCTGGGAGAACGGCTACGGCGACCTGGTGCTGCGCCCCGACCTCGCCACCCTGCGGTCCGTCCCCTGGCACCCCGCCACCGTCATGGTGCAGTGCGACGTCACCCACCACGACGGCAGCCCGGTCGCCGTCTCCCCGCGCCAGGTCCTACAACGCCAGCTGGACCGGCTGGCCGGTTACGGCTGGCAGGCCCAGGCCGCCACCGAGCTGGAGTTCATTGTCTTCCAGGACACCTACGAACAGGCCTGGGGCAAGGACTACGCCCGGCTCACCCCGGCCAACCAGTACAACGTCGACTACTCCATCCTCGGCACCGGCCGGATCGAGCCCCTCCTGCGCCGACTCCGCAACGGCATGGCCGGCGCCGGCCTCACCGTCGAGTCCGCCAAGGGCGAGTGCAACCTCGGCCAGCACGAGATCGCCTTCAAGTACGCCGACGCCCTCACCACCTGCGACAACCACGCCGTCTACAAGACCGGCGCCAAGGAGATCGCCGCCCAGGAGGGCTGCAGCCTCACGTTCATGGCGAAGTACGACGAACGCGAGGGCAACTCCTGCCACATCCATCTGAGCCTGCGCGACGAGCAGGGCGCCCCGGTGTTCGCCGGTGACCGTCCGCACGGCTTCTCCCGCACCATGGAGCACTTCCTCGCCGGACAGCTCGCCTGCCTGGCCGACTTCGCCCTGCTGCTCGCACCCACCGTCAACTCCTACAAGCGCTATGTGCCCGGCAGCTTCGCACCCACCGCCATCGCCTGGGGCCGCGACAACCGCACCTGCGCCCTGCGCGTGGTCGGCCACGGCCCCTCGCTGCGCTTCGAGAACCGCGTCCCCGGCGGTGACGTCAACCCGTACCTCGCGGTCGCCGCGCTGATCGCGGCCGGACTGCACGGCGTCGAGCAACAGCTCGAACTCGAACCGGAGTTCACCGGAAACGCGTACGCCTCCGCCGCGCCCCGGGTGCCCGCCACCCTGCGCGACGCGGTCGACGCCTTCGAGCGCAGCGCAGTCGCCACCGAGGCCTTCGGCAAGGACGTCGTCCGGCACTACACCCACGCCGGACGCGCCGAACTCGCCTCCTACGAACGGGCGGTGACCGACTGGGAGCGGCGCCGCGGCTTCGAGCGGCTGTGACGCGCAACGACCGCCGACGACCGCTGATCGGCATCACCAGCTACCAGGACGACGCCGCCTGGTCCGTCTGGAACCAGCGCGCCTCCCTCGTGCCCCAGACGTACGTCGACGCCGTCGTCCGCGCGGGCGGCACCCCGGTGTTGCTGCCGCCGCAACCCGGCGGTGCCGACCACCTGCTCGACGCCCTGGACGGACTCGTCCTCGCCGGCGGACCGGACGTCGACCCGGCCCGGTACGCGGCGGACGCCGACCCGCGCACCGGCCCGCCGCACCACGCCCGCGACGGTTGGGAGAGCATGCTCCTGCACACCGCCCTCACCCGGGACCTGCCGGTGCTCGGCGTCTGCCGCGGCATGCAGCTGCTCAACGTCGAACTCGGCGGCACCCTCCTGCAACACCTGCCCGACGGGAACCACCAGATCGTCCCCGCCCGCTACGTCCGCCACCGGGTCGGCGTGGTGGCGGGCAGCCGGCTCGCCGACGTCCTGGGGCCGACCGCCGAGGTCTCCTGCTACCACCACCAGGCCGTCGACCGGCTCGGCGCCGGTCTGCAGGTCACCGCCCGCAGCGCCGACGGCACCGTCGAAGGGCTCGAACTGGCGGGCCGCCGCTTCGCGTTGGGCGTCCAGTGGCACCCCGAGACGAACCCCGACGACCTGCGCCTCTTCCAGGCCCTGGTCGCCGCCGGCCAGACCACCTCCACACACAGGGAGACAGCCCCATGACCGCACCGGACCTCTTCGAGGTCGTCAACCCCGCCACCGAGGAGGTGATCACCACCGTCGAACTGGCTGGCCTCGCCGAAACCGATGCCGCCGTCGCCCGCGCCCGCGCCGCCTTCGACGCCTGGCGCCGGGTGGCACCCGCCGACCGGGCCCGGCTGCTGCGCTCCTTCGCCGCCGCCGTCGACGCCGACCGCGAGCACCTTGCCGCCCTGGAGGTCGCCAACGCCGGCCACACCATCGGCAACGCGCGCTGGGAGGCGGGCAACGCGCGTGACGTCATCGAGTACTACGCCGCCGCGCCCGAGCGGCTGTTCGGCCGACAGATCCCGGTGTCGGGCGGCATCGATCTCACCTTCCAGGAACCGATCGGCGTGGTCGGGGTCATCGTGCCGTGGAACTTCCCGATGCCGATCGCCGCCTGGGCCCTGGCCCCGGCGCTGGCCGCCGGCAACACCGTCATCGTCAAACCGGCCGAACTCACTCCACTCACCGCCCTGCGCCTCGGCGAACTCGCCCTCCAGGCCGGGATCCCGGAAGGCGTGCTGCAGATCCTGCCCGGCCGCGGCCCGGTCGTCGGACAGCGCTTCGTCACCCACCCCGACGTGCGCAAGGTGGTGTTCACCGGCTCGACCCGGGTCGGCAAGGAGATCATGGCGGGCTGCGCCGCCCAGGTGAAGCCCGTCACCCTCGAACTCGGTGGCAAGAGCGCCAACATCGTCTTCGCCGACGCCGACCTCGCCAAGGCCGCCGCGACGGCCCCCTACGCGGTCTTCGACAACGCCGGCCAGGACTGCTGCGCCCGCTCCCGGATCCTGGTCGAAGCATCCGTTTTCGAGGACTTCCTGGAGCTCCTGGAACCAGCCGTCCGCGGCGTGCGGGTCGGTGACCCGACCGACGAGAAGACCGAGATGGGCCCGCTGATCTCCGCTGCCCACCGGGCGCGGGTCTCCTCCTACGTCCCGGACGGGTCGGCTGTCGCCTTCCGCGGCAGCGCCCCCGACGGGCCCGGCTTCTGGTACCCGCCGACCGTGCTCGCGCCCGTGCGGCACGACGACCGCGTCTTCACCGAGGAGATCTTCGGCCCGGTCGTCGCGGTCGTCCCGTTCCGCGACGAACAGGACGCCCTGCGCATCGCCAACGCCACCGAGTACGGGCTGTCCGGCTCCATCTGGACTAGGGACGTCGGGCGCGCACTGCGGGTCTCGCGCGGCGTGGACGCCGGCAACCTGTCCGTCAACTCGCACTCCTCGGTGCGCTACACCACGCCGTTCGGCGGCTTCAAGCAGTCCGGCCTCGGCCGCGAGCTCGGTCCGGACGCCCTCGACGCCTTCACCCAGACCAAGAACGTCTTCATCTCCACGGAGGAGTGATCATCATGACCCAGCGACTCGACGGCCGGGTGGCCGTCATCACCGGCGCGGGCAGCGGCATCGGCCTGGCGACCGCCCGCCGCTTCGCCGCCGAGGGCGCCAAGGTGGTCTGCGTCGACCTCGACGCGGAGACCGGCGCCAAGGCCGCGAACGAGGTCGGCGGCCTGTTCATCGAGGCCGACGTCACCGACGAGCAGGCGGTGCGCGACCTCTTCCAGCGGGTCGTCGACGAGTACGGGCGGCTCGACATCGCCTTCAACAACGCGGGCATCTCGCCGCCGGACGACGACTCCATCCTCACCACCGGCCTGGACGCCTGGAAGAGGGTCCAGGAGGTCAATCTGACCAGCGTCTACCTGTGCTGCAAGTACGCGATCCCGCACATGCGGCGCCAGGGCAAGGGGTCGATCATCAACACCGCCTCGTTCGTCGCCGTGATGGGCGCGGCCACCTCGCAGATCTCCTACAGCGCCTCCAAGGGCGGAGTGCTGGCCATGTCCCGCGAGCTGGGCGTGCAGTTCGCCCGCGAGGGCATCCGGGTCAACGCGCTCTGCCCCGGCCCGGTGAACACCCCGCTGCTGCGGGAACTGTTCGCCAAGGACCCGGAGCGGGCTGCCCGTCGACTGGTCCACATCCCGCTCGGCCGCTTCGCCGAGCCCGAGGAGATCGCCGCAGCGGTGGCCTTCCTCGCCTCCGACGACTCGTCCTTCATGACCGCGAACACCTTCCTCGTCGACGGCGGCATCTCCGGCGCCTACGTGACGCCGCAGTAGCGGCGTCCTCCCCCGGAGGGCACCGACGGCTCGCCCCCCGTGACAGGGGCGGGCGAGCCGTCGGCCTGGACCCGAGCCGCGGCACACCGAAGAACACCCGTGCCAAGCTGAAACGCCCCGGAGGCCAACTCAAGCTGAACTCCGGCAGCGGCCCGCAGTACTCCCTCTCAGGCTGCCGGGGCCGGGATGGCCGCCTCCTCGACCTGGGCGTTGTCGTAGGCGGTGCGGGCCTGGTCGATCTGGTGGCGATGGCGTTCGGCCCAGCCGGTGAGCGCCAGCAGCGATTCATACAGCTCGCGGGCCATCGGGGTGGCGGTGTACTCCACCTTGGGCGGAACGGTCGGGTAGACGGTGCGGGTCAGCAGGCCGTCCCGTTCCAGGTTGCGCAGGGTGAGGGTGAGCATGCGGCGGCTGATGCCCTTGACCTGGCGCTCCAGTTCGGTGAAGCGCGCCGGGCCTTGGGTGGTGACGAGCAGGATGCCGATACTCCACTTCCCACTCACCCGTCCGAGGACTTCGAGGACCGAGCAGGCAGCCTCCGCGGCAGGAGATTCGCACCGATCTGAGCCGCTGACCTGGGGTGTCACACGGGTGTTCCTCTGGGACATGAAAGTGCCTCCTTCCGCTGCCGGGCATGGTTTCAGAACATTACCTCTGTAACAAGACGTGCACCTAGTCGGTCCGCGCACGGCGGCCGCGCGATAGCGGCATGGGCACGGAACCCGTGCGCCAGCCAGGGGCCGCAACGGGCACGCCCGGCAGCTGGTACCACCAGCCAAAAGAACAGGCCGACCAGGCAGACGAGTTCAGACGGAAACGAGAGGGTTCATCGTGGCGGACAAGATCCGAGTGGGAGTCGTCGGCGCGCACGCACAACGGGGCTGGGCACGCGGGGTGCACCTGCCGGCGCTCGCGGCGCTCGACGACTACGAGATCACCGCGGTCGCCGGGACCAGCGACGCATCGGCGGGGGCCGCGGCCGAGGTGTGGGGCGCCCGGCACGCCTTCACCGACCCCGAGGCGCTCATGGCGCACCCGGAGGTCGACCTGGTCACCATCGCCGTACAGCTTCCGCGTCGCGACGGGCTGGTCTCCGCGGCCATCGCGGCGGGCAAGCACGTCTACAGCGAGTGGCCACTGACCCTGTCCGCGGCACAGGCCGAGCAGTTCCGTACGGAGGCGGAGTCCGCAGGGGTGCGGCACGCGGTGGGACTGCAGAGCCGCCACCACCCGGCGGTCCGGCTGATGCGCGACCTGATCGCGGACGGCCTCGTCGGAGAGGTGCTGTCGACCTCGCTGACGTACTCCCTGTCGACACCGGAGGTCTGGTCCGAACGGTACGCCGCGCTGTTCGACCACACCAAGGGCGTCAACCACGTGGCGGTCGTGGGCGGCCACTCGATGGACATGTACCGCTTCATCGTCGGCGACTTCACCGAACTGTCGGCGACACTGACGACCCGGATCCGCCGCATCACGCTGGAAGAGACCGGTCGGGAGATCGAGGTAACCTCCCCGGACCAGATCGCGGTGGCCGGGCTGCTCCAGTCCGGTGCCGCCGCATCGGCACACTTCATGACGGGCGGCCCCCACGGCGACGGCTTCCGCATCGAGGTGCACGGGCGCGCCGGCCGGCTGGTGCTGCGCTCCACGGACGACTCGCTGGTCGGCCCCGAATTCGTACTCACCCACGCGGCGGGCGGTGGCGGGAGGCCGGTGGAGCTGGAGGTGCCCGAGCGCTACCGGCGGCAGCCGGCTGCCGCGCCGCCCGCGGTGCGCAACGTGCGCCAGGTGTACGCCGATCTGGCGCACGCGATCCGTACCGGGGAGCCGTTCGAGCCGGACTTCGGCACCGCCTTGCGCACGCACCGCCTGCTTGATGCCATCAAGAGGTCCGCCGAGAGCGGACAGCGGCAGACCCTGCGGGACTGACACGGCTGTGCGGGGGTTCCAGAAAGTCGAGGCAGACCAGGTTGTCCTGCCTGCCGCCGACGAGGATGAGCGGAGGAACCCGCTCGCCTCTGATGAGGGCGTGGGCTGCGTCGACGAACGGTGCGTTGGGCACGTCGAACGCCCGTAGCCCTGCCTTGACGCGCCAGTTAAGGTCGCAACCTGACATTCGCTTGGACTATTGAGGGGTCGCACATGTCGGGAGTCGACGGCAAGGTCATCGCCATCACCGGCGCCAGCAGCGGGATCGGCGAGGCCACCGCCCTGCTGCTGGCCGGACGGGGCGCGCGGGTCGTGCTCGGTGCCCGGCGCACCGAGCGTCTGCGGGACCTCGCGGCGCGCATCGCGGCGAAGGGGGGCCAGGTCGCCTGGACCAGCACGGACGTCACCCGCCGCGCCGATCTGACCGCCCTCGTGGCGCTCGCACGCGAGCGGTTCGGCCGCCTGGACGTGCTGGTCAGCAACGCCGGCATCGGGCCGGTCTCCGCGCTCGACGAGTTGCGGGTCGAGGACTGGGAGGCGATGGTCGACGTCAACATCAAGGGCGTGCTGTACGGAATCGCCGCCGCCCTGCCGGTCTTCCGTGCGCAAGGTAGCGGCCACTTCGTCAACGTCGTCTCCACCGCGGGCCTGCGGATCGTGCCCAATCAGGTGGTGTACGCCGCGACCAAGAACGCGGTGCGCACCCTGTCCGAAGGCCTTCGCCAGGAGGCCGGGGACAGTGTGCGGGTCACCGTGGTCTCGCCCGGATTCGTCCGGACCGACTTCATCGATTCCGTTCCGGACGATCGCGTGCGTGCGGAACTCGCTGCCGCGAGGGAGAAGTTCGCGATCCCGCCGGAGGCCGTGGGGGAGACGATCGCCTTCGCCGTCGCCCAGGCGGACACGGTGGACGTCAACGACATCGTCGTCCGGCCGACCGCGCAGGGCTGAGGTTCCGGCAGGCGGGGCACCGCACAGCCACTGCCCGCTCTCGGCTCTGTCCCTGCTTATGCGGCTGTGGGCATCGGCACCGGTTCGAGGGTCCAGCGTCGGCCGTCCCACTGCTGGGTCATGGCCACGGTGGTGCTGGGTACGGCCTCGCCGACGGCCATGCAGTGGGCCGGGCCGGCGCAGGAGACACCGGTGAAGTAGGCCCGTTGTGCGCCGGGCGGAGCGAGCGGTGGGCGGTTGGTCCGGGCCGTGGCGTCCAGGATTTCGGCGGCCGGGCGGATGCCCGTGGTGGCCGTGGTGCTGCCGACGCCGACGCAGTCGGTGGCGCCGCCGCAGGAGATGTCGGTGAGGGTGGCGCCGGATCCGGTGGGGGCGGTCGGGTTGAGTGTGTGCCAGCTTGTCCCGTCGGTCGTCTCGGTCAGTGCTGCCACGTTCGTCCCGGTCACGGCGAAGCCGATCGCCGTGCACCAGGGGGCTGTCGTGCAGGAGAGGGCGGTCAGGAGGGTGCTGCTGGCGCCGGCGGGCTCGTCCAGCTGCTGGGTGGTCCAGTGGTTGCCGTCCCAGGCGGTGGCGAAGGCGTGTTCGGAGGTGACGGCGGGATCTGCGTCGAGCGCGGTGCCGACCGCGGTGCAGGCGGTGGGTGCGGGGCAGGCCAGGCCGTCCAGGTGGCTGCCTCGGCTGTCGGTCGGGGCGGGGACATCGTCCAGGGTCCAGGCCCGGCCGTCCCAGCGCTCGGCCAGCGGCTCGGCTCCGGGCTCGGTGGAGGAGAGGACGGCGTCGGGGCGGCGGGTCCAGGAGCCGACCGCCGTGCACGCGGTGGGCGAGGTGCAGGAGACGCGGTGCAGTTCCGTGCTGGTGGCGTCGGTCGGTTGGGCGATGGGGTGGACGGTCCAGGTGGTGCCGTCCCAGGTCTCGGCGAAGGGCACCTTGCCGTGGCCCTTGGTGTAGGAGCCGATCGCGGAGCAGGCCGAGGGCGAGGTGCAGGAGACGCTGGTGAGCGTGCTCTGCAGGACGGTCATCGCCACCGCCGCCTCGGGCGGCACCGGCGGTTGCTGGGCGCGCCAGTGCGACCCGTCCCAGAACTCGGCCAGTGGCCGGGTCGCCTCGGCGACGGGGACGGTGCCGACGGAGGTCCGTCCGTACGAGCCGACGGCGACGCAGGTCGAGGAGGTGCACGAGACGCCGGTCAGTGTGCCCGAGACGGCGGCAACGGTCGGCGCGGGGCTGGAGGGTGCGGCGCCGACCCCGGTGCCGGCCCGGGAGCAGCCGAAGGCGAAGGCGAGCGCGAGGGCCGCCAGCGTGGCCGCCACTGCGCCCCGGAGCAGGCGCGAGCGCAGGTGGGGGAGGAAGGGCACGGTCGGCTCCTGAGGGTCACGAGGATGCGAACAAGGTTGCACTGCCGGGCGGTTGGGACTGCGAGCCGGTGCGGTGGTGGTCCCGCTCCGCCCGTCGGAGGACGGGCGGAGCGGGACCGTGAGCCTGCGTGCAGCGGCGGGGTGAGCCGCCAGTGCGGCACGCCTAGCCCGGGGTGTTCTGCCACATGAGGACGGAACTGTCAGGCCGCACCCACAGGTAGTCGGCCCTGCCGTCGCCGTTGAGGTCGGCGAACTGGATGGTGTTGCCGGGGGCTCCGGCCGTCCAGCCGGAGCCCTGGACACCGGCGGCGATCTGTCCCATGGGCTGCCAGGCGTAGTTGGCGCTGGGTCCGGGGTTGAACCAGGCCATCACGGAGCTGTCGGGTCGGATGAACAGGTAGTCGGCCCGGCCGGAGCCGGTGAGGTCGGCGAAGCGGATGTGCTGGCCCGGGGAGTCGGTCCAGCCGGAGGCCTGGACGCCTACGGCGATCTCGCCCTTGGGGATCCAGTTGGGGTACTGGTTCTGCCACATGCTGACGGAGCTGTCGGGGTGCACCCACAGGTAGTCGGCGGTGCCCTTGCCGTCCATGTCGGCGAACTGGATCTCGCCGGTGCCGTCGTAGCCGTTCTTGAGGGCGGGCACGACGGTGCCCAGCGGCACGTTGGTGGCGTTGCCGGTCAGGAGCACCCAGCCCTGGACCGAGCCGTCGGGGCGGATGTACAGCGCGTCCTGTGCGATCTGGCCGGGCGAGGTGACGTGGGCGAGCTGGATGTTGCCGATGCTGCCGTTGCCCTGCCCCTGGTAGCCGGGAACGCCCGCGAAGACGGTGTTCTGGGGTACCCAGGTGTAGGCGCCACCGGCGGCGGCCTGCCCGACGTTCGCCCAGGCGGTGATGGATCCGTCGAGCGGTGAGATGTCGAGGTAGTCGGCGCGCTTGGTGTTGCCGGTGTCCAGTGGGGCGAAGCGGATCTGGTCGTCCAGGCCGGCGCCGGCGGTGTTCTGCCACATCAGCGCCGAGCTGTCGGGCTTGACCCAGACGTAGTCGGCGCGGCCGTGGCCGGACAGATCGGCGAAGTCGATGTCGCCGTCGCCCGCTCCGGTGTAGCCGACGCCCTGGACGCCGGGGGCGATCAGGCCCTCGGAACCCCAGGACAGGCCGCCGCTGCCGTTGTCGCGCAGGCCGTAGCCGACCACCGAACTGTCGGGCCGGATGTCGAGCAGGTCGGCCCGGGCGCCGCCGGTGGCCTTGGCGAAGTGCAGTTCGCCGCCGGGGGCGCCGATGCTCGCGAGGTTGCCGCGGTCGGTCCAGGTGTGGTTGACCAGGCCGTCGTGCCCGCTCTCCCACCAGTGGACGGTGCCGTCGGGCTTGGTCCAGACGAGGTCGGGCCAGCCGTCGCCGCTGAGGTCGGCGAACTGGAGGGTGCCGGACTGCGGGCCGGTGTAGCCGGCCGCTGCCGCGGTGCTGCCCGGGAAGATGGTGAACGGGCCGACCCAGACGGGTTGTCCGGCGGAGCTGGCGCCGGAGTTGAGCCACGTCAGGGTGGTGCCGTCGTTCTTGGTCCAGACGTAGTCGGCCCTGCCCTGGCCCGTCAGGTCGACGAACGAGAGGGTGCCGTCGCCGGGACCCTTGTAGCCGGAGGCCTGGATGCCGGGGACCACCAGGCCGACGGAGGTCCAGGTGATGCCCCCGCCCGGGGCGGGTCCGTCGTTGCGCCAGCCGAGGACGGAGCTGTCCGGGCGGATGAACAGGTAGTCGGATCGGCCGGAGCCGAACAGCGGGGCGAAGCGGATCTGCTGGCCGACGGCGTCGGTCCAGCCGGAGCCTTGCACGCCGGGCGCGACCTGGCCCTGGGCGTTCCAGACCGGCGGGCTGTAGCCCTGCACGCCGGGGGGCGACGACGCCCTGGGCCTGCCAGGTCGGGGCCGGGGGCCCGCTCGGCGTCGGGTTCGCGCAGCCCTTCCCGGGCGCGTTGGCCGGATGGACCCAGCCGTCGAGGATCGTCTGGTTGATTCCGGCGCCCCAGGCGGCGGCCATCTTCTGGTAGCCGGTGTCGTTGGGGTGCAGGCCGTCGGCGAGGTCGCCGGTCTGGATGGAGCCCATGTCGGCCCAGCGGACGTGCCAGCCGCTCTGCTGCTGCTGGTTGATCCAGGAGCTGACCTGCTGGTTGAAGGACGCCATGTTGGCGGCGGTGGTGGCGTTGGTGGTGGGGATGAGCCCGCCGACCACGATGGTGACGCCCGGATCGTCGTTGCGGACGGAGGTGATCAGGTCCTCCATCGCGTGGGCGGCGTGGGTGGGGTCACCACCGGCGACGTTGACCCATGGGGTGGCGACGTTGATGTCGTTGGTGCCCGCGTCCAGCAGCACCACGTTGGGCTGGTAGCCCGCGATGGTGCACTGCTCCAGGGATTGGAGGCCCTCGATGGTCCAGCCGGGGTGCCCCTCGTTCGCGTTCTGCGCGCAGGGGCCGGCCGTCTGGCTGCCGGCGTAGATGTTGCCCAGCCCCATGGCGGTCTGCGAGTCCGACAGGTCGCACCGGTAGCCGCCGCCGGTCGAGCTCTGGATCCCGAACGTGATCGAGTCACCGAAGGGGAGGATACGAAGGAAGTTCGGCGTGTTGAGGGCCGGTGCCATTCCGCAGAAGTCGCCGCAGTTCGGTGAGGTGATGAAGGTCCGCGCCGCCGGGCCGGTCCCGGCCCCGATCTTGCTGATCAGATAGGCCAGGGTGCCGAGCCCCTTGCCGATCCAGCCACCCGTCCTGTCATCGAGGGCGCCCAGGGCGGCTCGGATGTTGGCCCCGACCCCGTCGAGAACGCCCTTGAGGCTCACCCCGGTCCAGCCGATCGCGAGGCCGACCGCGGCTCCGCTGACCGCGCCCCAGAAGGCCGCGAGGAGGGCGTTGCCCCAGACGACCGGGTCGTTGAAGAAGTCCTGACCGGTGAGCAGGGCCGTGATCCAGGGCGTCGTGAACGCCTGGAGGGCGCCCGCGACCGCGCCGCACACCGCCGCGCCGATGGGGCCGGTGGCGCCGATGGCGTAGGCGCAGACGATTCCGCCGGCGACGGCGATCAGCGTGCCGAGGCCGCCGGCGATGAAGTTGGCCCAGTAGCTGTCCTTGTCGAACGGGGCGCCCTGCGGGATGACGGCATTGCCCAGCGCGGCCGCGGGCACGTCCAGGGTCAGGGTGTTGGTCGCCGAGTTGCCGCTGCCCGTCGAGTTCACCGTGAGGGTGCACGCGCAGCCGGGCCACTTCGCGTCGATGTGGCCCAGGGTGCCCACCGGCTCCTTGGCGTCCCACGCGGCGATGCTCTGCGCGATCTTGTCGCTGACGGCGGTCGGGGACGGGGTCGCCGAGCCGATGAAGTCTTGGACGTGGGCCTTGACGAGAGCTGGGTCGACGTTGTCGACGGGGTAGCTGATCGTCAGGTCACCGGAGCTGTTCTGAGTGATGGTCGCCGGGTTCGGCAGGGCGCCGGCCGTGCTCGCCGCGGCGGCCCGCAGGGGCCGTGCCGCGGTCGCGGAGGCCGGGGCCTGGGAGAGCGCGAGGCTCAGCAGGCTCAGTGCGACGCAGACGGCCACCGCACGCGGATCGTAGCCGCGCAGCCTCAGGCGCCCGAGCGTCTCGAACAGCTCGCGCAGGGCGGCCGCGGCGGACCGGGCCGGGCCGAGGCGGGCGCGGTGCCCGGCCGGGCGGCCGCGCGGTGGAGGGTTGACGGCAGCGCCGGTCGTCGGCGGGGCTATCGACACGGTTCAACCAATCTGCGCGGAACGCGCGATGCTGGGTTGAGGAGAGGGCGGGGCCGGTCCCGGCGCGTCCGATCCGGACAGTGCGAACATCGCAGCCCGGTCTGTGCCGGGAAAAGCCACCGGCGGCTAACGGAAATCTGACGTTCAATCAAGCTTGCCGTTTAACCTCGGCGGGCTTGGTGTTCCTTGATCGACTCGGCGCGTTTGACGGTCTTGCCGACGTCGTGGCGCCTGGCTCGCTGCTT